>JBMYLY010000027.1:0-17831 GCA_049596815.1 Flavobacteriaceae bacterium | reverse complement strand
ACCGCCGTCTTGACAGTAAACTTTATAACCATTGTATTCAGGGGGGTTGTGTGAGGCAGTGAGTATGACACCACAATGCGCGTCTAAGTGGCGTACGGCAAATGAGACCTCCGGAGTGGGTCTAAGTGCCGAAAACAAAAAAACATCGATATCGTTTGCACTAAAAATATCAGCCACCGTTTTTGCCAAGGTATCACTCTGATGTCTGCAGTCATAGCCGATTACGACACGGATGGGCTCATTGGGAAATTGTTGTTTGAGGTATTGGCTTAAGCCTTGTGTATTGCGCCCAAAGGTGTATTTGTTGACTCTGTTGGTGCCTACCCCCATGACACCGCGCATTCCGCCTGTGCCAAATTCCAAATCTTTGTAAAAAGCATCTTCCAGCGCTGTGAGATCTTGGCTTAGTGCTTGTACTTCTTGTTGGGTTTTGTTGTCAAAAGGAGCTTTTTGCCATACAAGGGCACGTTCCGTGTAATTGTTACTCATTGCAAATTTTTACGCTTGGCAAATTTAGTCAAACCAATTGGTTTGGAAGCTTTTTTACAGCACTTCAGCGACCGTGTAGTTGGGTGTTTTGTGGCGAAGTCTTAAAATCATTTCTGCTAGAAAGCCCGCTAAGAAAAATTGACTCCCTAATATCATGGTAGTTAGGGCAATAAAAAACTCGGGTCGCTGGGTGATGAGCCTGCCGGATATGTCCAAGTACAATTTATCAATGCCTAGAAAGATTGCAAACCCAAAACCCACCAGCAGCATCACGGACCCAACCAATCCAAAAAAATACATAGGTCGCTTGCCAAATCTGTGGATAAACCACAATGTCAACAAGTCTAAAAACCCTTTGATGAATCGGTCTGCGCCAAACTTAGTTGTGCCGTATTTGCGTGCTTGGTGCTTGACTATTTGCTCATTGATGGCATCAAAGCCTGCATGTTTGGCCAACATAGGGATATAGCGGTGCATTTCCCCATGAACATTGATGGTTTTAATAACTTCTGAGCGATAGGCCTTTAGTCCACAGTTGAAATCGTGAAGTCTGATTCCGGAAAGACCGCGTGCGGCCCAATTAAAAATTTTGGAGGGGATATTTTTAAACAGGATTGAATCATAACGTTTTTTCTTCCAGCCCGACAGTATGTCCAAATCTTCATTGACCATTCTTTGAAACATAGAAGGTATTTCATAAGGGTTGTCTTGAAGGTCAGCGTCCATGGTAAAGACGATGCTTCCTTTGGCTTGCAAAAAACCTGCATGAAATGCTTGGGATTTTCCAAAATTTCGAGCCATCCGTATGCCTACAACCGCTTTGTTTTTTTGACAAAATTCCTTGATGTGTTTCCAGCCACCATCCTTACTACCGTCATCTACAAAGATGAGTTCATAGTCCCACTGGGAAGCTTCACATACTTCCAGTAGCTGGTTGTAAAGTTCAGGCAACGACTCCGCTTCATCCAGAAACGGAATCACTACACTGATATCTTTTTCGTTATTCTTTTTTGTCAATGGAATGCAGTGTTATGCTTTTTTGGTGAACAAACCTGTAATCCAGCCCAATACGAGTCCATATAGCGAGTATACAATCAAAATGAAAGGATAGCTCACCCAGAAAAACTTTGTTTGCATGGCTACCTGTTGGGCGATTTGATCTTCGGTCAGTTGGGGTGCTTTCTCTCTTAGTTGTTCACTGGTAAGTTCACCGAGTTTTTCTGCAAAGTCTGGTTCTATCACATTTGCAAAAACGATTATATACAAAACAGTGATGATGGCACTAATGAGTGCGGTTGCCGTACCGATTTTGGTGGCTTGTCCAACGCTGAGTTTGCCTTGATTGTACTTGCGAAATGATACAACGGCCCAAATAATGAGAACAGCCAACAATACATAGCCAAATATTTGAGGGAAATTGGAACCCGAATAGGTTAGGTCCATGATGTGGAGCATCAAGCTGAAAACGATGGTAATGGCTCCGTAGATAAGACCGTATTTGTATGCGTAGTTCCGAATTTGTGGTGTGTTTGATGTCATGGTTGTATTTTTTTTGGTTTGTATGTGGTAAAATTATGAAAAACCATTAAATTTGCAGGCGTTTAAAACGATACCCCTATGAAAACAGGTATTCATCCAGAAAATTACAGGCTTGTCGCTTTTAAAGATATGTCCAATGATGATGTCTTTATTACCAAGTCAACAGCCAATGCCAAAGAGACCATTGAAGTAGATGGTGTAGAATATCCACTGGTGAAGCTTGAAATTTCAAGAACATCACATCCATACTACACTGGTAAGGCCAAACTGGTAGATACTGCAGGTCGTATCGATAAGTTCAAAAACAAATATGCCAAGTTTAAGAAATAACTTGTGCTAACCATATTTAGAAAACCTCTCATCATTTGAGAGGTTTTTTTTTATTTTTACCACAGAAAGCCACCCATGCACATTCGTTTGTTTGACGGTTCTGATCGAGATTTCTTGTTGCCATTTGTATATGTACGACCTGTTGCAGATTTGTTTATGGGCATGATGACATTCAGGGACAGGTGGGCCTTGCTTACAGGGGCCGAAATCAGTGTTGAAACACAAACTTACCTACAAGAGGATCTTGTACAAACAGCTGACTTTTGTGTGTTGGCATCTTGTGTGCCAGACGATGTGTTTGTTGAAACGGTCATGTCTCTTAAACCCAAACAAAAATTGATGTTTGAGGGTCAACTCTTGGCCTATCATGGCGCGCTTACTTCTGACGAAGATGGTTTGGATGATTATAATACCATAGTGTTGTCCGGTAGTCATTTTAGGCGTATCAAATTCTCATGGGATTTGTTCACTCACAATGGCTTTGCGCTGCATCGCGATTTTGAGCTGCTCACAAAAGGCAAAACGACTGTTTTACCCTCTGAAACCAATACGCTTTTGGGTAATGGAAACCTTTTTATCGGCTCGGATGTAGAGATGGAAGGCGTTTCGCTCAACACCCAAGCAGGACCCATATACATCGATGATGGTGCTACAATTATGGAGGGCAGCATGCTGCGTGGACCTCTGTATGTAGGAAAAAATACGGTTGTAAAAATGGGTACAAAGATTTACGGCGACACTACCTTGGGGCCCGAAGTGAAAGTCGGAGGCGAACTTAGCAACGTTGTGTTTTTCGGATTTTCCAACAAAGGGCATGACGGGTTTTTGGGCAATGCGGTCATAGGGAAGTGGTGCAATATTGGGGCTGCTACTGACGCTTCCAACCTGAAAAACGATTATGGAAATGTCAAAGCGTGGAGCTATCCTGAGCAAGGTTTTACAGATACAGGTCTTCAGTTTTGTGGTTTGTTGATGGGAGACCACTCTCAATGCGCCATTCATACTACTTTTAATACAGCAACTACCGTTGGTGTGGGCTGCAATATCTTTGGAAGTGGATTCCCCCGCACCTTTATCCCAAGTTTTTCAAGGGGTGGAGCGCAAGGGTTCGTTGAGAACAAACTTGACAAGGTTCAAAAAACGGCGCGACTCATGATGCAGCGCCGCAACCGCGAGTTAGAGAAGTCCTATGAAAACACACTTGCGGATATTTTTAGCCAAACAGCGTCTCATAGAAAATAATCACTCTTTGTAGACTTTTTTCAACTCCAACATATTGACAGGGTTGACATGCATGCCTTTTACATTGGGTTGTAAAAAACGCAGTGCTTCATCATAATACAAAACCACAAAAGGGGCTTCTTCTACCAGCAATTGATCTAAATGAGTGAGTTTTTTGTTTCTTTCTTCAGAATCTGTGGTTTGAATCATTGCCGTGTATTCCTGATCGAATTCAGCGTTTGAAAAATGGGTGTAATTGGGTCCGTTTGGGGTAAAATTATCGCTAAAAAAAGGGAGTAAGTAGTTTTCGGGGTCTGGATAATCGGCCACCCAACTCGCACGAAACAAAGCGACTTTTCCGTTGGTTTTTGCTTGCCGCAGCGCAGCAGGTGGCATCACCTCTACGTCCAATTTTATTCCTACTTTTTCAAAAGCATGTTGAAGATAGGTACACAAATCCACGTAGTTGGCATCCGTTGATAGGGTGAGTTCTGGTGTTTTGTGGTTGTGATTTCGCTTAAACTCCTGAATCAATTCGATGGCTTTATCGGGATTGTACTCATACCCATTTACAGCCAACTTATTATTCAGCCCATTGGGAACAAATCCCTTGTCCGCAGGATGGCCAATATTGTTTTTTAGAAACTGAACCATTTCCTTTCTGTCGATGGCATAGTTAAGGGCTTGGCGCAGTGCTTTGGATTGGATTTCTGGAATTTCAGAATCCATATAGATGCCTATATATTCTGTATTCAAAAATGGGGATCTTAGAAGTTGAAATTTATCTTTATAACGAACGTGTAACTGGCCGTTTTTGCTCAACAATTCATCCTTGTAAGACACATCTAAACTGTTCAGCATGTCTAGTTTTCCTTGAAGAAAAAGTAAAAATTCACTTTGTTTATCGGGCACAAAAGTAATAGCTACCGCCTCCAAATAGGGTAGGGAGGTTCCGTTTTCATCTCTTTCAAAATATTTGGGGTGCTTGCGCAAAACCAGTTTTAGGTTTTGCATCCACGCCTTGACGTAGAAAGGCCCTGTACCTATGGGATTGGTTCCAACAGGATAATCTCTAACATCACCCAGCTCTTTGGGTACTACACTTAGGTACTTCATGCTTAAGATTCCCAAGAAAGGGCTAAAAGGTTTTTTGAGCTTGATTTCAAAAACACTGTCATTCACAGCTTTGTAATCAGAAACCTGATCTAGCGTCCACATTCCTGGCGAGGCAAGACGTGGGTCGCTCAGTCTGTCAAAACTGTGCACAAAATCATCGGCCACGACCTTGCGTGTTATTTGCTCGCCAAACAAAGTCTCGGATTCATGAAAATATACATTATCACGAAGCACAAATCTGTAGGTAGTTCCACGATCAAGAATTTCCCAGCTTTTGGCGATATCTGGTTGCACAACTAGGCTGTCATCCAAACGCACCAAGCCATTGAAAATCTGATTCATGGCCCAAATGCTGCGTAAATCGCGTGCAAAAGCCGGATCTAACGTATTGATGTTTTCGTGGGAGTTGTATCTAAAAATATCTTTGTCCGAGTTGTTATTTTTTGATTCACAACTCAACACACATCCAATGAGGCAAAACCACAACCCTAGCAAAACAAAACGAAATTTGAGCATGCTCATAAATGATGATATATTTGCCACGTAAAAATAGGACTTAAAAAAAGAAGTTGTGTCAAATCAAACGGTGGCTTTTCAAACCTTGGGCTGTAAACTCAATTTTGCAGAAACTTCGACTTTGGCACGCAAATTCGAAGCGGTAGGTTACACAAGAGTTCCGTTTGAAACTTCATCAGATGTGTACGTGATCAACACCTGTTCGGTTACTGAAAACGCCGATAAAAAATTCGCTCAAACCGTTCGTCAGGCCCATAAGCGCAATCCAAAAGCCTTTGTCATTGCAGTGGGGTGTTATGCCCAATTGCAACCCGAAGTCCTTGCTGCTGTAGACGGAGTCGATTTGGTTTTGGGAGCTACAGAAAAATTCAATGTGGTCTCCTACCTTGAGGACCTATCCAAAGAAACACCTGCCCAAGTACATGCCTGCGATATAGATGATGCCGACTTTTATGTAAGTAGCTATGCTATTGGGGAGCGAACACGTGCTTTTTTAAAGGTGCAAGACGGTTGTGATTACAAATGCACTTACTGCACCATCCCTTTGGCACGTGGAATTTCCAGAAGTGACCGTTTGGAAAATATCTTATCACAGGCCCGTGAAATCGCGCGCCAGGGCATCCGAGAGATAGTCCTCACAGGGGTCAATATCGGAGACTATGGCAAGGGGGAGTTTGGCAATAAAAAGCACGAACACACATTTTTAGAGTTGGTACAAGCCCTAGACGCTGTTGAAGGCATTGATCGTTTGCGAATCTCATCCATAGAGCCCAACTTGCTCAATGAGGAGCTCATACGTTTTGTTGCACAGTCTAAAACTTTTGTGCCGCACTTCCATGTGCCGTTACAGAGTGGTAACAACGAAATACTTGGAAAAATGCGCCGCCGTTACCAGCGCGAACTCTATGCTGACAGGGTCGCTTTGATAAAAAGCACCATGCCCGATGCTTGTATTGGTGTGGATGTCATTGTAGGCTTTCCGGGAGAGACAGAAGACCACTTTTTGGATACCTATCATTTTTTAAACGATTTGGATGTATCTTACCTCCATGTGTTTACCTATTCTGAACGTCCCAATACCCCTGCCGCATTGATGAAGGGTGTGGTTGACTCAAAAACCCGTCACAAACGCAGCAAGTTGTTGCGTGGATTGTCTGCCAAGAAACGCCATGCTTTTTATCAAAGTCAACTTGGTAAATCCAAAACAGTGTTGTTTGAATCTGAAAACAAAGCTGGCTATATACAAGGGTTTACAGAGAATTATGTAAAAGTTCGCATGCCATGGAACCCAAGTTTTCAAAACCAACTGTTGGAGGTTTCACTCAACGAAATTGACGATACAGGATTTGTAAGGATACAGCCGAAAGAGGTTGTGGTTTAGATGCGCACGCCCACAGGTAACATACTGCGGTAGCGCTTGTTTTTGCGCACAAAACTCACAATGTCAGGGCTTGTGGGCATCATACTGACATTTCGGTCTTGAATGATGGAAAGAACTTCTTTGATAAATTCCTCTTTAAAATCGGTATCCCCATGATTGTCAGGCATCACCAATTTGGTCAAGAATATCTTGCGTTCTTGTTGGGCGTATTCAATTTTAGCCAAACCCAAATCGGTTTCGGTTTCAAACTGGCGCAAAAAGGAATTGTCAGTAACTTCCATAGAGGATAACCAAATTTTTTTGCAAATTTAATGAAAATTTAAAAAAGAGATTTTTCTAATGTCATCGCAAGACCCCATTCATGTGTATTGTATGCCAGGTATGGCAGCGAATCCCAAAATCTTTGACTTTATTCGCTTGCCCAAACCTTTTGTAATCCATAAGCTTAGCTGGGTAGATCCTTTACCCAAAGAAACCCTAAAGGAATACACCCAGCGCTTGTGTCAAAAAATAACACACCCCAATCCGGTATTGTTGGGAGTTTCCTTTGGTGGTTTGGTAGTACAAGAATTGGCGCAAATTATAAAATGCAGAAAGGTCATCATCATCTCGAGCGTAAAGACCTATCACGAACTTCCTATTCACATGCGTTTGGCGAGAAAAACCAAAGCATATCGCTTGTTCCCCACGCAATGGGTTGATAACGTGGAAGATTTAATTGGCTTTGTGTTTGGTCCTTCTGCCAAAAAACAAATGGATCTTCACAAAAAATATTTATCAGTGCGAAACGAATCTTATTTGGATTGGGCTCTAGAAGCTTTTTTTCAGTGGGATCGTGAGAAGCCAGATCCTGATGTTGTGCATATTCACGGAACCTTCGATGTTGTTTTTCCTGTTTTTAACATCAAAGATTACATTTCGGTTTCCAAAGGCACCCATGTAATGATAATCAACCGCGCCAAGTGGTTCAATGAGCATTTGCCCAAACTTATTTTGGATAATTAACCACTTCGTTTTATTTTAGGTTAAAAATTGCCCAACGATGTTTAAAAAAACCCTTGTTTTTCTCATATTTGGTGTGCTTGCTACAACTTTCTTTGTATCAATGAGCACCAAAGATTCCAATATGCCCGACCCTGTCAAAGTGCCTGCTGTGCCCTCCCAACTCGACTTCGCTGGTGAGACGGTTCCTTTGGGTTCGAGCGATGTATATGAGCGCATGGATCGTGAGTTGTTGGTCAATACCTTTTGGCATTCGAATAGCATCTTAATGCTCAAACGAGCTGAAAAATATTTTCCCATTATCGAACCCATTTTGTCCTCTTATGGCATCCCAGATGACTTTAAATATTTGGCAGTCATTGAAAGTGGACTGATCAATGCTACTTCGCCTGCGGGAGCCAAAGGGTTTTGGCAGCTTATGCGTGCTACGGCCCGTGAATACGGGCTGGAAGTCAACGCCAACGTGGATGAGCGCTTACACTTAGAACTTTCCACCAAAGTAGCCTGTACATACCTCAAAAAAGCTTACGACAAATTTGGAAGTTGGACACTAGCCGCCGCTGCTTACAATGCTGGACGCAGCAGGGTAGCGCGCTATTTGGATTATCAACAGGCCGACAATTATTACGATTTGTTGTTTGGAGAGGAAACAGGCAGGTATGTATTTAGAATTTTGGCAGCGAAACTACTGTTTGAAAACCCCGAGGTATACGGCTTCGATCTTTCCAACCAACAAAAATATACACCACAAAACATTAGATTGGTTGATGTAGATACCGCCATAGTATCACTGGCCAACTTCGCTGATGATTTTGATATGAATTACAAAGAACTAAAACTGCTCAACCCGTGGTTGTTGGAGCCTCACCTGAATAATAAATCGAGAAAACCTTATCAAATAGCAGTCAAAAACCCTTAGAGTTTTTTCATCTGCTGTTGCATCATTTTGATTTGATCTGACATCAAACCCTGTTTGTCAAGTTTTTTGGCCTCGTTGATAAGCGTTGTAGCCTCGCGCTTGCGTCTTTTTTGCATCACAATTCCCGCTAGGCTCAATTTGGCCATGGCCAAATCGTGTTTCATACTCAGACCTAGGCTAATGGCTTTTCTAAAATATTTTTCTGCCTGAGTGAGATTGCTTTGAGAAGTGATAACTCCCTTGAGAAAATGGTAATATCCAACTTGTTTGGGTGTGAGAGCGGATTCAGGATTTTTGATGCGATTCAGCCATTTGTCAGTGCCTGCAAAGTCTTGTTTGCGCAGTCGCAAAAAAGCCAACAATATGATTTCGTTTTTGAAGTAGAGAAAAACAAAAATTCCGGCCAAAAAAATAAGTGCAATACCGTTACCGATGGATTCTTCTGTAAATTGATAGACCGCATAGGCCAAAGATGCCACAGCAAGTACAATTTTTATAAACTTTGGGTACATAAATTTTATTTTGATCGCTCCAAAAGTAATTAATTCCTGTGGAAACACTCTTGATTTAGGTTTATATTATTGTATATTTGCAGCCGTTTACAAACAAGTTACATACAGACGTTATGAAAAGAACATTTCAACCCTCAAAACGAAAGCGCCGAAACAAACACGGTTTTAGAGAGCGCATGGCCTCAGTCAGCGGCCGCAAGGTACTAGCCTCACGTCGCGCCAAAGGCCGTAAAAAATTGTCTGTATCCTCAGAACCAAGACACAAAAAATAAGTGAATAAAAGTTGGATAAACAAAGGTGTTCCTGTTTTCAGTAACACCTTTTTTTTATATATATTTCGCACTAAAATTTTATAAAGCCAAAAGAACACATGCCGAAGCGTACCGACCTCAAAAGTATTTTAATTATAGGCTCAGGTCCCATTATCATTGGACAAGCTTGTGAGTTCGATTATTCAGGTTCTCAAGCCTTGCGATCGCTCAAGGAAGATGGTGTAGAAACCATTTTGATCAATTCCAATCCAGCAACCATCATGACTGATCCTTCTATGGCAGATCATGTGTATTTGTTGCCATTGACTACAAAATCCATCATAAAAATTCTTAAAGAGCATCCACAAATAGATGCCGTATTGCCCACTATGGGTGGACAAACGGCCCTTAACCTATGTATTGAAGCTGACGAAAAAGGCATTTGGAAAGATTTTGACGTAAAGCTAATAGGAGTAAACATTAACGCGATAAACATTACAGAAGATCGCGAAAAGTTCCGTGAGCTCATGGGCAAAATAGGTGTGCCAATGGCGCCTCAAGCTACCGCAACTTCCTTTTTAAAAGGAAAAGAAATCGCCCAGCAATTTGGCTTCCCATTGTGTATTAGGGCTTCCTACACACTTGGCGGTGCGGGTGCTGCTATTGTGTATGAGGAAGAAGATTTTGATGAGCTTATGCGTCGCGGTTTGGAAATTTCTCCCATACACGAGGTGATGATCGATAAAGCAATGATGGGTTGGAAGGAATACGAATTGGAGCTTCTTCGAGACCACAACGACAATGTAGTTATCATCTGTTCTATAGAAAACATGGACCCTATGGGGATACATACGGGAGATTCTATCACAGTAGCTCCTGCGATGACACTTTCTGACAGAACCTACCAAAAAATGCGTGACATGGCCATCAAGATGATGCGCAGCATTGGAGATTTTGCAGGTGGTTGTAACGTACAATTTGCAGTGAGTCCAGATGAAAAGGAGGACATTATTGCGATTGAAATCAATCCGCGTGTTTCACGCTCCTCGGCTTTGGCGAGTAAGGCCACCGGATATCCCATTGCTAAAGTGGCTTCTAAACTAGCCATTGGATATACCCTTGACGAGTTGGACAATCAGATAACAAAATCCACCTCAGCTTTGTTTGAGCCTACTTTGGACTATGTGATTGTCAAAATACCACGTTGGAACTTCGATAAGTTTGAAGGGTCAGACAGAACGCTTGGCTTGCAGATGAAAGCTGTAGGTGAGGTTATGGGAATTGGACGTTCATTCCAAGAAGCTTTACACAAAGCCACCCAGTCACTCGAAATCAAACGCAATGGTTTGGGTGCTGACGGCAAAGGATATACCGATTATGAAACCGTCATTAGTAAACTTACGCATGCTTCTTGGGATCGTGTATTTGTTATTTATGATGCCATACAGATGGGTATTTCTCTAAAACGAATTCATGAGATTACCAAAATAGACATGTGGTATCTCAAACAATATGAGGAGCTTTATAAATTGGAAGTCGAAATTTCAACCAAAAGCATTGATGAGATTTCAAAACCCCTTCTTTTAGAGGCCAAGCAAAAAGGTTTTGCGGATCGCCAAATTGCACATATGTTGGGTTGTCTGGAGAGTGAGGTTTACAACAAGCGAAATGACCTAGGTATCAAAAGAGTGTACAAACTTGTGGATACTTGTGCAGCCGAGTTTCAGGCTCAAACACCTTACTATTATTCGACATTCGAAGAAGAAGTTCAACAACCCGATGGTACTATCACCGTTGCCAACGAAAGCATAGTCACTGATAAGAAAAAGATTGTCGTATTGGGGGGTGGTCCTAACAGAATAGGTCAAGGAATTGAGTTTGACTATTGCTGTGTACACGGAGTTTTGGCGGCCGCAGAATCCGATTATGAAACGGTGATGATTAACTGTAACCCTGAAACCGTCTCTACAGACTTTGATACGGCAGACAAACTTTACTTTGAGCCGGTATTTTGGGAGCATATCTACGACATCATCCAGCATGAAAAACCTGAGGGTGTGATTGTACAGTTGGGCGGTCAGACGGCTCTCAAACTTGCCGAGAAGTTAGACCGATACGGCATCAAAATCATGGGTACTTCTTACCAATCTTTGGACTTGGCTGAAGACCGAGGAAGTTTTTCTACTTTGTTGAAAGAAAACAACATTCCATATCCCGAGTTTGGTGTGGCTGAAACACCAGAGCAAGCCTTGGACTTGGCTGATAAGCTCAATTTTCCGATTCTAGTACGTCCTTCTTATGTATTGGGTGGTCAAGGGATGAAAATCGTAATTAACAAAGAAGATTTGGAAGCTCACGTAGTTGATTTATTACAGAAAATTCCAAACAACAAGCTACTGCTAGACCACTATTTGGATGGCGCTATCGAGGCTGAGGCCGACGCCATTTGTGATGGGGAAAACGTAGAGATAATCGGTATCATGGAACACATAGAACCTTGTGGAATCCACTCGGGCGATTCCAATGCCACTTTGCCTCCTTTCAACTTAGGGGACTTTGTAATGCAACAAATTACAGACCATACGAAGAATATTGCCTTGGCACTCAATACCGTAGGGCTGATCAATGTGCAGTTTGCTATCAAAGACGACATCGTGTATATCATAGAAGCCAACCCTAGAGCCTCCAGAACGGTGCCTTTTATTGCCAAAGCCAAGCAACAGCCGTTTGTCAACTACGCCACTAAGGTAATGTTGGGCAAAAATAAGGTAGGGGACTTTGATTACACCTCCCATTTGGAAGGCTTTGCCATCAAACAACCAGTTTTCTCGTTTAACAAATTCCCGAATGTCAACAAGGCACTCGGCCCTGAAATGAAGAGTACGGGTGAGAGTATTTTGTTTATAGACAGTCTTAAAGACGACGAGTTTTACGATCTATACGCCCGTCGTAAAATGTACCTTAGTAAGTAGGTCATTACGGCTTTTATTGTGTATTTTTAGGCAATAGATTTTTTCATGGATACCATATTACTTGTTGCTATTTTGGTGGCTGTGGTTGTTTTGTTTGTATTTAGGAATAAAAACAACGGTGGTTCGAGCGAGTTGTTAGTGCAGCTCAACGAAAGTTTGCGCAATGAAATTCAAGAAATCCGCAAAGAAGTCGATAAAAATTCCCAATCGAGTCGTTTGGAAATTGAGAACAAACTCAAGGAAATCAATAAGGACATCAATGAGTTTCAAGAGAGTTCCAAGCGCAATATGGAACGCCAGTTTACCGAGTCCAACAAGGTCATCAAAGAGGTCACCTCTGAATTGGTCAAGATTAAAGGAACCAATGAGCAGGTGCTAAATTTTGCCAACCAGATGAAAACCTTAGAAAAGATTTTGGGAAATTCCAAACAGCGAGGTATACTAGGTGAAATTCAACTTGAAAACCTTTTAGCCAATGTGCTACCTCCTGAACTATTCAGCATGCAACACGGCTTTCAAAATGGGGACATTGTGGATGCTGTAGTGAAAGTAGGACAGTTTATTATTCCTGTTGATGCCAAGTTTGCCTTAGACAACTACAACAAAATGATTGAGAGTAGCGATTCTCAAGAAATTCAAAAACTTGAGGGTTTATTCAAGTCTGACATCAAAGCACGCATAGACGAAACCGCCAAATACATACGACCTACAGAAAAGACCACCGATTATGCCTACATGTTTATACCAGCCGATGGTCTCTATCAAGATCTCCTCAATAGTCGGGTAGGTAGTCTTAAAATTAATTCTCGTGATTTGGTGAACTATGCCTATTCCAAAAAGGTGATGATCGTGTCGCCTATGAGCTTGTTCCCCATGTTACAAATCACTGTGAAGGCACTCAATAATTTGAAAATTGAAAAGTCTATTCAAGACATTCTCAACAATGTGGATAAACTCACCCAACACCTAAATGCCTACCAAATCTACCACGAGAAGCTAGGCAAAACTTTGGGTACCGCAGTGAGTCATTACAACGCCACTAGTGGCGCATTTCGTAAAATTGATAAAGACATTGTCAAAATCACATCTGGGGAACAGGGTTTAGCCTATGAGGCCAACCTACTGGAACGTCCACATCAGCAAGAAGAAAGTTAAGCCAGTTGGAAGCGTTTTTCGGCTGCCTTAAATCCATATACAAGCACAATACTATAGAAAACATCGCCCAACAAGGCTGTTCCAAAGAAGGGAATGGCCAAGGTAAAGCATGTAAGTAAGCCTTCTATCGTGGGTGGGTAGCGCAACAACCATACCCCCAAATTGGACACCACAAAAAACAAACTACTCCCTATGAGTACAGTTCCTATGTGTACTTTTTTCATCCAGCGACCTAACAACGTTATAAAGAAAAAGGAAAGGTACACAAATAGCGATATGGTGTAAAAGCCCAAAAACAGATCGGAAAGCACCATAGCTAAAAGAGGCACTAAAAACGCTATTGCTTTTTTGTCAAAAAACACACCCGAAAAAAGCGCCATAGCAGTAATGGGCGCAAAGTTGGGTGGGTGCGGCAACAAACGCGTAAGGGCGGCTACCAGTATAAAACTGGCCAAAACTTTTTCTTTTTTGGAGAATGTAATTGTAGGCATAATAGCAATTTAGGTCAAAGCTACTCTTTTTTTACCTTTTTCAAAATACATAGCTTCTTATTTGTATCTTGCCCATCCGATTGGGTTTTGCTGTGGGCAATCGTTCACAGTGAATGAAAAGGGAATTCGGTGCAATTCCGAAACTGTTCCCGCAACTGTAAGCACCGCCAACGCTTTGCTTCATGCCACTGGATTTTCCGGGAAGGCCACAAAGTAGGTGCGAGTCAGGAGACCTGCCCAAACGGATAGATTGCTAAAGCTTCGGGATAAGGCAATAGCAAAATAGTATTTATTAACATTTTATTTTTTTTATGCGTACTAAAACCTACTGCGTTTTGGCGTTGGCTATTGTTGCTTCCAACCTAGCTATTGCCCAACAACCCCAAAAACTCAATGAAGTTATCGTAACCGATTCACGTTTTGAACGACCCAAAGAACGTTCTGGGCGGTCGGTTGTCAAGCTCACCCAAAAAGACATTGCTCCATTTTTGGGCGGAACTTTGGCCGATTTGCTCTCTCATCAGGCTGGAATTCATATCAATGGCGCCAACACCCATGCGGGTAACAATTTGGGCTATTTTATTAGGGGTGGAAACAACCGCCAAGTCTTGGTAATTATCGACGGGATACCTGTATCTGACCCTTCACAGATTGAAAACGATTTTGATTTACGACTTATCGACCTTTCATCTGTCGCTTCAGTTGAGATTTTGAAAGGTGCTTCGAGTAGTCTTTATGGGAGTTCAGCAGCCACAGCTGTCATCAAAATTACCACCCGCCGCCAACAAACCACGCCTTTTGAAGGCCGTTGGCGTTCTTATTTCGCGACCAACAATACCCAAGACGAGTCCATCCGCTCGGCCGATGATGTTTTGCATCAATTGCAACTCAAAGGCGGAGGCACAAAAACCCAATTTGATATTTCCATATCTCGCCATAGTGTAGAAGGTATGTCGGCAGTATTGGGTACAGAAGAGGACCCTGTCAACAGATTAAACTTTAACGGATATTTGTCGTCGCAGTTGACCCCTAAACTTCGTGTTAGCACCTTGGCACAACGATCCTATTTTCAAACGGGGTACGATGATACTTTCCCCGCCTTGGCCGATGCTGACAATCATTTCACAAGTCGTTTCCAAACCTTGGGCATGCGCCCCGAGTGGCAGCTCAACAAAGCAACCCTTACAGCATCTATCTCATGGACCAAGTCAGAACGTGAATTTGAATCTGAATACCCTTCTCAAAAAGAAGCCAACAACCGCACTATGGAATTGGTTTATACAACCGAGTTGACCAAAGATTTTCAAGCATTGCTGGGGCTTCATCACCAACGACAAGAATCCCAAGGGCTTTCTCGCATCGATCTTTTTGATCCTTTTGTCAATATACTCTACAAAGGTAGTGGTGCTTTTCAGGCACAAGTTGGCGCACGCTGGAACGACCACAGCCTTTATGGCAGCCAATGGACCTATCACATCAATCCCTGTTTTTTGTTCGAGGGAAACAATTTTGATTTGCGATTGTATGCCGGAACCAGCACAGCCTTTATAGCACCCTCTTTGTTTAAGCTATTTGACATCTATTCTGGAAACCAAGACCTGTTGCCTGAAACCAATACCTCTCTAGAGCTAGGAACGGATTTTTTGTTTCATAATGACAGCCAATTCGGCTTGGTCTATTTTAACAGACATGAAGAAAATTTTGTAGCCTATGATTTAACCACTTTCAGATACCTCAACACAACCGAAGATTTTCGAGTACACGGCCTCGAGATTGTATTCAATGCCTCTTTGATGCCCAAGTTGGATCTTGATGCAAACTATACCTTCACAGAGAAAAAAGATGAGGTTGCCTTGCGTATTCCTAAACATAAAGCGAACCTATCATTTCGCTATCAGGCTTTGGACAATATGCAATTGGTGACAAACTATCAGTACACAGGCTCACGAAACGACTTGGTTTCGGGAAACACTGTAGCTCTGGACTCCTACCAGTTGTGGGATTTGACGGCCCGCTACAGTTTTACAAAGACGGATTTGAGACTACAACTTTCTGTAAACAACATTTTTGACGAACACTATGAAGAGATCAGCGGCTTCACCACTTTGGGCCGTAATTTTCGAATAGGTGTCGAACTTCCGTTTTAGATTGTTGGTCTTCAGAAAGGAACTGAATCAATAAAGGCGCTTCTGTGTTGACAAACTGCCTGGGTGGCAGAGATTGCGAAAATTTTTGCTTTCCCGATAATTTTTTTGGTAACAACCCTATTTGATTTAGGGTGCGGTTGAGCAAGGGTTCATTGACATCACCCAACACGCCCAAATTTCCAATGCTTTCTGTTTGAATCACATCGGGATTGAATCCGTCAGCAAAGTCAGCGTTTCCGTTTTTATCTGTGATTTTAAAGGCTATGGGTTGCATGGCCCAAGTGTGGTTAGGGTTTCTGTCTCCATCGTTATTGATCCAATCATAAATGGTGTAGGAGCCTACATTTTTTCCCACGGTCGTTCCCCCCACTAGCACAACATCAATATGTGCCCTGAGTCCATTGATGACCAGCTCACTTGCTGAGGCGGTTTGTTGGCTTACAATGACATAGATTTTACTCATGTTAAGTTTGGTAGCGAGATTTTCAAACAAGTGAGATTCGTTCCAACTGTTGAGTTTGTCGTTGTGTTGGGTTTGAGCCAACACGTCTCCGTCAAATTGTCCTGTGATCATACTTGCCATTTTGATAGCTGTACCCACGGAACCTCCAGGATTGTAGCGAAAATCCATGACCAAATGATCAATATTGGCATTTTGAAATGTTTGGAAAGCATTTTCCAATTCTGTTTCTTGAGAGGACAAAAACGCATTGTACATCATATATCCAACTTTTTGACCATTTAACTCGATGACCTTTTCCTTGTGCACCGGATTTTCTTGCACTACGGCTGTGGAGAGCGTTAGCGATGTTCCGCTTGGCGTACCACTTGTGTCAGAGGCAAAGTTGAGGGTGTACCCATCACGATCACTGCTCAACAACTCTTTGTAATTCGTTTTTGTGAGTTGGGTCCCATCTACACCCCAAAACAAATCGCCTCGCTTTAGTCCTTTATTGTCAGCATCGGTTCCAGGGAGCACATAACGAACAAACCCAATAAATTCTTCAGAGTCTGGCGCAACTTCTACCAGTCCGTATTTCATACCACTGGTTTTGCTGACACGATTCAAGAGGTTTTCCAAGGCTACGTAATCGTCTGTTATAAAGCTAAAACGATCCTCAGCAGACATCAAGTGGTTGAACAATGCATCGGGGGCACCGCCAAAACCGCTTAGGAAAGTCGCATACTCTTTGTTGGAAGAAAAGCGATTGTCGTCCAAATCCGCTATTTCGGATTGCCAGTAGTAGAAAGTGTTGAGTGCTTCCCAAACAAAATCTTCAACCTCCAAATCGTTTTCAACCGGTCGGATATTGTCATCGTCATCGCTACATGAAAGTAAGAATACGATTGCCAAAAAGAGATAGCCTAAGTGTTTCATAAAAATCAGTTGAGACTTTAAAAGTAGTAAGTTTGTTGTAAAATGTAACAAATTATATGACAAGTCGTTATGTAATTGACGTGCAAAAGTCATACCGAAACCCAAATGACCGACGTAGATTTTTTAAACCGCATGCGCCCCATCGAAGACAAACTCTACCGTTTGTCCCGTCGTTATTTGATTTCGAATGAAGAAGCACAAGACGCAGTACAAGAAGTCATGTTAAAAATGTATGCCCACATTCAAAAAGTAAAAATTCTCCATAATTTTGAGGGTTATGCAATGCGAATGGCTCGGAATTACTAGAAACCCAATCGTAACCATGAACCATAATCACCAAGGATATGCATTTAGAGACGAAAAGCCCTTTTCTAATGTATACCTAACAAGCCCCTCGGCACCAAATGATAGT
>JBMYLY010000026.1:0-18757 GCA_049596815.1 Flavobacteriaceae bacterium | reverse complement strand
AGAATATTTTTATTTCATTGGAGATTTGCGTGGGGTTTCCAAAAGCGATGTGTTGCCCGTCACCCATTGGAACGGGTTTGTAGGCCTCTTTATTCCAAATGTTCCGCATGGAAAAGTTGTTGAATGACAGCCCAAGGGTTCCGATAAAACCACCACCGCCATATCCTCCTTGCAGCTCAATTTGGCTGGCGCCTTTTTCTACCAGTCCGTATTCGATATCGACGGTCCCGGCATTGGGATCAACATTTTTGAAGTCAGGGGAAATTTGTTCAGGATCAAAAAATCCGAGTTGCCCCAGTTCTCGAACGGAACGCACCACTTGGTCTTTACTGTATAGGGCCCCAGGTTTGGTGCGCAATTCTCTGTAAATAACGTGGTCATTAGTACGGTCATTGCCAACGACAGTAATACGGTTAAAATAGGCAGGTTTGCCCTCAATAATACGTACTTCGAAGTTGATCGTATCGTTTACAGCACTTATCTCAACAGGATTGACCGAGGAGAACAAATACCCGTTATTTTGATAAAGATTGGTTAGGTCTTCGCCATCGGGCTTGGTTGGATCTGCGATGCGTTTTCTTAGTAATACCCCGTTGTAAACATCGCCCTCATCGATGCCGAGTACCCGACTCAATTGCGCATCAGTATACACACTATTTCCCAAGAAATTGATATTTCCAAAGTAATATTTTTGACCCTCCAATAACTTAACATTGATGTCAATTAAAGAACCGTCAATCACGACCGTATCGCTTACAATACGCGCATCACGATACCCGTTTTCCTTGTAGTAATCCAACAGCTCTGTAAGCCCTTCTTTGTAGTCTGCTTCTATAAACTTAGATTTTTTCCAAAACCTACCGGGTAGTTTTACTTTGGTTTTTTTAAGTTTTTTTCTGAGTTTTTTATCATTAAAAACCTCATTCCCTTCAAACGAAATGGATCTAATCTTAACACGTTCCCCTTTGTCAACATAGATAAGCATCTTTTGGTTGTTATTGCCAATGGTGTCGGCTTTTGTGTCGATGGTTACTTTAGTATTGAAAAAACCTTCTTTTTGGTACTTGTTGGTGATATAGTTTTTGGTAGTAGCCAAGAAATTTTCACTGATTTTCTTGCCCTTTTTCAACTCTGTATCATCAACTAAAGATTCTACTTTGCCTTTTTTGACTCCTGTAATTGTGAAGTCAGAAAGTGTGGGCAATTCTTGAATAAAAATTTCAATATCAGCTGTATCTCCGTCTATTTTGGTGAGGTAAAAATTGATATCACTAAAAAGTTCCAGTTTCCACAGTTTGCTGATGACGGCACTGATTTCTTCTCCAGGTATTTGAAGCTGTTGACCCGTTCGTAATCCGGTGTAGGCAACAACGGTTTGAGGGCTAAAAGTCTTTAATCCCGTGACCTCAATTTCCCCTAAAGTGTATATTTTGCCTTGTTCTAGGTTGTTATCCTGTGCAATGGCTGATCCGAAAATCAGCAAAAAGGCGCATAAAAAAAGCCTGTTCAAGGGCAGTATATTTTTAAGCAAGTTGCTCACTTGTTTTTCCAAATCTTCTTTCTCTTTCCTGAAAATCTGCCAAGGCCTTGTACAACGACGCTTCGTTGAAGTCGGGCCAAAGCTCATCTGTAAAATATAATTCTGCATAAGCAATCTGCCACAGCAGAAAATTACTGATGCGCACTTCACCGCTTGTTCTGATGAGCAGATCGACGTCAGGTAAATTCTGCGTGTAAAGATGCTTATTAATTATGTTTTCATCAACATTTTCGAGAGAAATTATGTTATTTTTAACTTTATGACAAATGTCCTTGACGGCTCGTTCAATTTCTTGCCTGGCCCCATAGCTCAATGCAAGGGTTAGCACCAAACCAGAATTATCGGTAGTTGCTTCCAAAACTTCTTCAAGTTCTTCTTGTACGTTCTTAGGGAGGGTAGATCGGTGCCCAATGGCATTCAATTGAATGTTGTGTTTTTGCATCAGCTCCAATTCGCTCTTCAAGGCATTGACGAGTAGTTTCATCAGGGTATTGACCTCATGTTTAGGTCGATTCCAGTTTTCGGTTGAAAATGCATACAATGTCAGATTTGGAATTCCTAAACGCGCTGCACTTTCGACGGTTCTACGAACAGCTTTAGCTCCCTCTCTATGGCCAAAAACCCGCGCACGACCTCGTAATTTGGCCCAGCGTCCATTCCCGTCCATGATGATGGCCACATGACGTGGCAAGTTGTCCATTTCTATTTTTGGAAGTTGTCCCATAGTTTAGTCGCAATAACATGGTGGCCTACCAAACGAATAACTCAATGTGATTCCTGTAAACATTATCCAATCATTACTCAATCGGGTACTAAATCCACCATTGCTGGTGCCAAAGGTAGGGAAACTTCCATCTAAGTTGTCACTAAAGCTATACATAGCTTTGACTTCTGCGCTTAGTACTAGAAAGGGTGAAAACTTGGTTTTAATACCAAAACCAAAAGGGACACCCCAAGCAGATTCATTAAGGTTTGATTGTGCTTTAAGATTTCCGAGTTCGTAAAACAAATCATTGAACGTATGGTATCCCACTCCTAAAAACACATAAGGGGTCCAAGTGTGTTCCAGGCTACTTAAATCAAAATCCAAGTAGTTAAATTCAAAAATAGCGGCACCATAAGCAATGTTATTTTCAAACGAAAACCCACGTGTCACTCGACTTGGCTCTGAAGCGTCTAGGTCGTTGGCACTAATGTTGGCAAACCCCAATTCTGTACGGATAGCAAAACGCGTGGTAAAATTTCTTTTGTAAAACAATCCATAACCAAGTTGACTCGGGTCCGGTTTGACATAACTAGTTGCGCCAACCTCACCTATGTAGTTGGTGGCATTTAGATGTAGGCCCAGCTCATGCGTCTGCCCATATAGGGCTTGCATTCCCACCAACGCAACAAAGACATACCTTATTTTCAAAAAAATCTTGTTAAAACACAATCCATCTTACAAACCCAAACAACTGTATTTTATTGTTTAATTACGTCGATCTTTTCCCCAATGCAACTTGGTACGTAGCGTTTTATAAAAACTATCGGACTTTAGGCGTGCAAGATTCAGGGTAAAGAGAGCTTTACTAATACGAATGTGTTTGCCAGTTGGAATGGAGTGGATGCGTGAATCCAAAGACAGCAAATGATCTGCCTCTCGGCTCTCTACACTCAAGGTTACCACAACATCGTTCGAGATAACCATAGGGCGGGCATTGAGATTATGTGGGGCGATAGGGGTTAGCACAAATGACTGACTTTCGGGGTCAATCAGAGGACCTCCGTTGCTTAGCGAGTATCCGGTAGAGCCAGTAGGGGTGGCCACAATAAAACCATCGGCCCAATATGAGTTGAGTTTTTCTCCGTTGATTTGGGTGTGTATGGTAATCATGGCAGTGGTGTTTTTTCTCCCTACAGTCACTTCGTTGAGTGCCAAGGGCAAGTCGGGAGTGGTGTCTCCTTCCACAGAAACCTGTAGCAAAGTCCGAGGTTCAATGGTATACGCACCCTCGGTCAATGCACCCAAGGCTTTCCCTAAATCTTCTTTATTGACCGTTGCCAAAAACCCCAATCGTCCAGTATTGATGCCAATCACTGGTATACCAGAATCTTGTATATATTCTAGCGACCTGAGCAAGGTGCCATCGCCCCCAATTGAAAAGAACAAGTCGGTGTCTTTGTCCAAATCTTCGTAAGATGAAAAAACTTTGCCATCACTATTTCCTGCCCAATCCGCTATGCGTTGTTCGTAGGACACCTCAAAATCCAACTCTTGGACATGGGAAATAAAATTTTGAACGGTTTGTTGGCAAGCTTCAGAATTGAGTAAGCTATACACAGCAATCTTCATGTGGGCTGCTTATATAGATAGGTATTTGTCAAGATACGAGGCATTCGATTGTAGCTTTTCAAGCCATTCGTCCTCTTGGTGTTCGCTTAAAATCGCATACCCATAGCGCCTTAAGGTTGGCAATAGGTGTTTGAGTTCTTGCCCTTCAACATCCATATGTACCTCTACCTGATCTGATGCTGAAGGTAAGATTTGTATACCATGTACCGCCACTCGATTGGCTTCAAGAATTTGGACAAGCTCAGACAATAGAAAATCTGATTTGCTATTGCCAATTCTTAAGCAAGCAGTGGTTTCGTTACAAGCGATCGTGTGCATAAGTGCGATTCTTTATGCAAAATAGCTAAAAATCGGGACATTGCCCCATATTAGTTTTATTTTTGCCAAAAAAAGATGACTTTCCTAAGCGTTAACATCAACAAAATCGCCACCCTGCGCAATGCCAGAGGCGGCCATATGCCCAATCTGGTGAAAGCTGCCCAAGACATAGAGGCTTTTGGTGGGCAGGGAATCACCATCCACCCTCGACCCGATGAGCGCCACATACGCTACCAAGATGCCCATGACCTCAAAAAAGTGGTTCAAACCGAACTCAATATCGAAGGCAATCCGATTCCTAAATTTGTAGACTTGGTGTTGACAGTAAAACCCGATCAGGTAACACTTGTTCCAGATGCTGAAGATGCCATTACCTCCAATGCTGGCTGGGACACACTCAAACACAAGTCTTTTTTGACAGAAGTCATTCAAGAATTCAAATCCAATGGCATACGAACTTCAATTTTCTTAGATCCAGATTCAAAACAAGTTGAAGGTGCCAAAGCCACAGGGACAGACCGAATTGAGCTTTATACCGAAGGTTATGCCCAGCAATTTCCCAATGACCCCAAACAAGCCATCGCCCCCTATGTGGTGGCAGCTGAAAAAGCCCATGAGGTTGGATTGGGACTCAACGCGGGTCATGACCTCAATCTGCAAAACATCGCCTTTTTCCACCAACACATTCCACATTTGCAGGAAGTATCTATTGGCCACGCGCTGATTTGTGAGGCCTTGTATATGGGTTTGGAAAATGTAATCAACCAATACCGCGCCAAGCTCGTATGACCCTGCTTCACAGTCAAGTCAAAGGACAAGGCCCACCTTTGGTGGTTTTACACGGTCTTCTGGGGATGTCGGACAATTGGAAAACCCATGCCAAGGCGTGGGCAGCACATTTTGAGGTACACCTTTTGGATTTGCGGAACCATGGCCGCAGTTTTCACAGTGACACATTTTCTTATCCCGACATGGTCGCAGACCTGGAGTATTATGTCTCGCATCATAACCTACAGCCTTTTGTGCTTTTAGGCCATTCGATGGGCGGTAAGTTGGCGATGTGGTATGCGACTACCTATCCGCAACGGGTGCAAAAACTTATTGTGGCTGATATGGCGCCTCGAGCCTACCCTGTACACCACCAAACCATTTTGACAGGCTTGATGGACTTACACCAAAACCACCCCAGTTCGCGCCAAGAGGCTGACAACCGACTGGCAACCTATGTCCCAGATGGGCCCACACGCCAATTTTTGCTAAAAAACTTGATGCGGACTGCCCCCGATCGCCTCGCTTTACGCCCCAATGTTCTGGTTTTACAACAAGAAATAGAACAGGTGATGGAGGCCTTGCCTGATGAGAATTCGTATGCTGGCCCTACGCTTTTTGTTCGAGGAGAAAATTCGGACTATGTTCAACCCCAAGACCACCCACAAATCTATGCGCAATTTCCCCAAGCCCAAATTCATACCCTAGCACGTGCCGGCCATTGGCTCCATGCCGAAAACCCCATGGACTTTGCTGCTACAATTCAAGAATTTATTGGGTTTTAGGAGATTTTAACTGTTAATAGACTACTTGCCAAACCTATTAAAATCAGTTACTTTTGCGCACTTAAATAAAAGCTATGCAAGTAACGCGCAAAGACGTAGATGCCCTAAACGCTGTAATCACCATTGCCATCGACCAGGCTGACCTAGGCCCCAAAGTCGATTCGGTATTGTCTTCGTACAAGAAAAGAGCCAATATCCCTGGTTTCCGCAAAGGCAATGTGCCAATGGGACTCATTCGAAAACAATACGGACAAGCCGTTAAGGCCGATGAGGTCAACAAAATGCTGCAAGAATCTCTTTCCAACTATATCAGCAAAGAACAATTGGCCTTGTTGGGCAACCCACTTCCTGTAGAAAAAACAGATTTTGACTGGGAAGCCGACACTTTGGCTTTTGATTTTGAATTGGGTCTTAGCCCCGAATTTGAGCTTAAACTCAAAGGTCGCAAAGCCATCACGCACTATCAAGTCGAGGCCGATAAGCAAATGATTGATGACCAAATCGAGCGTATGCGTAGTCAGTATGGCAGTCTTCATCCCCTCGAAGCTGTTGAGGCAGGTGCCGAGCTAACAGCTACTTTTGCTGGGGAGGACATCGATAATAAATCGACATTTTCAGTGGACGA
The DNA here is from genome assembly GCA_049596815.1 of Flavobacteriaceae bacterium. Classification (GTDB taxonomy): domain Bacteria; phylum Bacteroidota; class Bacteroidia; order Flavobacteriales; family Flavobacteriaceae; genus UBA724. The sequence continues at coordinate 12,386 of JBMYLY010000026.1, read as the reverse complement.
TGTAAAAAGCGCTGCCCAAAAGAAAAAATTAATAGGCGCCAAAGCAGGAGATGCGATCACCCTTAAGACCAAGGGTTTGTTTAAAGACGACCATAAGCTGATACAAGTGTTGGGTGTGGATCACGACCGCGCACACGGACTCAATGTGGAGGTGACTTGTACAATCGAGGAAATCAACAAACGAGAATTGGCCGATTTGGACCAAGAATTTTTTGACAAAGTCATGGGCAAAGACGTGGTTAAAAATGCCACCGAGCTCAAAGCCAAACTCAAAGCCGATGCCGAAAAACAGTTTGTTACCCAAGCCGACCAGAAGATGCTCAATGATGTTACGGAGTATCTCTTAGACAATACCAAATTTTCATTGCCCGATGCTTTTTTAAGAAAGTGGATACAGCAATCGGGTGAGCAAGTGCTTAGCGAAGAGGAAGCGGCGTCGGAATATGAAAAATCGGAGCGCGGCATTCGTTACCAGTTGATAGAGTCGAAATTGGTGTCTCAATACGATCTCAAAATCGACATGGAGCAAATAAAGACTTTTGCCAAAGAAATGATCAAAACCCAGATGCTGCAGTTTGGCCGCGCCGATGTGGCAGACCAAGAGTTGGAAGACATTGCGGGTCGTATTTTGGGCAATCAAGACGAGGTCAAACGAATCTCTGACCAATTGATGAGTCGTAAAATGATTGATCTCTTTAAGGCTGAAGCCAACCTCAAGCTGAAAAAGGTCAAGTATGACGATTTTGTAAAAGAAGCGTACAAAGCATAATTTTTTTATCTTTATATCTTAAGATTTAGCATGGACTACGGCAAAGAATTTAAAAAATACGCAACCCAACACCACGGGATTAACAGTTTGTACTACGATCAGTTGGTCAGCAGCATGACTCCTTATATCATTGAAGAACGTCAGCTCAATGTGGCGCAAATGGATGTTTTCTCTCGTTTGATGATGGACAGGATTATTTTCCTCGGCACCGCCATCAACGACAGTGTGGCCAACATCATTCAGGCACAACTGCTGTTTTTGGAGAGCACAGACAAGACCAAAGACATACAGATTTACATCAACTCCCCCGGCGGAGGTGTGTATGCCGGTTTGGGTATCTATGACACCATGCAGTTTATTGGCCCTGACGTGGCTACCATTTGTACGGGAATTGCTGCTTCTATGGCTGCCGTTCTATTGTGTGCCGGTCAAGAAGGAAAGCGTTCCGGCCTGACCCACTCTCGGGTGATGATTCATCAGCCTTTGGGAGGTGCACAAGGACAAGCCTCGGATATTGAAATTACCGCACGTGAGATTCTCAAACTCAAAAAAGAATTGTACGAAATCATCGCCAAGCACTCCGGTCAGACCTACGACAAGGTCTATGAAGACTCTGACCGTGACTATTGGATGAAAGCCCCCGAAGCCAAAACCTATGGCATGATTGATGAGGTATTGCTCAGAAACTAAACCCCATGGACAACGACCAACTTAGCTGCTCTTTTTGTGGTAAAAAGAAAGAAGACACCAACTTGCTAATAGCGGGTTTGGACGCCCACATCTGTGACCGCTGTATCGAGCAAGCCAACGGCATTGTTTTAGAAGAAGCCCAACACGAATCTACAGCTATCAGCACACACGATGTGGCCTTGCGCAAACCCAAGCAAATCAAATCGTTTTTGGATTCTTATGTTATTGGGCAAGAATACACCAAGCGTGTGTTGTCTGTGGCGGTATACAACCACTACAAACGCCTGACTCAGTCTGCCGACGAGGTCGAGATTCAAAAAAGCAATGTCATCATGGTTGGTGAAACAGGCACCGGAAAAACACTGGTTGCCAAAACCATTGCCAAAATGCTCAATGTGCCACTGGCCATTGTGGATGCGACCGTGCTGACCGAAGCAGGCTATGTGGGAGAAGATGTAGAAAGCATACTCACGCGATTGCTTCAGGCGGCTGATTACGACCAAGCCAAGGCCGAAAGAGGCATCGTGTTTATAGATGAAATTGACAAGATCGCCCGCAAGAGCGACAACCCATCTATCACACGCGATGTGTCGGGAGAAGGTGTACAACAAGCCTTGCTCAAACTCCTTGAAGGCACCGTGGTCAATGTGCCTCCAAAAGGAGGCAGAAAACATCCTGATCAAAAATTTATTGAAATCAACACCGAGCATATTTTGTTTATAGCCGGTGGTGCTTTTGACGGCATAGACAAGCATATTTCCAAGCGTCTCAACATGCAGTCGGTGGGCTACAGCGCTGCCAAGAAAGTCGATCACTACAGCGGCAACGCTTTGTTGTCTTATATAGTGCCTTCTGACCTGAAAGCCTTTGGCCTGATACCTGAAATCATTGGCCGTTTGCCTGTGATTACGCACATGGAACCCTTAGACAAAGCCGCTTTGCGTTCCATACTGACAGAACCCAAAAACGCCATCATCAAGCAGTACGAACATTTGTTTGCCTTAGATGACATTTCGTTTAGCATCACAGGCGGAGCTTTGGATTATATAGTGGAAAAAGCGGTCGAATACAAGCTCGGTGCACGTGGGCTAAGGTCATTGTGCGAAGCCATTCTAAACGATGCCATGTTTGAATTGCCCGGCACAGACGAAAAGGTGTTAAAGGTCACCAAAAGCTATGCCGAAAACCAACTCGACAAGACCAAACTTCATACCCTGAAAGCGGTTTCTTAGCGATTCATTTCCAGTAGTTTGTCTAGAAAATCACGTGTGTTTGACAATCGTGGTACCTTGTGTTGTCCCCCAATTTTCCCTTTTTGTTTAAGCCAGTCATAGAACAAGTTGGTTCGCGCCACATGCAGGCTCAGTGGGGCCAAGGTCATGTTTTTATAGCGCTTGGCTTCGTAGTCAGAGTTGAGTGCTTGCAGTTCTGCGTCTAAGTCTTTTGCAAACAATGCAACATCTGCTGGCTTTTGGTGAAATTCGACAATCCACTCGTGTTTACCTTTGGTATTGCCGTCCATAAAAACAGGACCTGCCGTAAAGTCAGCCACGGTGGCTTGGTGTTTTTCACACACTTTGGCCAAGGCGGTTTCTGCATTTTCTATGACCAGTTCTTCCCCAAACACATTGATATGATGTTTGGTACGGCCTGTGATGCGAAAACGGTACGGATCTGTTGAGGTAAAGCGGATGGTATCTCCTATCAAATAGCGCCAGAGACCTGCGTTGGTAGAAATCACCACCGCGTAGGATACGCCCACAACAACCTCAGAAAGTCGGACGGCCTTTTGTTGGGCAGTACCAAAACTGTCCATAGGGATAAACTCATAAAAAATACCATAGTCGAGCATCAGGAGCATTTCGTCTGAATGGTTGCGGTCTTGGATACCGAAAAAACCCTCCGAGGCATTGTAAATCTCATAATACTGAAATCTCTTACTCGGAAACAAAGCTTCATATTCTCTTCTGTAGGGCTGAAAGTTGACCCCGCCATGAAAATAGACCTCCAAATTGGGCCATAGTTCCAACAGATTTTCTTTGCCCGATTCTTTCAAGACCCTTTGCAACAAGACCAACATCCACGAAGGCACCCCCGCCAATGAGGTGATGTCTTGATTTATGCATTCCGCTACAATGGCCTCCATTTTTGATTCCCATTCGTCCATCATCGAAACTTTGTGGCTGGGCGTACTGGCCAGTTCGGCCCAAAGGGGTAAATTGTCAATAATGATGGCTGACAAATCCCCAAAATAGGTGTTGTTGTCTTCGTATAGTGCTTTACTTCCTCCCAAACGAAGCGCTTTCCCTTGAAACAATTTGGAGTCCTCGTTGTTGTTAAAGTAGAGGCTCAACATGTCTTTACCTCCCTTAAAATGACAGTCTTCGAGTGATTCTTTGGAAACGGGAATAAATTTGCTTTTGGCATTGGTTGTCCCACTCGATTTGGCAAACCATTTGATAGGTGTGGGCCAAAACAAATTCTGCTCTCCTTTTCGTGTGCGTTCTATCAGATGCGCCAAGTCCTCATAAGTGGCCAAAGGCACTTGGTTAGCAAAATCCTTATAGCTATTTATAGACCCGAACCCGTGTGATTTACCGAAGGCCGTGTTTTTGGCTTGACTCACCAATTTTTGCAAGACTTCTTCTTGGACTTCATGGGGATATTTGAGAAAAAGTTCGATTTGATGTACCCGTTTTTTGAGAAACCATGAGAGAACGGTGTGCAGTAGGGGAATGGGCATAAAAAGGGTATCTTTAGGGCACAAAATAACGAAAAAAAAAGAGGATGTTTGAAGGGGTTTTGGTCAAGATGCAAACAGCGTATGCGAATCCCATTCGATATTACCTCAATCTTGACACCACTTTTATAAGGGTCAATGACCTTTTGCAACGAAAAATCACCCTTACCCATACCGGATTTTCCTGCCTGAATTGCGGCGCCACCACGCCCATCTATCGTCAGGGGTTCTGCAGAAGTTGTTTTTTTGAAGTACCTGCAGCGGCAGATTGGATCATGCGACCAGAACTGAGCCAAGCACATTTGGGAATCGAAGACCGTGATTTGGCTTATGAAGAAAAAGTACAACTTCAGCCCCATGTGGTTTATTTTGCCCTTTCGAGTGGTCTTAAAGTAGGGGTTACCCGCCACACACAGATACCCACGCGATGGATAGACCAAGGGGCGCATAAGGCTTTTCCCATAGTCGAGGTGCCCAACCGCTATTTGGCAGGCATAGCCGAAGTGGCTTTAAAAGAACATTATAACGACAAGACCAATTGGCGCTTGATGCTCACCCAAATCCCCACAGAAGTTGACATGTTGGCCGAACGTCAAAAGGCGATTCAGTGGTTGCCCGACGAAGTGAAACCTTATGCCAGTCAGGACCAACACCCAACACCCACGGAGTTGCATTTCCCAGTGGATCAATACCCACAAAAGGTTCAGAGTTTAAACCTGCTTACATCCAAGTCCTATTCCGGTAAACTGGTTGGGATCAAAGGGCAATATTTCATCTTTGAAGACCAAACGGTCTTTAACGTACGCGGCCATGAAGGCCATCGGGTCGAAATCACCCTCGATTAATCCACAATTTCGTAGGCATGGTCTGCCAACAGCGCCCCAAGGCTTTGGTGGTTTGCCGGCATGCGTTGGGTCATGGCCAAAGCAATGAGTTCTGCTTGTGGATCGATAAAGAAATGGGTGCTAAAGTAGCCACCCCACTGCAACTGCCCTTTTTTGCCCGGGCGGTTCATTAGTTCAGGATCTAGAATGACAGAAAATCCCAAACCAAAACCAGCACCTTTTTCATTGTACAAACCTCCCACATGGTTTTGAGCTATCAAAGACACGGTTTCGGGCTTTAGAACTTGATTGCCGTTCCAACGGCCGTTGTGGGCAATCATCAGGCAAAACTTTGCGTAGTCATGGGCAGTGGAAAAAAGCCCGTGTGTACCTCCAAAAACCGTATTCCCAGCTGTGGGTACTTGCAATTCGTGAACACCGAGTTTGCCATTGGCATCCACACTATGTAAGCGCATCAAACGTTCTGATTGTTCACTTGTCAGGTTATAGCCTGTGTCTTCCATCCCCAAGGGCTGAAAAATATGGGTATTTAGATACTCGGGAATGGGCATTTGGCTGACACGTTGCAGAAGCAACGCCAACAAATCCGCACCGGCACTGTAATACCACTTTGTGCCCGGCTGGGCTACTAAGGGAAAACCCAACAGGGCTTCTAAGCGGCTTTCCAAATTTGCATGTTCTTTGTAGTTGAGGGTTTCGTCATAAAGGGCTTTGAATAACTGCTTGTCGAGTTTGCTTTTTGACAGTCCGTGAGACAAGCCTGAAGTATGGGTCAACAATTGGCGGATGCTAATGTCTGTCTTAGACGCTACTTGGGGTCCGTCTATGCCTTGTTCGGGATTCAAACTTACATTCATTTGACCCACTTCGGGGATGTATTTTTTAATGGGTTCATCGAGCCCGATCAATCCCTTTTCTACCAATTGCATCACCGCCACGCTAATGATGGGTTTGGTCATGGATTGTATATAAAACAAACTATGGGGTTGCAATAGCGTCGCTTGGTCTAGGTCTTTGTACCCCTGTGCTTTGTGCCACACCACAGAATCTTTGTGAATAACTAAGGTTTCTACCCCCGCCAATTTGCCTTCATCTATGAGTTGTTGGTAGGCGTTGTAAAGGATTTCAAGTGGCTGGTTATCGCTTTGTTGGCTATAGGAAAAGCCAACGAAGCTCCATAAAAAAACAAGGACAATAAGCCTATGTAAAACAGCAAATTGCAAAGGGTTAAAGTTTGATTTCTTCATTGGTAGACAGGTTAAAATATTTGCGTGCCCACCACACAAACAGATACAACAAAGGGGTATCTACCAAGGCCACTAGTATTTTAAAGACCACACCTGAAATCAATAATCCCATAAAAGAAGCCCATGGCAACACGCCAAACACACACAGCAAGCCTACAACGGTAAATGTATCGACAAATTGGGATGAAAAAGTTGAAAAATTGTTTCTTAACCACAGATGTCTTCCTTGGGTGAGGTTTTTCCAAAAGTGATAGATGCGAATGTCTATAAATTGTGCGAGCAGATAGGCCATCATAGAAGCCAAAACAGCGATAGGCGAAAGGGCAAACACACGGGTAAAGGTCGCATCATCTAAAGGTGAGTTGGGCATGGCAGGCACCAAACCGGCCACTAGCAAAATGCCCATGGAGAAAAAGGAAGCAAATATGCCCGCCACCACCACTCGATTGGCGGCTTTTTTACCAAAAATTTCTGAGATAAGGTCTGTGATTAAAAAAGTGATCGGGTAGGGCAAGATGCCTACAGAAAGCTCAAACAGTTTGTAACCCATGATTTCCCAGTCAAAGGGGTACCAAAAGAAAAACTTTTGGAAAATGAGGTTAGACACCACCAAAGAGGTGATGAACAAGGCCCCCAGATACAGGTAGAGCCGATGGGCAGCTTGCATTTTGGCTGGCTGCATCAACGGATTTCTAAGGCAAACGGCATACGCGCCTGAATACGTTCCTGAACAGAAATATTTTGGGGAAATAGCGACTCAATTTCATCTAAAGAATACCCCATAAAACTCAACCCAAAAGGCCCTCTTTGTAGGGATTCCATAAATGAATTAAAATCATCTTCAAATTTTGGATAGTCCACGGTTTTGTAGGCATCCGTTCCGGCGAGTTCTGCTACATGACGCACCGCATCTTCCAAACCTCCCAATTCATCCACAAGCCCGATTTCTAGGGCTTCAGCACCACTCCAGACACGTCCTTGGGCTACGGCATCTACTTCTTCCACGGACATGCCTCTTCCTTGCGCCACCCGATCCAAAAAGGTGTCATAGATGCGCTCGATTTGCAATTTGATTTCAGAACGCGCTGCAGAGCTCATGGGTTCCATGGGACTGTAAAGCATGGCGTTGGGGTGGGTGGCCACTTGCTCTGCGTTGATGCCCCAGCGGTTGGCCAATTCGGACACATTGGGCAACACACCAAAGACCCCGATAGAACCGGTAATGGTGTTGGGTTCTGCAAAAATCGCATCGGCACCACAAGCGATATAATACCCGCCCGATGCTGCCACATTGCCCATAGACACCACGACTGGTTTTTCCATATTGAGTTGCTCGATTTCTTGCCAGATCAACTCAGAGGCAAGCGCGCTTCCTCCGGGCGAATCGATGCGCAATACAACCCCTTTGACACGCTCGCTTTTCTTTAGTTTTTTAAGGGTTTTAATCAGCAGTTCTTGCCCGATAACTTGCTCACTCCCTTCTCCATAGATGATTTCTCCTTGGGCATACACCACCGCAATGCGGTCGGAGCCTTTGCCCAGACTTGTAGCGGCAGTTTTCTGATAATCGGTCAGTTCGATACTATTGAGTTTATCATCCTCTTCCAAGCCCAATTTGGACTTCAACAAGGCTTCATATCCCCTGCGTAGCAACATCCCGTCAATCAGTCCCACTTCTTGTGCTTGTTCGGGCATAACCCCTTGTACGTAGGTGGCAATCTCATTGACTTTATCAACATCGAGTTGCGAACGGTCGGCAACGCCCATCGAAATTTCATCCCATATGCTGTTGAGCAAACTACCGATCTGAAGGCGGTTTTCGTCGCTCATACGGTCATTCAAAAAGGGTTCCACGGCACTTTTGTAAGCCCCATGACGGATGACTTCCATTTGGACACCGGTTTTTTCTTGTAAGGATTTAAAATACAAAACCTCTGAGCTCAAGCCTCTAAAATCGACACCACCTTCTGGATGTACAAAAACAGAGTCAGCAACAGAAGCTAAGTAATAGTCTTTTTGGGTGTACACATCGTGGTAGGCATAGACAAACTTGCCTGATTCGCGAAAGGCTTTCATCGCTTTCCTGATGGCTTGGGTCTGTGCCATGCCCGATTGTAAAAAAGTATGCTCTATGCTGATGCCCTTGATACGGTCATCGTCGGCTGCTTTGTTAATAGAGGCCAATATTTTATCCAAGCCTAAGTTTTCAGGCTCCAATCCCAAAGCCGCTTCAAACTCAAATTCAGTGGGACTGCGATCCAAAATGGGTTTGTTTATATTGAGTTTTAGCACCGAATTTTCTTTGACCATGACAGCCTCTTCTGCGCCTAATGAAGCAGAGGCTCCTGCGATGATGATAAGAAAAAGGACGAAAAACAAGCCAAAGGCGATCAAAGTTCCAAGAACAGAGGTAAGTAAATTTTTAAGAAACTGCATATTGTAGGGATTTACACAAATATAGGGTTTTAGCAATTCTTTTACGACTTTTGTACTATGGCCAATCACAAGGTTTACATCGCTTTAGGCAGCAATATGGGAGACAGAATCGCCCACTTGCAAAGTGCTGTCAATGCCATTGAAAATCAGATCGGAACCGTGCTGGCCTGTGCAGCTGTTTATGAAACACCCGCATGGGGTTTTGAGGGCCATCCTTTTTTGAACAGTTGCCTTGTGGCCGAATGCGCCAAGCAACCAGAGTACATCATGAAGTTGTTACTCGACATAGAAACGGCTCATGGAAGAACGCGCACTGAGCAAAAGGGCTATACAGATCGCACCCTAGACTTGGACTTGCTTATGGTAGACGAAGTTCTGTGGGACAGCACATCCTTGCAATTGCCGCACCCTTCGATGCACAAAAGACGCTTTGTCTTGCAACCCCTATCCGACATAGCGCCAAGTAAGCTGGTTCCCGGGATAGACACTACTGTTAAATCGCTACTCGATAGCTGTGAGGACCCGACTTCTGTCAGTCGTTTTTCCGAATCCCTAAAACTGCCCGTTGTCGATTTTTTGAGTGATTATGCGCACATATGCATTGAGGGGAATATAGGTTCAGGAAAAACATCATTGGCGCAAAAATTGGCTGCCGACTTGAATGCCAATACTTTTTTAGAGCGTTTTGCAGAAAACCCCTTTCTGCCCAAGTTTTATGATGATCCCAAGCGTTACGCCTTCCCCTTGGAAATGTCTTTTTTGGCCGATCGCTTTAAGCAGCAACGCGAACAGTTGGATCAGCTAAACTTGTTTCAACAGGCTACCGTGGCCGACTACAACGTGCACAAATCACTGATTTTTGCCCAGTTTACCTTGTCTGATGAAGAGTATCAACTCTATAGAAATCTTTTTTATATCATGATGCGGGAGGTGCAAAAACCCGATGTATATGTCTTGCTCAAACAAAACACCCAACGCCTACTTGATCAAATCAAAAAAAGAGGTCGAAGCTATGAGCGTAATATAGATGCGGCATATTTGGACAGGGTGCGTCAGGGCTATCAGGAGTTTGTCCGTTCGCATCCCGATTGGCCGATCGTTGAGATAGATATCAGCGATTTGGATTTTGTGGCAAGCACCCAAGACTACACCACCCTTTTGCAACGTCTAAAAAAATCATTGTCCTAGCTTCTGAAACAACTGCCAGACCACAACACCCACACTTACCGAAACATTGAGGGAGTGTTTGGTGCCATACTGTGGAATTTCCAATACGCCATGTGCAGCAGAAACCACTTCTTGAGCCACCCCTTTGACTTCATTGCCAAAAACAAGCGCATAGGTGGCGTGGGGTTTGGGGGTAAAAGATTCCAGGCTTTGAGCGCCCTCGGCTTGTTCTACGGCGATGACTTTAACCCCTTTTTCTTTGAGGGTTTTTACAGCTTCTAAACTATCAGACTCATAGCGCCAAGACACACTTTCTGTGGCCCCCAAAGCGGTTTTGTTTATGTCTTTATGGGGCGGTTGGGCAGTGATGCCACACAACACAATTTCTTGAACACGAAACGCATCAGCGGTTCTAAACACCGAACCGATATTGTGCAAACTACGGATGTTGTCCAACACCAAAATTATGGGGGTTTTGCTGGCGGCTTTAAACGCGGCCACATCCAAGCGATCGAGTTCTTCGTTTTTAATTTTGCGCATGGCTCAAAAATACGACAGCCAGACAAAAGCATTTTCAAAAGCAAATAAGTATTTTAGCACAACAACACTAAGCATCGATTCTTGGCGGCAAAAAAAGGTAAAGAAACACCCTTAATGAAGCAATACAACGAGATCAAGGCCAAATACCCTGATGCCTTGTTGTTGTTTCGCGTGGGCGATTTTTACGAGACTTTCGGCGCCGATGCCGTGCGAGCAGCAGGCATATTGGGAATCGTGCTGACCAAACGTGGCGCAGGTAGTACTAGCGAGACCGAATTGGCAGGGTTTCCACATCATGCACTTGACACTTATTTGCCCAAATTGGTTCGCTCCGGTGCGCGTGTGGCCATTTGTGACCAGTTGGAGGATCCCAAGCTCACCAAAAAAATTGTCAAACGCGGGGTAACAGAACTTGTCACGCCGGGCGTCACCCTGACAGAGGGGGTGCTAGATGAAAAATCCAACAATTACCTCGCGGCCCTACACATTACAGCTGCCCAACACGGATTGGCTTTTTTGGATATTTCTACAGGGGAGTTTCAACTGGCTCAAGGAAGTCCACAAGAAATCAGTACGTTGTTGCAACAGTTGGCACCCAAGGAAATTTTGATTGCCAAGCCCCAAAAAAAGAATTTTATTGAGCGCTATGGTTCCCAGTGGCCCAGTTTTTTCTTAGAAGATTGGGTGTTTCAATTGGCCTACGCTCAAGAGCAATTGCACAACCATTTTGGAGTGGCCTCATTGAAGGGATTTGGGGTTGACCATTTGGAATCGGGTGTGATTGCTGCGGGGGTGGTTTTTTATTATTTGTCAGAAACCGAACATGCCCGCCTAGGGCACATCACCCAAATCAAACGCTTGGCGCAAGACGATTTTGTTTGGATGGATCGATTTACGGTGCGCAACTTGGAGCTCATATACCCCAATGCACCCCAAGCCACTACTTTATTGGATGTGATGGATCACACCCAAACCCCTATGGGGGGTCGCATGCTCAAACGTTGGATGGTGGCACCTCTGACCGACAAAACTGCGATTGAAACACGCCATGCTGTGGTGGGGGATTTGCTCAACCATCAAGAGCGCTTACAACAATTTCAGGCCTTGTTGAAGTCTGTGGGTGATTTGGAACGCTTGATGGCCAAAGTCGCCACCGGACGTATAGGCCCTAGGGCAGTCAACCAACTCAAGCACACTTTGCGACTGTTGCCCAACATACAAGCCCTAACTACTGCAAGCGAACAGCAAGCTTTACAGGATTTGGGAAATGACTTGGATCCGTGTGAAGATTTGTGTGACCTCATCGAAACACGTTTGGATGAAGAAGCCCCTGCCCAACTGGGCAAAGGCGACACCATTGCCAAAGGTTTTTCTTCGGAGCTGGACGAATACCGAGAGATGGCTCGTGGGGGCAAAGACTATTTAGATCAGATGTTGGCGCGGGAGACCGAACAAACGGGAATTCCTTCTTTGAAAATTGCCTTTAACAATGTGTTTGGGTACTATATTGAAGTGCGCAATACCCATAAAGACAAAGTACCCGAACATTGGATTCGCAAACAGACCTTGGTCAATGCAGAACGCTATATCACTGAGGAGTTAAAAACCTATGAAAGCAAAATCATGGGTGCGGAAGAAAAAATAACGGCCCTTGAACATCAGTTATACAATCAGTTGGTGGCAGATTTACAGCCCCACATTCAAGTGGTGCAAAACAACGCGCGTGGCTTGGCACGCTTGGATTGCCTGTGTGGATTTGCTCACTTGGCACGTGCCCAGCGGTATGGCTGCCCGACCATGCACGAGCATGCTACGTTGGACATAGTAGCGGGTCGTCATCCGGTAATTGAGTTCCAACTACCTCCCGAGGAATCTTATGTGCCCAATGATATCAACTTAGACCCTGACACCCAGCAGATTATTATGATTACGGGGCCCAATATGTCTGGAAA
>JBMYLY010000025.1:0-19141 GCA_049596815.1 Flavobacteriaceae bacterium | reverse complement strand
AACCCCTCTTACCAGGATGAAAACCTGGCGTCCTAGCCGATAGACGAACGGGCCTAATAATGCGGTTGCAAATGTAAATGATTGATTAGAAACTTGCAATAGGTATAAAACAAAAATATCAATACGCTTTGGCAAACAATACGCGCTGTGTAGAAGGTGCCCCGCTATAAACACAAACACCGGCTTCCTTAGGGTTGTTCATCGGAATGCATCGTATGGTTGCTTTGGTCTCTTGTTTGATTTTATTTTCAGTCTCAGATGTTCCGTCCCAGTGTGCTGACACAAATCCACCTTTTTCCTCTATTACCTTTTTAAAATCCGCATAAGTATCCACTTCTGTGATGTGGCTGTCTCTAAACTGCAACGCACGATCAAATAAGTTTTGTTGTATTTCATCCAACAAACCAACGATGTGTGCTGCCAAACCTTCTTGAGCTACAAAAGCTTTGGTTAGGTTGTCCCTACGTGCTAATTCCACAGTTCCCTTCTCAATGTCTTTAGGCCCCAATCCGATACGTAAGGGTACCCCTTTGAGTTCATACTCATTGAACTTAAAGCCCGGTTTATGAGTATCTCGATCATCTAGATGCACCCTGATACCTGCCTCTTTTAGGAATTTAGTGAGTTCAGAGGCTGCGTCTAGAACACGGCTGCGCTCGTCTTCACCTCTGTAAATTGGAACAACAACCACCTGGTGCGGCGCTAGGTTAGGCGGAAGCACCAATCCTTGGTCATCGCTATGTGTCATGATCAAAGCGCCCATCAAACGGGTAGAAACACCCCATGAGGTGGCCCATACATGGTCCAAACTGCCTTCTTTGTTGGCAAATTTTACATCGAAAGCCTTGGCAAAATTCTGACCCAAAAAGTGGGAGGTTCCTGCTTGTAGTGCTTTTCCGTCTTGCATCAATGCTTCAATGCAGTAGGTCTCTACCGCACCGGCAAAACGCTCACTTTCGGTTTTGGTTCCCTGAATTACGGGTATTCCCATAAAACCCTCGACAAAGCGCGCATACACATCGTTCATAAGTGCGGCCTCATCCAAGGCTTCTTGTTGGGTGGCATGGGCCGTATGTCCCTCTTGCCACAAAAACTCTGCGGTGCGCAAAAACAAGCGCGTTCGCATTTCCCAACGTACCACATTGGCCCATTGGTTGAGCAATATGGGCAGATCTCTATAAGATTGTATCCAGTTCTTATATGTATTCCAAATTATGGCCTCACTCGTAGGACGCACAATGAGCTCTTCTTCTAGTTTGGCTTTGGGGTCCACTCGCAACTTTCCAACATTCTCAGGATCATTCTCTAAACGATAATGGGTCACGATGGCGCACTCTTTGGCAAAACCTTCAGCGTTTTTTTCCTCGGCCTCAAACAAACTTTTAGGAACAAATAAGGGAAAATAAGCATTGGAATGCCCAGTTTCTTTAAACATACGATCCAATTCGGCTTGCATGCGCTCCCAAATCGCGTAGCCATAGGGTTTTATAACCATACAACCTCGTACGGCTGCATTTTCGGCCAAGTCAGCTTTGACGACCAATTCGTTGTACCACTTGGAGTAATCTTGACTTCGTTTTGTTAAATTATTGCCCATAAACTATTTTGGCATAAAATTTGGAAATGATTTTAGTGTTAGGCAAAGCTAACTAAATTTACAGAGTTGAACACCAAAACGATTGAAATGAAAACACAACCCAACTTCCGCCGATTGACAGCCATGTTTTTGATGTCTATATCCCTTCTGTTTGTTGGGTGTGGCTCATTCGAAACCGTTTCCTATTACAACGACGGCATCTATGGTGACGAAGCTGTTGCTGTTCAACCTGCGAAAAAAACCTCTAACGGGGCCTATTACAAAAAATATTTTGATGAAAAGGCTACAGAGGCAGATCAAAGTTCAGGGGGCATTTTGTTTACCAATCCCAACGCCTATACTGATAGCGATCAAGATGTTCCTGAAACTACCCAGTATCAAACTTATGGCAATTGGGGTGATCAGGCCGACCAGGTAAATATTACCATTAATGGTTATTATCCCTACCATTATGGTTACACACCACACTACAATTATTACTACTGGGACGCACACTACCGTCCGTGGTGGCGACACCGCTACAGGTCATGGTATAGGTGGTCGTATCACTACTATCCAAGCTATTACTACGGATGGTATGGCCATCATAATCCATATTACGTATATCATTACTACCACCCTTCCCATAACCGCTACTACAGCAACTATGGGTCAGGAGTTACTTACAGTCGCACCAAAGGCAGACGCGGTGGTGCAAGTTCGACTTCCGCAAGTGGCTATGTAGCGCCCCGAAGTGTGTTAGGGTATTCAGTAGATTCTTCAACAACAACGAGCCCTACAGCGGGACGCAGCTACTATATTGGTAGAGACTCATCTGGGAGCGTGCAAAGCACGGGGCCTACGACAGGCGCAAGTAGTTCTTCGTCAAACTTTATGAGTCGTGACTATTCGGCTCCTCGTGTTTATCAACGAGGCGATGGAAGAAAAGCGGTGAGCGCAGGAAGCTCAAATAACATGGGGAGTAGTTATCAAGTGAGGTCCTACAGGGCCAACACATCAAACAACAGGGCATCGCAGGGCACACGAAGTTCAAACTATTCCCAACAAAGGTCTCAACCCACATCTAGCCCATCATACAACAGCTCAAGTAGACATTCTAACTCGACATATAGCAGTGGGCGCTCCAGCAGCTCTAACTCTTCCTACAGTAGTGGTCGCTCTAGTAGTTCGAGATCATCATCGGGCGGGCGTTCATCATCTGGGTCTTCACGGTCCTCTAGTAGTGGAAGAAGATAAATCGCATAAGAAAAGAAAGAAGATTATGAAACAATTGTTTGTTACCCTGTTTGCAGGCTTGGGCGTCTTTTGCAGTCAAGCACAAAATATTGAGCAAGTTCGGTTTTTTACTCAAGACGACTTGGGAGGCTCGGCACGCTTTCAAGCGCTTTCCGGTGCCTTTGGTGCTTTGGGTGGTGATTTGTCCTCTATCATGGTCAATCCGGCCGCATCGAGTGTGTTTCAGTACAATGAAATCGGAGGCAGTATCGGATTTTTCAATATCAGCAACAAAGCTAGCTATTTTGGCACCGAAACCACTAATGATGATCTACAATTGGAGCTCAATCAACTTGGCGCCGTTATTGTGCTGGAAAATACAGGGAATGGCCCATGGAAAAAATTGGCTTTTGGAGTCAATGCGCAAATGAAAAGCTCTTTTGACAATACCCTAAACATTTTTGGCATGAACAACCGAAATGGTTTGGACGAATACTTTCTGAATTATGCAGCCGGAGTTGATATAGATTTGTTGAGCGTATTTGAAGACATGGGAGAAACGGTCTCAGGCCAATATGCCTTTCTAGGCAATAACTATGGCTTTGGGCACCAACAGGCTTTTTTGGGGTATCAGTCCTATGTTTTTGACTATGATACTGACACAAACTCATATGTTTCCAGTGCGTTGTACAATAGCGTGCGCCACAACCATCAATACCAAACGAGGGGAAATAACTGGGCAATAGCCATGAACTTTTCTGCCCAATACGACGATTGGCTGTATTTGGGTGCCAATTTGAATATTCATGCTGTTGAGCTGACCCAACGCACACAAACTATTGAAGACAGTTATGCTGATGAATCATTCTTAAGGGAAGTTTATTTTGAAAACAACTTATACACTTTCGGTGGAGGGGTTTCGGCACAATTTGGTGCGATTCTAAAGCCAAGTGAGTCATTGCGGTTGGGATTGAACTATACATCACCAACTTGGTATAGCATGGAAGAAGAGCTCACACAATACATAGAGACAGTCAATACGGACGAAGATGGTTTGTTATTTGATCGCTTTATCAACCCCAATGTGGTCAATGTATATGAAGAATACACCATAAAAACCCCTGCGGAACTCAGGGGCAGTTTGGCCTATGTATTTGGAAAACAGGGACTGATTTCATTTGATTACATCCGAAAAAATCATCAAAATTCAAACATTGGACCTAGTGACAGCGTGGTGTTTCAACAAATCAACAATCAGATTGAAAACCAGTGGAAAACCACCAACAGCTACCGATTGGGAACCGAATGGCGTCTTGGGGGGATCAGCCTACGTGGCGGATACCACTTAGATGAATCTCCTTACAATGACACATCTGTTTTTGGGGATCTTACAGGTTATTCACTTGGATTAGGGTTTAATTTTGGGAATAACACTCTCGATATAGCCTATGTCAACAGTGACAGAAACAGTGAACACCGACTCTATGATGTAGGGCTGACTGATGTGGCACAAATCAGCAGTTCGCTTAAATCTAAAATTTTAAAGGGTATCCAGACTGAATACTTAATTTCTGAATTGAGTATCTTTGTAGCTGAAAGTACTGCCATGAAATTCGATAAACTTTTAGAAGACGCTTTTTCTGACCTCAACGGAGACGACCACGAAGGTGGCGCCGTTGAGACCCCTTTGCGTGATGACGCCTTCGAACTGTCTGATGCGGAAAAAATCAAACGCATCGAAAAAGACATGGCCAATATCTTGGAAACGCTCGGCATGGATATGACCGATGACAGCCTTAAAGGCACTCCAAGGCGCGTGGCCAAAATGTTTGTGACCGAGATTTTTGGAGGGCTTCACCCAGATCGGGCGCCCAAAGCCTCCACTTTTGACAACAAATACAAATACGGCCAGATGTTGGTCGAAAAAAACATCACCCTCTACTCCACCTGTGAGCACCATTTGCTACCCATAGTAGGTAAGGCGCACGTGGCTTATATTTCTAATGGCACTGTGATTGGTTTGTCCAAAATGAACCGCATCGTAGACTATTTTGCCAAACGCCCCCAAGTACAAGAACGCCTTACAAGACAGGTGGTTCAAATGATGCAAAAAGCCCTGAATACCCAAGACGTGGCCTGTGTGATTGACGCCAAACATCTTTGTGTGAATTCACGTGGTATACGCGATATCGATTCGAGTACAATCACCGCAGAATTTGGGGGTCAGTTTAATAAGCCTGAAGTCAAAAAGGAATTTTTGGAGTACCTTCGTCTGGAGACTACTTTTTAATCAACATGGCGCTGTACAGCAAACAAACAGTTTCTATATACAATTCCCTCAGCGGTCAGAAAGAAACTTTTCAACCTATACATGAAGGAAATGTGGGCATGTATGTTTGTGGACCCACTGTGTACAGCAATGTCCATTTAGGCAACTGCCGCACCTTTATCTCTTTTGATATGATATTTCGATATCTTAAACATTTGGGATACAAATTGCGCTACGTGCGTAACATTACCGATGCCGGGCACTTGGAAGATGATTCCGATCTAGGTGAGGATAAAATTGCTAAAAAAGCGCGTTTGGAGCAGATTGAACCCATGGAAGTGGTTCAAAGATATACGGTAGATTTTCACAATACTATGGCGGCATTTAACAACTTGCCTCCTAGCATAGAGCCTACTGCCACCGGGCATATTGTAGAACAGATAGAAATCATCAAGCAAATCTTGGAAAATGGTTTTGCCTACGAAGTAAATGGCTCTGTCTATTTTGATGTCAAGGCTTTTAATGCTTCCTCGGATTACGGGAAGTTAAGCGGACGTAAGCTGGAGGACATGATCCACAACACCCGTGAAACCAGTGGTCAGGGTGACAAAAAAAATCCTCAAGATTTTGCATTATGGAAAAAAGCAGAAGCTAGCCACATCATGCGTTGGCCTTCCCCTTGGGGAGAAGGTTTTCCTGGGTGGCACCTAGAGTGTACGGCCATGAGCACCAAATATCTTGGTGAGCAGTTTGACATACATGGTGGTGGTATGGATTTGAAATTTCCACACCACGAATGTGAGATCGCCCAAGCTGAAGCTTTCGGTGCCAAAACGCCTGTAAACTATTGGTTACACGCCAATATGCTTACCCTTAATGGCAAGAAAATGGCCAAGTCAACGGGGAATAACATTCTACCTCATGAGATGTTTTCGGGTAGCAACCCAAACATTGATAAGGCATTTTCTCCATCCGTCACTCGGTTTTTTATGCTACAAGCACACTATCGTTCTGTATTGGACATTAGCAGTGATGCCATGGCAGCTTCAGAAAAAGGTTTTCGAAAACTGATGCAAGCGGTTGCTGACACACCCGCATTGCCTACGGCTAAGGAAACCATCGGCATGGACATAGCAGCTTGGCAACAGCGTTGCTACGATGCCATGAATGATGACTTCAACACTCCCATACTCATTGCCACCCTTTTTGAAGGGGTAAAATTTGTACAGGCAGTGGCCGATGGAACGCATCATATCAGCCAGAAAGACCGAGAACTTTTGCAAACGACTTTTGAAAATTTTGTTTTTGAAGTATTGGGACTCAAAGAAGTAAATTCCGAGCAGGATGATCAACATCTGTCTGGTGCGATGGAACTGCTCATCCAACTCAGAGATGAGGCGCGTAAGCGAAAAGACTTTGCCACATCAGACCAAATACGGGATCAGCTAAAGGCAGCCGGCATTGAGCTAAAAGACGGCAAAGACGGAACCACCTACAGCCTGAACTAAGTGAAACGTCTTCTTATTTTTCCTTTTGTACTGCTGATTAAAATATATCAAACACTTATATCACCCTTTTTTCCTGCAACCTGTAGGTTTAGTCCCACTTGCTCAACGTATGCTTTGGAGGCTTTTCGAAAATACGGCCCCATCAAAGGGCTGTGGCTTTCCGTAAAACGGATTGGCAAGTGCCACCCCTGGGGAGGCAAAGGCTATGACCCGGTTCCGTAGGTTTGGGTGATTGTAAAATATTATATTTACCTAAAATCCAACTATGGTCTTACTAAAATTCAACTGGGCACCCGATGAGGTTTTTTTACGAATCGGCTCTTTGGCTATTCACTACTACAGCCTGATGTTTATCATCGCTTTTGCGGTGGGGTATTACATCATGAAAAGGTTTTATAAAAGCGAAGGGGTTTCCGAACAATTCCTAGAACCTTTGTTTGTCTACACAGTGGTAGGCACATTGATAGGCGCCCGATTGGGGGAGGTGTTTTTCTACAATTGGGATTATTTCCAAAACCACTTGGTTGAAATTCTTTTACCTGTGAAAGAAGTCGCTGATGGAAGTATGTTTTTCGGCCTTATTGAGGGTTGGGAATTTTCGGGATATCGGGGCTTGGCCAGTCACGGTGCTGCCATTGGCATCATCACAGCCATGATATTGTACAGAAGAAAATACAGATACAAATCTGTGCTATGGATTCTAGACCGCATTGTTATTCCGGTCAGTTTTGGGGGTATATTTATAAGAATCGGAAACTTTTTCAATTCTGAAATTGTCGGAAAATACACTGGTAGCAGCTTTGGGGTTGTTTTTGAAAACCGCGGAGAAGTACTTCCCAGGCATCCCGCCCAGTTGTATGAATCACTTGGTTATGTTATCGTCTTTTTAATTCTGCGGCACCTCTATTGGAATACACAAAGAAAAGACCAGACAGGATTTTTGTTTGGTTCCTTTTTGATGCTATTGTTCAGTGTTCGCTTTGTAGTTGAATTCGTTAAGGAAAGCCAGGGCGGGTTTGAATCTGTTCTCGGCATTCTCTCTACAGGGCAATGGCTTAGCATTCCACTGATTGTGGCAGGTTTTATCTTTGCCTATCGGGCTCAAAAGAAAGCCTGATTAAAGATCTTCCTTCTTCTTACCTAAAGTGTCAAACATAATAGGGGTTGCAATAAACAGCGAAGAATAAGTCCCTACCAAAACCCCTACGATTAAGGCAAACATAAAGCCACGAATCGCCTCACCTCCAAACAAAAAAATCGACAGCAATACCACCAAAGTCGTCAACGAGGTGTTGAGCGTTCGGCTGAGTGTGCTATTTAAGGCACTGTTTACGGTTCGCCCAAAAGGCCAGCTTGTGTGGGCACGTGCAAATTCGCGAATGCGGTCAAAAACTACCACAGTATCGTTAAGTGAATATCCAATCACTGTCAAAACAGCTGCGATAAATGCTTGATTGATTTCCATACTAAAAGGCATAAAAGTGTAGGTTATCGAGAAGATTCCCAATACGACCAATACATCGTGGAAAACAGCAGCTACAGCTCCAAGAGAATATTGCCACTTACGGAAACGCAACAAAATGTAGAGGAATACTACAATAAGCGACCCGAACACGGCCAAGAAAGAGTTTTTCTTAATGTCATCGGCAATGGTAGGACCTACTTTGATAGAAGACATAATCCCCACTTGCTTGTCCTCACTGCTATTGACAAAAGCGTCATAATCCAATCCAGAGGGTAAATAGGGTTGTAAAGTGATGAAAAGCAATTCTTGGATTTCATTGTCCACTGCCACTCCCTCCGTATCGACTTTATAATTGGTTGTAATTTTTAACTGATTGTCTTTTCCAAAAGTTTTGGCTTCAACACTACCCAAGACTGCTACCAAGTCTGACTGTACTTCAGATGAGTTCACAGCCTGGTCAAAACGAACTGTGTAAGAACGACCTCCGACAAAATCGACTCCTTCATTCAACCCTTTAGTGAAAAGTGAAAAAACGGCCACAGCGATCAAGGTGCCAGAAACCACATAGGCGATGGTACGTTTGCCCAAAAAGACAATACTGAGGTTTCTAAACAAATTTTTAGTGATTCCTGTGGCAAACGCTAGGGTTTTACCTCTTTGTAGGTGACCATCAACCAGTATACGAGTGATAAAAATGGCCGTAAACAGTGAAGTGGCGATACCAATAAGAAGGGTTGTTGCAAAACCTTTGATAGGCCCAGTTCCAAAGACAAACAGTATCAGAGCTGTCAGACCCGTTGTAATATTGGCATCCAAGATAGACGAGAGTGCGTTTTGGAAACCATCGGCAACAGCTTGCTTTTGCCCTTTTTCACGGGCGAGTTCTTCACGAACACGTTCAAAAATAAGAACATTGGCATCGACAGACATACCGATAGTCAAAACGATACCTGCAATTCCGGGAAGCGTAAGTACGGCACCAAGCCCCGCTAGAATCCCAAAGATCAAAACGATGTTTAATGTCAATGCCACATCTGCATATAGTCCGGCGCGACCATAATAAAACACCATCCAAACTAGCACCAACATCAGCGCAATAGCGAATGAGTTGATCCCACTGCGAATGGCTTCAGCACCTAAAGAGGGTCCTACAATTTCAGACTGAATGATTTCTGCTGACGCTGGCAGCTTACCGGCGCGTAGTACGTTGGCCAAGTCGATGGCTTCGTTTAGGGTAAACTGTCCGGAGATTTCAGAACGACCACCGGAAATTGCCCCTTTGGAAACCCCGGGGGCAGAATACACCACATCGTCTAACACAATGGCAATATTGCTACGCTCACGGAAGGCTTTGCCAGTCATCTCTTCCCAAGTACGGGCACCTTTTCCATTCATTTGCATACTTACTGCAGGACCACCTACTTGGTCATAGGTTTGGGCAGCATCTACAATCACACTCCCACTTAAAGGAGGCTCATTGGTGCGGTTTGATCGAATGGCATAAAGGTCGAGAAGTTCTGAGTCTGTTTCAGATTTTCCCCATAAAAATTTGGTGTAGCGAAGTTCCGAAGGCAGTAAGCCACGTACTTCGGGCATGCTAAGGTAACTCGTCACTTTTTGTTGGTCTTTGGCCGCAAACTGCGCCAAAACAGGACCTCCTTGAAAGCCCGAACCAACAATGAGGTCAAAGAGCGGGTTTTGGTTTAAGGAAACAGAATCTTGCTGAGCTTCCACGTCAGCCAACAGCTCATCAATTTCAGATTTCTCACTGGCTTCGTCTTTTTGAACCTCTACCAATCCTTTAAGCGTTTCGTTGGCTTGTGCCAAGAAAGAAAAGTATTTGTCGTTGGATTCGGTTTCCCAAAATTCGAGTTGGGCAGTACTTTGCAACAAGTTTTTGACACGATCGATATCACGTGCACCTGGCAACTCAACCAAAATACGACCCGAATTTCCGAGTCGTTGAATGTTGGGTTGGGTCACGCCAAACTTGTCAATACGTTTACGTAAAACCTCGAAAGCAGATACGATAGACTCATCAATTTTTCTACGAATGATAGGTCTTACCTCGTCATCAGTCATATTGAAATTGATTTCATCGCTAAGGGTTCGGTTTGCAAAAATATCAGGACTTGCTAAGCCTTCGTCTCCTTTGAGGTTGTCAAAAGCCTTAAAAAAGCTCTCCACATAGCTTTCATCTGAAGATTTTTGTAATTCGTCGGCTTCCAGTAACGATTGGTTGAATAAAGGACTACGCGTGTTGTCTGCCAGACCTTTTAGGATGTCTTTTACAGAAATCTGCAGAATCACATTGATACCTCCCTTGAGGTCCAAACCTTTGTTCAGCTCTCTTGCTTTGGAACTGTTGTAGGTTGTAAAGCCATATAAACTATTGTTTCCAATAGAATCCAAATAGCTTTGCTGCACGCCTTCCAAAAGTTCAAAATAGTTTTCAGCGTTAGCATCTACTTGCGCCTCGGCATAGGTACGTGCTTGTTCTTCGGTTTGATTAACAATAAAGGTAAAGGACAGTTGGTACAAACTGGCCAATCCAAACAAAAAGGCAAAAACTTTTACCAGTCCGTTATTCTGCATGATGTTTGTTTTAATTCATTAAAGGCAGGCAAATATAGGATTTCCTCAGGATAATTTGTGACCCACACAGGACAATCAGAATTCCTTATCCACCCAATATGCTAGAAAGCGCCCCGTTCATATTGCGCACGGCGTCAGCGCTTTGGTTAAACTTTTGTTGTTCTTCGGCATCTAACTCCACATCTACGATGCGATCCCATCCCGATTTTCCTATAATGGTAGGCACGCCTATACAGATATCAGATTGTCCATACTCACCTTCCAACATGACCGAACAAGGAATGATGCGTTTTTGGTCATGCAAAATGCTCGCTACCAAATAGGCCACAGACGCTCCAGGTGCATACCAAGCCGATGTGCCTAAAAGTTTGGTAAGTGTAGCACCACCGACCATGGTGTCAGCGGCAACCTGGTTGAGTTGGTCTCGAGATAGAAACTGATTGACAGGCAGTCCGTTGTAAGTAGCCAACCGGGTAAGTGGAATCATAGTAGTATCACCATGGCCTCCAATTACCATACCCTGAATGTCGTTGGCGGGTTTTTCCAAAGCCAAAGACAAATAGGTTTTGAAACGGCTGCTATCAAGGGCACCTCCCATACCAATAACACGATTTTTTGGCAGACCTGTGAACTTAAGTGTCAAGTAAGTCATGGTATCCATAGGATTGGAAACGACCACAATTACTGCGTCGGGAGAATGTTGAAGCACTTGGTCGGCAACACTTTTCACGATTCCTGCGTTTATACCTATAAGCTCCTCCCTTGTCATACCGGGCTTTCGTGGGATTCCTGAAGTAATCACCACTACATCACTATTGGTAGTTTTGGCGTAATCACCAGTCGTTCCCACGATTCGAGTTTTAAAGCCGAGCGTAGTGGCGGTTTGCATCATATCCAGAGCTTTGCCCTCAGCAAATCCTTCTTTGATATCTAATAAAACGACTTCGCTGGCCATGCCTTGATACGCAATGGCATCTGCACATGTGGCACCTACATTTCCGGCACCAATGATGGTAACTTTCATTATTTTAAACTTAAATTTTTACAAAAATAGGTTGTGTGTGTATAAAATGAAAAGCAATCGCACACTTATGCATCGATATTGGCATAAATGGCGTTTTTCTCAATAAACTCACGTCTTGGTGGCACTTCATCCCCCATTAACATGGAGAAAATTCTATCCGCTTCACTTCCATTGTCAATGGTTACCTGTCGTAGGGTTCTAAACTCTGGATTCATGGTGGTTTCCCACAATTGTTCGGCATTCATCTCTCCCAAACCTTTGTAGCGCTGTACGGAGCTACCTTGTCCAAACTCCATTTGCAAACGATCACGCTGATCATCATCCCATGCGTATTGTTTTTTGGCTCCTTTTTTGACCAAATACAAGGGCGGCGTGGCGATATACACATGCCCATTTTCGATCAGTTCGCGCATGTAGCGAAAAAAGAAGGTTAATATCAAGGTCGATATGTGACTGCCATCCACATCAGCATCACACATGATGACGATTTTATGATAACGTAACTTTTCCATGTTGAGGGCTTTGCTATCTTCTTCAGTTCCGATCGTAACCCCTAAAGCCGTGTAGATATTTCTAATTTCCTCGTTTTCAAAAACTTTGTGTTGCATGGCTTTCTCTACATTGAGAATCTTACCTCGCAAAGGCAAAATGGCTTGAAAATTTCTGTCGCGACCTTGCTTGGCAGTACCTCCTGCAGAGTCACCCTCAACCAAGAATACTTCACACTCAGCCGGGTCTTGGGATGCACAGTCAGAGAGTTTTCCGGGCAAGCCTCCACCACTCATAACCGTTTTGCGCTGAACCATTTCACGGGCTTTACGCGCAGCATGACGCGCCTGAGCGGCTAGAATTACTTTTTGCACAATGGTTTTGGCATCGTTGGGGTGTTCTTCCAAATAGTTTTCAAGCATTTCAGAAACCGCCTGAGAAACCGCTGAGGTTACCTCACGGTTGCCCAATTTGGTTTTGGTTTGCCCTTCAAACTGAGGCTCAGCAACTTTCACAGAAACGATGGCTGTCAGCCCTTCTCTAAAATCATCACCTGAAATCTCAAATTTGAGTTTGTCTAACAAACCGGAGGCATCTGCATATTTTTTCAGGGTTGTAGTAAGCCCTCGTCTAAATCCTGAAAGGTGTGTTCCCCCCTCGTGGGTGTTGATGTTGTTTACATAGGAATGTAGATTCTCGTTAAACGAGGTATTGTACACCATAGCAACTTCCACAGGAATGTCATTTTTTTCACCTTCCATGGCAATAACATCTTCAATGAGTGGCTCTCTATTGGCATCCAAAAAACGAATGAATTCCTTTAACCCTTCTTCTGAATGAAAAAGCTCTGAGGTTGGGTTGCCATCGTCGTCCAAAACACGTTCGTCTGTGAGCCTGATGCGGATACCTTTATTGAGGTAGGCCAATTCACGAAGACGGCCTGCAAGGGTGTCATAGTTGTACTCCGTGGTTTGGGTAAAAATACTTTTGTCAGGGGAAAAAGTGACTATGGTTCCCGTTTTGTCTGTATCGCCTATGGTTTTGACCGGATACAAAGACTTTCCTCTTTCATATTCCTGTTCCCAAACCTTGCCATCACGATGAACGGTAGCGCGTAAATGGTCAGAGAGGGCATTCACACAGGAAACCCCTACCCCGTGGAGACCTCCAGAAACTTTGTATGAATCTTTGTCAAATTTCCCTCCAGCACCAATCTTGGTCATAACCACCTCAAGGGCAGAAACACCTTCTTTTTTGTGTAGACCAACAGGAATACCGCGCCCGTTGTCTTCGACTGTAATAGATTGATCTTTATTGATGGTAACAGCAATTTCGTCGCAATGACCCGCTAAGGCTTCATCGATAGAGTTGTCAACGACTTCATATACAAGGTGGTGCAAACCACGAACACCTACATCACCAATATACATCGATGGACGCATGCGTACGTGCTCCATCCCTTCCAATGCCTGTATGCTGTCTGCAGAATATTGGTTTTTTGGGTTGTTTTCGCTCATAAATTTGTTTGTTTTTTTAGCAAAATCACATTCTACCAAATATACCTATATCTTAAAGAATGTGCTTGCAAATAAACCCTTCAGATACGCTAAGTTATTAACACGTATTGTGGAAAATAAATAGGTTTTTTGAAGTAAAAACGGGCTATTTCTTGTAAGCATCAAGATGCACCTGACCAATGGCCCTACCGGAGGGTTCATTCATGTTTTGGAATGAAGCGTCCCAGGCCAAAGCAGTGGGTGTGCTACAGGCTACACTCGGCACAGAAGGCACTGTCAAGGCAGCGGTGTCTGAAGGGAAATGCGCTTCAAATATGCTGCGATAATAATACTCTTCTTTGGTGCGCGGGGTTTGCACTGGAAAACGATGCTGGGCAGCTTCCATCTGAGTGTCGGTCACCTCTTGGTCCACAACTTCTTTAAGGGTATCTATCCAGTTGTAACCCACTCCGTCGCTAAACTGCTCTTTTTGGCGCCAGGCTACACTTTCGGGAAGGTAATCTTCAAAAGCTTTACGTACGACCCATTTTTCCATGCGCTCAGAGGTAATCATTTTATCCGCGGGATTGATACGCATAGCAACATCTAAAAACTCCTTATCGAGAAAGGGAACGCGTCCTTCAATACCCCAAGCTGCCAAAGATTTGTTGGCTCGTAAGCAGTCATATTGATAAAGTTTGTCAAGTTTTCTGACGGTCTCTTCGTGAAATTCTTGGGCGTTGGGCGCTTTATGAAAGTACAGATAGCCACCAAACACCTCGTCGGCACCTTCGCCAGACAATACCATTTTGATGCCCATAGACTTTATCACTCGAGCCAATAGGTACATAGGCGTAGAGGCGCGGACCGTGGTAATATCGTAAGTTTCCAAATGATAGATTACATCTCGAATTGCATCCAAACCTTCTTGAATGGTAAAAGTGACCTCATGATGAACCGTGCCGATGTGGTCTGCCACTTTTTGTGCGGCTGCCAAATCGGGTGAACCTTCAAGACCAATTGAAAATGAGTGTAGCTGTGGCCACCAAGCTTCATTTTGATCGTCAGACTCTATGCGGTTTTTAGCAAATTTTTTAGCCAAGGCAGAGGTGATGGAAGAGTCGAGTCCACCAGAGAGCAAAACCCCATAGGGTACGTCGCTCATCAATTGACGATGCACAGCGTCTTCAAGCGCTTGACCTAGTGCTTCTATCTCAGTAGGGTTGTCTTTGACAGTGTCATATGAACGCCAATCGCGTTTGTACCACAATTCCAATGCCCCTTTTTTACTATCATAGAAATGCCCCGGAGGAAACACTTCAATTTTGTTACAGAAGCCTTCCAAGGCTTTTAGCTCTGAAGCTATATACAATGTGCCTTGAAAGTCCCAACCCATGTAAAGCGGTATGATACCCATATGATCCCTGGCAGCCAGCAAGCGGCTGTTTGCTTCGTCATATAAAACAAAACCGAAAATACCATTGAGGTCATCTATAAAGTCGGTGCCTTTGGAATTGTAAAGTGACAATATCACTTCACAATCGGATCCGGTTTGGAAAGGATAGTCTGGTGTGCTCTTGCGCAACTCGCGATGGTTATAGATTTCCCCGTTGGCAGCCAACACCAATTGGCCGTTGTTGCCAAACAATGGTTGTTTTCCCGACGTAGGGTCCACAATAGCCAGTCGCTCATGTGCCAAAACAGCATGAGAAGCCACATGAATCCCACTCCAATCGGGACCGCGATGACGAATGCGTTTGGACATTTCTAAAAGTTGAGGTCTCAACCCATCAATTTCTTCCTTTTCGTTAAAGGCACATACAATTCCACACATTGTAAAAATTTTTAGCAAATATATATTTATGCTTAATAATATAAATAGGTTTTAATATAAATAATATAGTTATTAAATTAAATAACTTATTTTGGTTTAATATTAAAACATTTAAAATGAATTTTATTGAAAAAAGTTTCATTTTGTTTCTGTAAGTCTTCCTATTTTTAGGGTCGAATCATGAAAGAAGCCATTATTTCGTTCCAAGATGCACAGATAAATCAGCACAATAAGTCCGTGTTGTCCGATTTGAGTCTACAGATTGCTCCAGGGGCTTTTGTCTATCTCATAGGGCGCACCGGAAGCGGTAAAAGCAGCCTACTCAAGACTTTGTATGGAGACCTAAAGCTGGAAAAAGGCGAAGGACACATAGCTGGATTCGACCTGAGGAAACTCAAAGAGAGAAAAATTCCTGATTTGCGAAGAAAACTCGGCGTGGTGTTCCAAGATTTTCAACTATTACCGGATCGTACGATTGAGCGCAACTTGGATTTTGTATTGCGAGCCACCGGCTGGAAAGACTCCGAAAAACGAAATGAGAAAATTGACGTGGTATTGGATTTGGTCGGATTAAAAGATCGAAAAAAGCAATTTCCCAACGCCTTGTCGGGTGGGGAACAGCAACGCATTGCCATTGCCCGCGCCTTACTCAATGACCCTGACATCATACTGGCCGACGAGCCTACGGGAAATTTGGACCCAATCACCAGTTTGGAGGTAATGGATTTGCTACAAAACATCAACCAAAAAGGCACCACTGTGCTTATGGCTACCCATGACTACAACCTGATATCGAAATATCCGAGTATGACTTTTAAGTGTGAAGAAGGTAAACTGTCAGAGCTCGTTCACAAGCAAGTATAGTTTGTAAGTTATGCTGTCAGTTCTTATTCCTATCTACAATTACGATGCCTTCCCATTGGCAAAAGAAATGGTACGTCAAGCTGAAAAAGAAAGTGTTGACTTTGAAATCCTGTGTTATGATGATGGATCGACTCTTTTTGAGAAGGAAAATAAAAGGATGGGTTCTTTAAAAAATGTGGCCTACAAAAAATTTTCATCCAATATTGGCAGAACCGCCATACGGCAAAAACTTGCCAACGACGCAAGTTTTGATTGGCTTCTTTTTGTGGATGCCGATATGATGCCGAAAACAGAACGATTTATTAAAGACTACCTTGTACATCAGAAAAAATCTCCTGAACGAGCGGTCTTTTTTGGCGGATATGCCTACAAAAGCACTATCAAATCAAAAAAATTGTTGCGTTATAGATATGGAAAAAAGAGGGAGGAAATAGCGGCCAAAAGGCGTTCTGAAAAGCCCTATAAAAATGTGCTCTCGGGAAATGTTTTTATAAAAAAATCATTGTTTTTAGAAGTGAACGCAATTCTTCAAAACAGATATGGATTGGACCCCTTGTTTTCAGCACGACTCCAAGATTTAAAGATTGTGCCTTCACACATTGACAATGAGGTTTATCACAATGGTTTGGAAACCAATTCCAGTTTTTTAGAAAAAAGCAAAGAAGGTGCCAAAACAATTGGATGGCTATACCACAACAACCACATCAACAATCATCAAAGTCAATTGGTTTGCGCGTACGAATGGCTTCGAAAACAGAAATTACTAGGGATCTTCAAGACATTAAGTAAGTGCGTCATAAAACCAACTGAAAAACTACTTTCTACTAAAAGAGGCCCGCTT
Source organism: Flavobacteriaceae bacterium (assembly GCA_049596815.1). Taxonomy (GTDB): domain Bacteria; phylum Bacteroidota; class Bacteroidia; order Flavobacteriales; family Flavobacteriaceae; genus UBA724. Next base: position 1,944 of record JBMYLY010000025.1, on the reverse strand, counting down.
TTTTTGTTTGATTTTTTCAGGTTGTATTATTTCATTGAGTCATAATCCTTTTTTAAATCAACAAACAATTGTTGCCACTGGCGCATCATTTCTTTAGTCTCGAATCTTTTCATATTAACAGAAGCATTTTGTCCCATATGACTTCTCAGCATATGGTCAGACATTAAGCTCGTGGCCCTCTCCACAAAAGCTTCTTCGGCATTGTCTTCAACAAGAAAACCGTCTTCTTCGTTAGTGACAATTTCACGAGGACCCAGCGGGCAATCATAAGCAACGACAGGCAATCCGTTGACCATCGCTTCCAACAAAACCATGGAGAAACTTTCATAAAGGGAAGTGTGAATCAGTAAAGCGTAGTCCTTGTACAAGTTTTCAATTTTAGGCGTACTCCCTTTCAAATTTATAATGTCAGATAGGTTATAGCTTTCAATTAGTTCAAGCAATTGATTCTTATAACTCCCTTCTCCATAAATATCAAGTTTCCAATGGGGATGTATTTGATGAATTTTCTTCCATATCCTAAGCATACGTTCGTAGCCCTTTGAAGGAGTGAGCCTACCCACAGCTATTGCTTTTTGTGAGTTCAAATTCGCCTTGGGTTTAGCAGATAGGCCTATTGGGTTTGGAATGACAATGGCATTTTTAGATTTTAGTAAGTCAGCTGCCGATTGGGACAAAACCACGTGTTTGCTTACACGTTTTAACGACATCCTAATCAGTATTTTTTTTAAGTAATGAGCTACAGACTTAAGCAAGAATGTACCTTTAGAAAGTGGAATCAAGTCTATGGCGTGGCTTTCAAATACAACCGGTGCTTTAAAATCTAAAAAACACATGAGGTGGCCTTTAATGCCATTGTCACAAATGACCACGCAATCTGGTTTTGCTTTGATAATTTCTTTTTTAAGTCTCCGAAAATATGACAGGAGACTAAAAGCAGATCTTCCATAAATCGGAATGTGCTTGATCAAAACTGAGGGGGAAAACTTAAAAAAAGTCAATTCCGCTATTGTGCTTGATATAATTTCAACTTGATAGTTTGGTTTTTCAATAAGAAAAGAGGATTTTATGGACAAAACGCGCGCTACCCCACCTTGCCCAAAAACATCATTGGTCACATAAACTATCTTCATCAGATTATGATTATATAAACATCATTTTAAATACATTTTTCAGTCATAAAAAATCTAATCAATAGCAATACTATCCCATACTATTCTGGGTCTTTCTTTATACGACTTATGAATTAAACTTCTTGTAGTGTCGATTTCATCTGCATAAATTTCATACAAATCAGCGAGTGAATGAGACAAATCATTCAGGATAAATTTTCTTTCGTAATATGATTTGGTATAAGTTCGCTCAGGTTTTGTCCACAACAGGAAAGGTATTTCGATCATATTTTTAGTAAAAACTCCATTGGCAGGATGACCTACAAAATCAATTTCATCGTAGACCTCTTCTCCATGATCAGAAAAGTATAGTACTGTCGTGGGAATTTCTGATTTATTTGCTTTATCAATAATAGACCGCACTATTAGATCATTATAAAGTATGGCATTGTCATAATGATTTATGGTGTTTTGTTTGTCATCCTTTGTTTCTGTCGGATAGTTAGCAAATGATGTAGGATATCTGAAAGAATATTTAGCATGATTCCCCATCAGGTGAATAAATATTATTTTTTGACTACTGGGATTTTGTAAAATCTTATCCAACTCAGGCAATAAAATCTCCTCGTAAGGAGTTAGAGCATAATAATTTTCAGAATTCATAAACAAAGTTTTGTCTGCTGAAAGGGCAATCTTTGTGACCAATGTTTCATAAATTCCAATGGGAGGTTGGTTAGACAGCCAATAGGTTGTATAGCCTGCTTGCCTAAAAAGCTGTATGATATTACCCACATATTCATCCCCCTTTTTTATTGTCAGGGCTTTAACCAAA
>JBMYLY010000024.1:0-21678 GCA_049596815.1 Flavobacteriaceae bacterium | reverse complement strand
AACACCCAGTTGGACCAATTAAAAATCATGGCACCTTCCAAACTATTTAAACTAGACAGTGCGGATGATCCCTTGCTCTTTGCGCCCATGGGGAATGATTATTACTATCTGATTCACAAATGGGGCAATGACATGAGTCCTTTGAGAAAAGCTTTCGTATGGCCTTTTAAGAACATCATTACCATGTGTATTTCCTTATTGCTTGTGAGTTTAGCGATAACATGGGTCATGCCGCTTCATTTATTTAACCCCAACCCTACCCTGTCTGATTTCCTTTTGATATTTCTGTTTGTTTTTAAATCCATAGCTGCTGTTGCTATCTACTATGCGTTTGCTTTGGGCAAGAACTTTAACAGAGCCATCTGGGATAGCAGATATTACAACTCCTAAAAATGTCAACCAACTACCTACTGCTTTATTCTGGCAACCTTATGGAAGCGCAACGTATCTGTATTGAATTGGAGGAAATAGACATAAAAGCCATAGTTAAAGACCAAGAAACTTCAGCTACTCGAGCGGGATTTGCCGTACCGGCTATGATTGATGCCGTAAAGGTATATGTGCACAAATATGAATTCGAACGTGCCCAAACAGTGCTTTAGGCATACATCTTTTGACGTAACTCTTTAATCTTAGGATCAGACATATAATCATCAAAGGTCATGTGTCTGTCTATAACACCTTTAGGGGTAAGCTCCACAATACGATTCCCTACCGATTGGGCAAAGGCATGATCGTGGGTGGTGAGCAACACAGTGCCTTTAAACTTTACCAAAGCATTGTTAAAGGCTGTAATTGACTCCAAATCCAGATGGTTGGTGGGCTCATCTAGCATAACTACGTTGGCGCGCTGCATCATCATGCGCGAAACCATACATCGTACTTTTTCACCTCCCGATAAGACATTGGAAGATTTAAGGGCTTCTTCCCCACTAAACAACATTTTCCCTAAAAATCCGCGCAAGAACACCTCTTCACGTTCTTCTTGTGTTTTGGCGTATTGACGCAGCCAGTCTACCAAAGACCATTCGTTTTCAAAAAAAGAACTGTTGTCCAAAGGCAGATACGACTGGTTGGTCGTGACACCCCAACTATAGTTTCCTGAGGCAGCTTCTTCGTTTCCGTTGATAATTTGGTAGAAAGCAGTTGTCGCTCTGGGGTCTTTAGAAAAAACAACTACCTTATCTCCTTTGACCAAATTCAGGTCTATGTTTTGAAAAAGTGTCGCACCATCGATTTGGGCACTGAGATTATTGGTGCTTAAAAGTTGGTCTCCTGCCTCGCGTTCTTGCTCAAATATGATGGCCGGATACCTTCTTGAAGAGGGCTTGATTTCGGCAATATTGAGTTTCTCGATCATTTTTTTACGAGAGGTAGCTTGTTTGGACTTGGCCACATTCGCACTAAATCTTGCAATAAAAGTTTCGAGTTCTTTCTTCTTTTCTTCCGCTTTTTTGTTCTGTTGTGCACGCTGACGAGCTGCCAACTGGCTGGATTCATACCAAAAAGTGTAGTTACCACTAAAATGATTGATTTTGCCGAAGTCTATATCGGATATATGAGTACAGACAGCGTCTAAAAAGTGACGGTCGTGAGAGACAACAATGACGGTATTGTCATAATTGGCCAAAAAATCTTCAAGCCATGAGATGGTTTCATAGTCCAGATCGTTGGTAGGCTCATCCATGATCAACACATCTGGGTTCCCAAACAATGCCTGTGCCAATAGTACACGCACACGTTGTTTACCATCCAAATCTCCCATAAGGCTGTAGTGCAGATCTTCCGAAATTCCCAAATTAGACAGCAAGGCAGCCGCATCACTGTCGGCATTCCAACCATTCATTTCCTCGAACTTGATTTGAAGCTCACCAACACGTTCGCTATCGGCATCCGAAAAATCGGGTTTGGCATACAAATCATCCATCTCTTTCTTGATGGCATACAGCGGTGCATTCCCCATAATCACGGTTTGCAGCACAGGGTGCTCATCAAAAGCAAAGTGGTTTTGCTCTAAAACCGACATGCGTTTTCCAGGCTCTAGGTGAACGCTTCCCGAATTGGGATCAATCTTTCCACTCAAAGCTTTTAAAAAAGTGGATTTTCCGGCTCCGTTGGCTCCAATGATTCCGTAACAATTACCAGTTGTAAAAGTCACATTGACTTCATCGAACAATACGCGTTTTCCAAATTGGATAGATAAATTAGATACCGTTAGCATGGGATTTTATTGAGGTGCAAAATTAAAAAAATAGGGCCACATTTGGCCCTATTCTGTAAAAATTAAGAAAGCAAATTTAGTTTCCTTTTTTATGATCTGCCAAGAATTTTTCCAACCCGCTATCAGTCAAAGGGTGCTTTAGCAAGCCTACAATGGCACTCAAGGGGCCTGTCATCACATCAGAACCGATTTTGGCACATTCGAGCACGTGCATGGTGTGACGTACCGAAGCCGCAAGGATTTGTGTTTCAAATGCGTAGTTGTCGTAGATCAAACGGATTTCTTCAATCAGATTAAGACCATCTGTGGAGATGTCATCCAAACGTCCTATAAATGGAGACACATAGGTAGCCCCTGCTTTGGCTGCCAAAAGAGCTTGACCAGCAGAAAACACCAAGGTACAGTTGGTTTTGATGCCTTTATCAGAAAAATATTTGATGGCTTTGACACCCTCTTGTATCATCGGTACTTTGACAACAATTTGTGGATGTAAAGCTGCCAATGCTTCTCCTTCTTTGACCATGCCTTCAAAATCAGTAGAGATTACTTCTGCAGACACATCTCCATCAACGATATTGCAAATGTCAACATAGTGTTTTAGGATGTTATCTTGCCCTGTAATGCCTTCCTTGGCCATCAATGAAGGATTGGTGGTAACGCCGTCCAAAATACCCAAGGCTTGGGCTTCTTTGATTTGGTCTAGATTGGCAGTGTCAATAAAAAATTTCATGTGTTTTTATGGTATTATAAATTGTAAAATTTAGCAAGTATGTTTTCGTACCAACGTTGTGGTAAAAATGCTTTCAAATGTACAGAAAATCTTTGCAGTGCGGGCCCGACAGTATAATGCGGTTTTACACTTTTTTTGCACAAGATTTCATGTATTTTATGGGCAACTTTTTCGGGAGCCACACCTTGATCTACGTGGGCGTTCATATCCTCCAAAGAATTTTTGTAGGTAGTTTTATATGGTGAGTTTTCCAAAACCGGTGCATGAAAACGCCCCTGTGCGATGTTGGTAGCCACATCACCAGGTGCCAAAGTACAACACTGAATTCCAGAACCTCTGAGCTCTAGGCGCAAACTCTCAGTAGCTCTGTCAAAAGCACTTTTTGTGGCCGAATACATACTTCGAAAAGGCAAGCCAGAATATCCAGCTATAGAAGTAATATTGACAATTTTTCCTCCATGACCTTTGTGCATGTGAGGCAACACAGATTTGATAACATCAATAGGCCCATAGAGATTCGTGTCAAAAAGATTTCTAATGGCTTCGTCGGGCAATTCTTCAAGAGGTCCCGATATGCCTACCCCTGCATTGTTAATCAACACATCCAAACGCCCGTATTCTTTAATGACTTTGTCTACAGCCTTAGAAATGCTATTTGCATCTGTGAGGTCCATTTTAATCAAAGGAAAGGGGAAATCGGAGTAGTTGTTGGGATTTCTACTAGTGCCTATCACATGATAGCCTTTTTTGTTCAACAACAAAGCAGTGGCTTTTCCGATTCCGGAGGATGCGCCTGTAATAAAAACAACTGATTGAGACCCCATAAAAGAAAAAATGGGTAAGCGACCCACATCACACCGCTACGACCGCCTACCCTTGCTGCGTTCCCGCCCTGGGGGATTTAGCAGGAGCTGGTTGTGTAGAACTTACCCATTGCAAATATAATCTGATTTCCATTTTTACGTTAAGTAATTAATGAATAATTTAGTTTGCTCAATTTCTTTTATGAAATATTCGCTTATATTCTTGGTTTTATGCCTTGTGGGTTGTAGTTCTGTAGGGCCACAACACTTTCGTTTAAAAACCAATTACAATGTTGCTTCTATCGGTGACACGGTGTATTACGAGATTGTCAACCCCAAAAGCCACAGTATTGAGAACCTGAAATATACTGTCAATGGAAAATCTATCGCAGACGACTATTTGGTTATTTCAAATTTGGGAAAACATTTGTTGAGTGCCACTTTTTCCTCTGGAGATAAGAATATCAATCTGGAACAAAATATAGATGTGTTTGCCAATGAAGCCCCACAGGTATATACTTATGAACTCGTGGCCACCTATCCACATGACCCCAACGCATACACCCAAGGTCTTGAATTCCATAACGGCTTCTTGTATGAAAGCACAGGTCAGTATGGAGCTTCCACACTCAGAAAAACAGATTTTACCACAGGCAAAGTACTAAACGAACTCAAGCTCGATGCATCTTATTTTGGAGAGGGTCTGAGTTTTTATAACGATCAACTGGTACAACTCACTTGGAAAGAAAATATAGGATTCGTGTACAATCCGGATGACTTCACACTTGAGCGTTCCTTTCAGTACAACAAAAGCAAAGAAGGATGGGGACTTTGTTCAGACGACGTTCATCTCTACAAAACGGATGGCACCGAAAAACTTTGGACACTCGACCCCCAAACTTTTGAAGAAAAAGGATTTGTTGAGATACTTACAAACAACAAATACATCAGCAAGGTCAACGAGTTGGAGTATGTCAATGGGCTGGTGTATGCCAACACCTATCAGTTTAACAAAGAAGTAGTGGTCATTATTGACCCACAATCGGGTATTGTGAAAGGTGTGGTTGATTTTTCGGGTCTCAAAGAAAAAGTGACAAAACATGCCCGTTTGGATGTTTTTAATGGGATTGCCTATCACCCAAAGCGAAAAAGTTTTTTTGTGACAGGGAAATATTGGGATAAATTGTTTGAAGTCAACATTGTCAAAAAGTAATGGGTCGATTGACAAAGTCTCTATTTCGTATAGTTTTGGGTTTGTTATTGGCCCTACTGTGGAATGCCTGCCAGCGCGAACTTGATTTTGTGCCTGCCCAACCCCAAGATTTGAGCTTTAGCAGGGATACCGTCTATCTCGATACTATTTTTACCAACATCGGATCGGCTACCTACAATTTGCGGGTTTACAACAATTCCTCTGACAACATACTTATAGACAATGTTGATGGGCTCAGCGGACAATCCTTTGAAAAGGTGGAACTATTGGCCAAAGACAGTATGTATGTTTTTGTGGAAACTACGGTTGACATTCAAGAATACACCCAAGACAGTAAAGAGTTTTTATACCAAGACCAATTGTTTTTTGACAATCAATCTGTCGATTTGGTGACTTTGGTCAAAGATGCCATATTCTTATATCCAGAGAGAGATGATCAGGGCATCAAAGAAATCCTTCCTATTGGTGAAGACGAGGACGGTAACATCATAGGAATTGAAGGTTTTTATTTGGAGGACGACGAATTGATTTTCAACAACGAACTGCCCTATGTGATATATGGCTATGCAGGAGTGCCCTCTGGAAAAACCGCAGTGTTTGAAGCCGGTGCAAGGGTGCATTTTCACGAAAATTCAGGATTGATAGCGGCAAATGAGAGTAGTGTACATGTGCTGGGCGCTCCGAGTAGTGACCCTTTGGCCATGGAAAACGAGGTTGTTTTTGAGGGAGACAGACTCGAACCCTTTTTTGATAATATTCCGGGTCAATGGGGTACCTTGTGGCTCACTTCAGGAAGTAGAAATCATATATTCAAACATACCACCATAAAAAATGCCACCGTGGGTATTTTGATGGATTACAATGACGAGAGTGACCAGCCAACCCTTGTGTTGGAACAAACCCAAATCCACAACAGCAGTTCTGTAGGCCTATGGGCTAAAACCGCGCATATCAAAGCGACAAACGCTGTGTTTGGAAATGCAGGGAATCTGTCGTTTTACGGCAATATTGGTGGAAAGTATGATTTCACCCATTGTACCTTTGCCAACTATTGGAACCACAGTTTTCGAAACACCCCGGCCGTAGCACTCGATGATTACGCACAAATTTCAGAAACAGAAATTTTTGTGCAGCCCCTCCTACAAGCTGATTTTAAAAACTGTGTTATCGATGGCAACCAAAGGGTAGAGTTTGTAGTGGATAACCAAGGAGACGAACCCCTTAACTTCACACTCAATCATACTAGTTTGCGTTTCGACACTACTGAGCAAAGTGTTTTATCAAATCCTTACTACAATTTTGAGGACAACACCCACTACACCATGCTGTTTAGAAATATAGATACTTCCTTTAAGGAACCTCAAGAAAATGATTTCCGCCCGACCCAAGAAAGTGCGCTTATCAATAAGGGCAACAAGATGTTTGCAGAAGAAGCGCCCACAGATTTATCAGGCAATTCTCGTACGGAAGCTCCCGACTTAGGCGCCTACCAACATCAAGTTTTCGAAGAAGATTAGGCCACAAACAAAGGACGGTGTACCATCATTTGATGCACACGTTCGCCAACAGAGGCGATCACAGCTTCATCCGTATGGTTTTCAATCACTTCGTCTATAAGGGCTACTATGGGCTCCATATCGGCCTCCACCAAGCCACGAGTGGTAATGGCTGCCGTTCCAAAACGAATTCCAGAGGTCACAAATGGTGATTTGTCATCGAAAGGCACCATGTTCTTGTTGGCTGTGATATGTGCCTTTACCAAGGCTTGTTCGGCTTCTTTTCCGGTAATGTTTTTATTGCGTAAGTCCAATAACATCATATGATTGTCGGTTCCTCCAGAAATGATGTTGTAGCCTCTCGCCACCAAGGCATTGGCCATGGCTTGCGCATTATTGCGAACTTGTACAATGTAGTGCATGTATGCGTCTGTCAAAGCCTCACCAAACGCAACAGCCTTGGCTGCAACCACATGTTCTAAGGGCCCACCTTGGTTGCCGGGAAATACGGCAGCATCCAACAGCGATGACATCATTCGTTTTTTACCGTTCTTAAGTGTAATACCGAATGGGTTTTCAAAGTCTTTGCCCATCAAAATGAGGCCACCACGAGGGCCACGGAGGGTTTTGTGGGTAGTGGTAGTAATCACATGACAGTGAGGGACAGGATCATTTAAAACCCCTTTGGCGATCAATCCAGAAGGGTGTGAGATGTCTGCCAGTAGAAAAGCATCAACAGCATCAGCAATTTCACGAAAGCGTTTGAAATCTATATCTCTAGAATAGGCAGAAGCACCAGCAATAATCATCTGGGGTTTTTCACGTTCTGCAATCTCAGCGATGTTGTCATAGTTTAAGCGTCCGGTTTCTTTTTCAACACCATAAAAAACAGGGCTGTATAGGCGTCCTGAAAAGTTTACTGGCGAACCGTGGGTCAAGTGCCCCCCATGAGACAAATCGAATCCCATAATTTTATCACCGGGCTTAAGAAAAGCATGGTATACAGCCGTATTGGCTTGCGAGCCCGAATGGGGTTGTACGTTTGCATACGCGGCACCAAACAAGGCTTTGGCACGGTCGATGGCCAATTGCTCCACCTCATCGACTACCTCGCAACCCCCGTAATAACGCTTGCCCGGATAGCCTTCGGCATATTTGTTGGTCAGCACAGAGCCGGTGGCCTCCATGACTTGCTCACTGGTAAAATTTTCCGAAGCGATGAGTTCAATACCCCCCAATTGGCGTTGGTGTTCGGCTTCAATAAGTTCAAAAAGATGTTGGTCGCGTTCTATAGACATAGCTTATTTATTGAAAACGCAAATGTATGTATCCGACAAAGTGTATGCAACGAATTTTGGAGGAATCGTGGAAAGTTTTTAATAATATAATCAACATCTATATTGTTTAAAAACGCCACAAAGTCAGCGTTTTAAGCCTTACAAACGTCATTTTGTCATTTTTTAAATCTGGTATCAAAATTGAATTGAGCATAAAAAATTTAAATATGAACCCCAACACATTAACCACCAAAGCTCAAGCGGCCATACAAGAGACACAAATGCTGGCCCAACAAGCCCGCCATGCACAAGTCGATAATGACCACTTGCTCAAAGTGTTGTTAGAGATTGACTCCCTTCAGTTCTTGTATAAAAAATTAGGAGTCAATAGCGCTTTATTGAAACAAATGGCCGACAAAAATTTGGCCTCAAAACCCACTGTTGAGGGCGGACAATTGTCTATGTCCACTGAAACCAACAAAGTTTTTACCGATGCATGGATGGAGGCTCAAAAGATGAAAGACGCATTTATTGCTGTGGAGCATTTGCTATTGGCACTTGTCAAAAACAAATCAACTGCTTCCCAAATATTAAAAGATCAGGGCGTTAATGAAAGAGAACTTCTCAAGGCCATTGAAGAAATGCGCCATGGAACTCGTGTGACATCCACATCAGCAGAAGAAAGTTACCAAGCCTTGGAAAAATATGCGCGCAACCTCAATCAAATGGCCCAAGAGGGCAAATTGGATCCTGTCATCGGGCGTGATGATGAAATACGGCGCATACTGCAGATTTTGACCCGTCGTACCAAAAATAACCCCATACTGGTTGGTGAACCCGGAACCGGAAAAACTGCCATAGCAGAAGGCTTGGCACATAGAATCACTTCGGGTGATGTTCCTGAAAACCTAAAAGACAAACGTGTTTTTGCACTAGATATGGGTGCTTTGATTGCTGGCGCCAAATACAAAGGAGAGTTTGAAGAGCGCCTCAAAAGTGTGGTTAAAGAAGTGACCCAAAGCGCAGGCAACATCGTGCTATTTATTGATGAAATTCACACCCTAGTCGGCGCTGGCGGTGGTGAAGGTGCTATGGATGCCGCCAACATTCTCAAACCCGCTTTGGCACGGGGTGAGTTGCGTGCCGTGGGTGCCACTACTCTTGATGAATATCAAAAATATTTCGAAAAAGACAAGGCTTTGGAGCGTCGTTTTCAAAAAGTAATGGTCGATGAGCCAGATACCGAAAGTGCCATCTCTATCTTGCGGGGAATCAAAGAGAAATACGAAAACCACCATAAGGTATTAATTAAAGACGAAGCCATTATCGGAGCCGTTAAGCTATCACAACGCTACATCAGCAATCGTTTTTTACCTGACAAAGCCATTGACCTGATTGATGAATCAGCGTCCAAATTGCGTATGGAAATCAATTCCAAACCCGAAGAACTCGATGCTTTGGACAGAAAGATCATGCAGTTGGAGATCGAAATCGAAGCGATTAAAAGAGAGGACGACAAACAAAAACTCAAGGTTTTACACAGCGAGCTCGGTAATCTTAAAGAAGAACGTTCCGGATTGTTTGGGCAGTGGAATGCCGAGCGCGAACTGATTGAAGGCATACAGCAACACAAAACAGACATCGAGCAATGGCGCGCAGAAGCCGATCGTGCCGAACGAGAGGGTGACTATGCGAAAGTCGCCGAATTGCGTTATGGCAAAATCAAAGAGCTACAAGAACATCTTTCCAGAGAACAAGCCCAATTGGCCGAGCAGCAAGATGCGCTTGTCAAAGAAGAAGTTACCTACGACGACATCGCGGAAGTGGTGGCCAAATGGACAGGTATTCCTGTAAGCAAAATGCTACAATCAGAACGAGAGCGTTTGTTGCAATTAGAAGATGAACTCCATAAACGCATTGTGGGGCAAGATGAGGCCATTGTGGCCGTGAGTGATGCGGTGCGACGCAGCCGTGCTGGACTGCAAGACCCCAACAAACCCGTGGGTAGCTTTTTGTTTTTAGGCATGACTGGGGTTGGAAAAACAGAACTGGCCAAAGCCCTTGCCGAACTGCTATTTGACGATGAAAACGCCATAACACGCATCGATATGAGCGAATACCAAGAACGACACGCGGTAAGCAGATTGGTGGGCGCACCTCCGGGCTATGTGGGCTATGACGAGGGTGGACAACTCACAGAAGCCGTTCGCAGAAAGCCCTATGCGGTCGTGTTGTTGGATGAAATCGAAAAAGCGCATCCAGACGCTTTTAATGTATTGCTGCAAGTATTGGATGAAGGTCGATTGACGGACAACAAAGGAAGGGTTGCTGATTTTAAAAACAGCATCATCATCATGACGAGCAATTTGGGCAGTGAGGCGATTCAGGAAATATACTCTAAAGAGTCGGACATGGACAAGGCGTCAGATTTGGCCAAAGAAGCGGTTCTGGAGATTTTGCGTAAAAATGTACGCCCCGAGTTTATCAATCGCATTGATGACATCGTGCTCTTTAGCCCATTGACCAAGGAAGATATCGTCTCTATTGTAAAACTACAGATCCAACTTCTCAACAAACGATTGGCAGACCAGCAAATCAGTATCCAAGCCACAGACGAGGCCCTACAATTGTTGGCGCAAAAGGGTTTTGACCCTCAATACGGTGCTCGTCCCGTTAAAAGAGTGGTGCAAACCATGGTTCTCAACGAATTGGCAAAACGCTTGCTTGTCGATGAGATTGACAAGGAAAAAGTCATCCTCTTGGATGCTTTTGACCAAGAATTGGTATTTCGCAACGCCTAAGGGGATTGTTGCTACCTTTGCGGCATGCAAAAGCAGGTCAATATCAAAAACAAACGTGCGCGGTTCGAGTATGAACTACTCGATCAATATACCGCCGGATTGGTATTGACCGGAACCGAAATCAAATCGATTCGTGCGGGAAAAGCCTCCATAGGTGAGAGTTTTTGTGAGTTTAACGACCGAGGCGAATTGTTCGTGATCAATATGTATGTGGACGAATACAGCCATGGGGGCTATGTCAACCACCGCACCCGTGGAGATCGCAAGCTCTTGCTCAACAAGCGCGAATTGCGCAAACTGCACAAGGAGGTCAAAAATGTGGGACTTACCATCGTACCCCTCAATCTTTTTATAAGCGATAAAGGCTATGCCAAGCTGCGCATCGCTTTGGCCAAAGGGAAAAAATTGCACGACAAAAGAGAAACCCTAAAGGACAGGGACAACAAAAGACAATTGGATCGTGTAAAGAAGAGCTTTTCCAATCGTTAGGGTATTCCGAACTACTTATATGCCATGCCTATATCGGGGTTTATTTGAATAAATTCTTATCTTTGATTACACCCTAAATCCTAACATCTATGAACCATCTTATCATCTATTCACACTACGATTCTGACAGTTTTTCTCACAAACTTAAAGATCGCTTATTGGCTCAAGCAACTGCAAACAATGAAAACACCCAAGTCATCGACTTGTATCAAGACGGCTTTAACCCCATACTCGCAGGAGATACCGTAGTAACCTACACCATCAAAAAATACCAAGACCAACTTAGGTGGGCCGATCACTACAGTTTTGTGTTTCCGCTGTGGTGGGGACAGATGCCCGCCATATTAAAGGGCTTTTTTGACCGGGTGTTTACTCCTGGATTTGCCTTTACCGACTGGTCTGACGGTGCTGAGGGTTTGTTGGGAGACAAAACCACCACACTGTATATTTCTACCGGCCATTCAAACCCCCATTATCAAGCTAGTGGCATACACGATGCACTACGCTGTATTTTGCAAAAAAGCGTATTTGGAAAATGTGGCATTGAGGCCAAAGTAAATTTTTATGGACATGTCAGCCAAAAAAGCGAATACAGCGACCTTCCATCAGAGATACAAGAAAAATAAAGTGTTAGTTCTTGTCCTCTAACATAGGGACAAAACGAAAGGAACCGTGTTTCTGTTTTTCGAAATTTTGAGTAGAAGTTCTTACAAACAGCAACATTTCTTGGGTCTCTACCCCTACAGGAATGACAAGCCTACCCCCAACAGCCAATTGACTTAACAAGGCTTTCGGTACTTCTTGTGCACCCGCTGTTACCAAAATTCGGTCAAATGGAGCCAATTCAGGAAGCCCTTTATACCCATCACCGAAAACAATTTTTTTAGGGCTATAGTTGAGTTTGCTCAATTGTTTGAGGCTGTATCTATAGAGCGCATGTTGTCGTTCAATGGTATAAACCTCTGCTCCCATCAATGACAACACAGCCGTTTGGTAGCCCGACCCGGTCCCGATCTCCAACACACGATGTCCCGAAATTACTTGCAACAATTGGGTCTGAAAAGCCACCGTGTAGGGCTGAGAAATGGTTTGCCCTGCTGCGATGGGAAAGGCTTTGTCTTCGTAGGCATGAGCCACAAACCCACTGTCCATAAAAAGGTGTCGTGGAATTTGGCCAATTGCCTCCAGCACACGCTCATCTGTGATTCCCTTGGCACGAAGGGTATCGACCAAACGTTTGCGCATGCCTTGATGTTTTGGACTGTCAATCATCACGCTAAAAATAGTGGAGTTTGCCAAGATTTCACAATAAAATCATGAGAAACCCATTACATTTGTGCCTATGTCAAAAAGAATCAACATAGGCGTACTTGGCGCCGGTCATTTGGGTAAAATTCATTTGCGAATCTTGCAGGCTTCCAACCGTTTTACTTTGGTTGGTTTTTATGATCAAAACCCTCAAATGGCAAAGGCTGTTGAAAAAGAGTTTGGCTACAAGGCTTTTTCAGATGTTGATTCGCTTATCGACCAAGTCGATGTGGTTGACATCGTAACCCCTACCCTTTCGCACCATCCCATGGCCACCAAGGCTTTGGAGAAAGGCAAACATATTTTTATCGAAAAACCCATTACCAACACAACTAAAGAAGCACAAGAATTGGTGCAATTGGCAGCAGAAAAGCAACTTCAAGGTATGGTGGGTCATGTGGAGCGGTTCAATCCGGCATTTATGACGGCGCAAGCCTCTATTACCAACCCTATGTTTATAGAGACCCACCGATTGGCGGAGTTCAACCCCAGAGGGACAGATGTGTCTGTGGTGCTGGACTTGATGATACACGACATCGACGTGGTGTTGAGTGTGGTTCAATCGCCTGTTAAAGAGGTGCATGCAAGTGGGGTGTCTGTGATCAGTCAAACCCCTGACATTGCCAACGCACGCATTGTATTCGAAAATGGATGTGTGGCCAACCTGACAGCCAGCCGCATTTCGATGAAAAACATGCGAAAATCTCGCTTTTTCCAAAAAGACGCCTATGTTTCTGTGGACTTTTTAGACAAAAAAGTCGAAGTTGTCCAAATGAAGGACGCACCCGAAAATCCAGGTGAATTTGCCATGATTTTACAAAACGCAGAAGGAGAGAAAAAAGAAATCCTTTTTAACAACCCTAGAGTTGATGAAGGCAACGCCATTCAAATGGAACTAGAACATTTTGCAGATGCTATTGAAGAAGAGTTTACCCCCAATATATCGCTCCAAAATGGCGCAGAGGCACTTCGAGTGGCTCATGCCATTCTAAATTGTTTTTAATATGAAGTTTAACCTACACCCATTTCATGCCCTACGCCCCCAGCCCCAACACATAAAAAACTGGTCTTACAGACAGATCGGTGATGTTAATATTGAGGTAGATAGTGATGCTGCTGATTTTTATTCACTGATTCGCCCTGACGAAAACAACCACCAACAAATCCGAAAAAGACTCAACAATTATTTGAAGCAAAAAGTTTTGGTCAAAGATGCCAGTCCAAGTTTGTATTGCTACAGAATCAAACAAAACGATGCTGTTTTTGAGGGGATTATCGGGCTTATGGACACCAAGCACGTTCTCGATGGCACCATCGTACCGCACGAGGGCGTGGTCAACAAGCGTGTTTCCATGTTTAAAGACTACCTCAAAGAGGTTATGCTCAATACAGAGCCCGTGCTGCTTGGACATACAGAAAATGCAGCTTTGACTGAAATTAGGAAGCGGTTTTTATGCAGCAGACCTTTTGCTGAATTTGACAGGGCGGGCGTGACGCATTCGTTGTGGCGTATTGACCACCCTATAATAATCAATCATGTACAAAGGGCATTGAGAGATATCAAATCCTTGCTCATCATAGACGGACATCATCGTTGTTATTCATCCGTGCAACTGGCCGCAGAACAAGCGGCTTATGACAAAATGCTGGTGTGTTTGGTTCCAGATCATCAACTCAAAGTGGATGCTTTTTGTCGTTTGTTTACGGACTTAAACAACCACCGACCCGATCATCTTATAGCCCAATTGTCCTCAACATTCAATGTGGCACGTGTCAATTACTACCAAAAACCAATGAATTCACAGTCGTTTGCCATGTACTTGGAAAAGTCCTGGTATAAACTCCAGTACAAAAGTATTGACAGAGACAAAGCCTTTGACAATCTTCCTACGCGAGTGTTGTATAAACACATAGCAAAGCCTTTGTTAGGCATTGAGGATTTGCATACTGATGCTAGAATTGACTACCAATACCATGAAAACAACAAAAAAGGGATCGAGCAGGCTGTGGATTCCAAACAATACAAATTGGGTATTGCACATTTTCCGATATCTTTAGACCTAGTCAAGCGTTGTTTGTCTGAAGGCGCTTTGCTTCCCCCAAAAAGTACCTATGTGTTTCCGAAATTGTTGAATGGTTTGTTGATGTACGATTTTAAAGCCTATGATAGCTAACAACCTTACTTCATTTCGAACTACCCTACCCGATTATGTGACGCTGGTAGCAGTTTCTAAAACCAAACCCATTGAGGACTTATTGGAAGCCTATCAGGCCGGGCAATTGGATTTTGGGGAAAACAAAGTACAGGAATTGTACGTCAAGGCAGAGGCTTTACCTAAAGATATACGATGGCATATGATTGGTCATTTACAGCGGAATAAGGTAAAATACATCGCGCCTTTTGTCGGTCTGATTCACAGTGTGGACAGCACGCGGTTGCTAAATGAAATCAACAAACAGGCCGCAAAAAACAAACGCACTATCGATTGTTTGCTTCAAATCCGTATCGCTGATGAATCCACCAAGTTTGGAATGGATTATGACGAGGTCGAAAACATTCTTCAAAACCTGTCCTTTACAAACGTGCGTATAAAAGGACTTATGGGTATGGCCAGTTTTACAGACGACCAAGACCAAATCAGAATTGAGTTTGAGGGACTGCATGCCTTTTACCAAAAACACCTATTGGCTCAACAGTGGGACACACTCTCCATGGGAATGAGTGGTGATTATGCGTTGGCCATTGATTGTGGCAGTAATATGATTCGTGTGGGCAGTCGTATCTTTGGCGCTAGAAACTGAACCGAATGTACGCAGTTGTTGATGTTGAAACCACGGGAGGAAAATACGATGAGGAAGGGATTACTGAAATCGCCATTTACCAATTCGACGGTCAGACCATCACAGATCAGTTTATCAGCCTCATCAATCCTGAGCGCCCCATTCAACCTTTTGTTGTCAACCTAACGGGTATCAACGAAAAGATGCTTCGCAACGCGCCCAAGTTCTACGAAGTAGCGAAAAGAATTGTAGAAATTACCACCAACTGTGTGTTGGTTGCCCACAATGCCTCCTTTGATTACCGTATGTTGCGCACAGAGTTTGACCGCTTGGGGTTCGATTTTGACAGAGAGACCCTATGCACGGTTGAACTTTCAAAAAAACTCTTTCCGGAAGTCGAATCCTACAAACTGGGGCGTTTGGTTCGCAGCCTTGGCATTCCATTGAGTGACAGACATCGCGCTGCCGGAGACGCCCGAGCCACGGTCGACTTGTTAAAACTACTGCTCAACAAAGACGGCGAGAAAGAAATTGTTAAAAAACAGATCAAATCTGTTGCTTCACAGAAAAAACCCAAACATCTTTTACGTCTCATTGACAGTACACCTCCCAGACTTGGGGTGTATTACCTCCACAATCAGAAAGGAGACATCATTTATATTGGGAAAAGTAAAAACATGCGAAGGAGAATAAGTCAACATTTTAGTGGCAATGGCAAAAAGGCCCTCAAACTTCAATTGGAAACTACATCTGTGAGCACTGAAGAAACAGGGAGTGAACTGTTGGCCCTGCTTAAAGAAATGGACGAGATTAGGTTGCACAAACCCAAACACAACCGCATGTTTAAGAATCAGTTTGTAAGATTCGGATTGGCCACTGGGTTCAGCAGCGATGGCTATCGATTTTTTCGATTGGAACATTTAAACGGTGATGGGGTTTATGTGACTACCTTTAAAAACCTCAACCGTGCGCGTACATTATTGTTTCATTTTGCCGATAAGTTTGGATTGTGCCTAAAACACTTGAGCATGGACAAAAATGAAGGGGCTTGTAGCCATTACAGTTTACAAAAATGTATGGGTGCATGTACAGGGGAAGAGTCTTCAGCTAGCTACAACCAACGAGCTGAGCAGCTTATTCAGCATTTGGGGTTTCCCCACACCCATATGGTAGTTGTTGACAAAGGCCGCACGCCAGAAGAACAAAGCGTTGTTTTGATAGAAGATGACAAAGTTGCTGGTTTTGGCTATGTAGGACTCAACCACCAAATCACACATGTCGATGTCTTACGTAACCTCATATACCCCCTACCAAACAGCCGTGAGGTACGCCATTTAATACAGAGCTATCTAAGAAAAACCAAAGGCGTTCGCATCATTAATCTCGGCTAAATCGTATTGTTTATTTTTACAACATGAATCATATCCCCAAGAAAACAAATCAACCTACTGGTGGCTTCCTTTATTCTTACTTGAGGTTTCGTAAATTCTAAACACCCATGACCAAAAAAACACTCATCACCTTATCTGGCCCCACGGCAAGTGGAAAAACAGCTTTGGCCATCAGACTGGCAAACCTAGTGGATGCAGAAATTTTTTCGTGTGATTCACGACAGTTCTACAAAGAAATGAGCATAGGTACAGCCGTACCCAACAAAGAGGAATTGTCACTTGCTCCGCACCACTTTATACAGCACCTGAGCATAGAAGAACCCTATTCCGTGGGTAAATATGAGCAAGATGCTATAGAGGCATTGACAAAGTATTTCTCCCAAAAAGACACTGCTATTTTGGTGGGTGGATCAGGGCTTTATATGCAGGCAGTTACAGAAGGATTGGACGTATTTCCCGATGTCTCAGAAGCCATTCGAACCGAACTTGGGAACAGACTAAACACGCTAGGGCTGGCCAATCTTCAGGAAGAATTACAACAGCTAGACCCCACCTATTATCAACAAGTAGATGTCAACAATCCCAGTCGTGTGATGCGGGCCTTAGGTGTGTGTTTGTCTTCGGGACAGGCCTATTCTTCTTTTTTGGGAAAACCCAAGCCCGAGCGTCCTTTTGAAGTATTGCCACTCACTGTCGAGATTGATAGAAATGTATTGTACATACGAATCAACCAACGGGTAGACAATATGATGAGCGCAGGTTTGCTACAAGAAGCCCATGCGCTCTACCCCCACCGTGCTTTAAATGCGTTACAAACTGTGGGCTATAAAGAGTTATTTGATTTCTTTGATGAAAAAATAGATTTGGAAAAAGCCGTTGCGGACATCAAACAACATACCCGCAATTTTGCCAAGCGACAACTTACATGGGTTCGACGAAAAGAAAAAACCGCTCAAAAAATTGATACAAATATCTCAGATACAGCATTGGAAAAACTTATAAAAACATGGCATAATCATTGATTATTAAACCAAAATTACCCCAATGAAATCTTTATACCACCTATCTCTTTTTTTTGTTTTATTTCTCATCGGCTGCGGTTCTGATAATGAAGAAAATGAAATCCGACCGCCCGAAGAACCTACAAGCAAACTTGTCAGTGCAACGAAAATATCAGAACTTTCCTTGAATGAAGTCATACAGTCCTATGATCTAGTTTTTCCCTACACGGTGATGGCCGACCTAAAAAGCAACCTGGTCTCTGTCTCTGCTTACAAAATCATTTACCAAACACCCCACCCCTATTTTCCAAACGTACTAATCGAAGCCTCGGGATTGGTTCTCTTACCAGATTCTGATAAGACGCTACCCATTTTGTCTCTCCAACATGGTACCATCGCAGATGACAACGAAGTCCCTTCAAACTTTGTGGCTACGTCAGTGAATAGAAATTATGCAATTGCGGTGGCGGGCTTGGAATATGTGGTGGTCGCTCCCGACTATTTGGGCTATGGAGAATCTGATCATCTGTTGCACCCATATGAGCATGGTGCTACATTGGCACAATCATCTTATGACATTCTAGAAGCCACCAAATATTTTTTACAAGACAAATCGGTTGCCTACAGCGACCAACTCTTTTTGGCAGGCTATTCTGAAGGCGGCTATGCCACCATGGCTTTGCATCAATACATAGAAGAAAACACAAATACCGAAGTGACTGCCAGCATCGTTGGCGGTGGCGCCTACAATAAGACTTTGTTTGCCAAAGAAATCATGCAAAAAAACGAACCTTTGGCCTTTATGCCCAACTATCTTTGGGTGTTATATACCTACAACAACATTTACGGCATCAACGAGCCTTTTTCCTTTTACATCAATCAAGATCAGTTGGCCAACATCAACCCATCAAACTTTTTTGATTCAGGTGATTTGGATACCAATCCGCAAGCCTTGTTTACCGAGAATTTTAGAAACCTAATCATCAACGAAGGCAATCATCCCATGGTCGATGCCATCAAAGACAATGATCGATTTGACTGGAGACCTGAAGGAGAAATATGGATTGTTCATGGCGCACTTGATGATTTTGTTTTTCCAAGCAACGCAACCAGCGCACATCAGGCGATGACATCATCGGGCTTGGAAAACATACATTTGTCTTTGGCAGAAAGCTTTGACCACACAGCTACTGCGGCACTTTTTTCAATTCAAGTCCCGCTTATCTTTGAAGAAATGCGTTAAAGGTATGCAGCCAAATTGTGCCGCATACGCTCTTCTATATTACTGACATCTGCTTTTTCAAACGGAAGTCCGGTGATGTTTTCGTAGAGTTCAATATAGCGGTCCGAAACGGTTTGAATATACGCATCTGACATCTTGGGAACCTTTTGCCCTTCCAAGCCTTGAAAGCCGTTGACAATCAACCATTGACGTACAAATTCTTTGGAAAGTTGCTTTTGGGATTCTCCTTTTTGTTGGCGTTCCTCATAGCCTGAGGCGTAAAAATAGCGAGAGGAATCAGGTGTGTGTATTTCGTCGATAAGCACAATGTTACCAGAACTGTCTTTGCCAAACTCGTATTTGGTATCGACCAAAATCAAGCCTTGTTTTTTGGCCAATTCGCTTCCCCTTTGAAATAGTTTTTGGGTATACGTTTTGAGAGCTCGATAATCTGATTCTGAAACAATGCCTTGTTCTAAAATTTGTACTTCGCTTATATCCTCATCATGAGCGCCTTGTTCGGCTTTGGTGGCAGGCGTGATAATTGGACTTGGAAATTTGTCGTTTTCTTTCATTCCCTCAGGCATAGACACCCCACAGAGGCTGCGCTTGCCGGAGTGATATTCTCTGGCTGCATGGCCAGAAAGATAACCTCTAATAACCATCTCCACCTTAAACGGAGTACACATCTTACCAACGGCCACATTGGGATCAGGGACCGATTCGATCCAGTTGGGAACGATGTCCTCGGTGGCTTTCATCATATGGGTGGCAATCTGATTCAGAATTTGCCCTTTGAAAGGAATGCCTTTGGGCATCACCACATCAAAGGCAGAAAGCCGGTCAGTAGCCACCATCAAGAGGGTATCATTTTGCAAAGTGTAAACTTCCCGTACCTTCCCTTTGTACTTGGCTTGTTGTCCCACGAATTGGAAGTCGGTCTGGATCAAGGTGTTCATCGGCATCAGTTGTGGTGTTCGGTTTTTTTATAGGCTTCAATGACTTTTTTAACCAGTTGATGTCGAATCACATCGCGGTCGTCCAAATAAATAACACGAATTCCTTTGACATCAGACAAAACAAGTAGGGCTTCTTTGAGGCCTGAAATCACACGTCTGGGCAAATCGATTTGTCCAGGGTCACCCGTAACAATAAATTTTGCATGTTTGCCCATACGAGTCAAAAACATTTTCATCTGGTTGTGAGTCGTATTCTGGGCTTCATCCAAAATTACAAAGGCATTGTCGAGTGTGCGACCTCGCATAAAAGCCATGGGTGCGATTTGGATGGTGCCATTTTCAATATAATTGGCCAGTTTTTCGGGCGGTATCATGTCTCTTAGAGCATCGTACAACGGCTGCATATAGGGGTCCAACTTCTCCTTAAGGTCACCCGGTAAAAAACCTAGATTTTCTCCTGCCTCCACTGCGGGACGGGTCAATATGATCCGTTTGACCTGTTTTTCTTTGAGTGCCTTAACTGCCATGGCTACACCTGTATAGGTTTTACCGGTTCCAGCAGGCCCCACAGCAAACACCAGGTCATTGTTCTGAACAGCCTCTACCATTTTGGCCTGATTGGGGGTTTGTGCACGCACAATTTTTCCACCAACCCCGTGTACAATGACTTTTTTGTCATCGGGTTCTAGTCCAAATTCATTTTCTTCATTTGAGGTCAATATTTGTTCTACAGTAGATTCATCTAGGCTATTGTACTTGCCGTAGTGCATCACCAAGCGATCGAGCTGACGTTCAAACTCCTCCAAGAGTTCTTCTTCCCCATAGGCAGTAATGGTGTTGCCTCGTGCTACAATTTTGAGTTTTGGAAAATATTTTTTGAGGGTCGCTATGTTTTTGTTTCTACTGCCCCCGTAAAAAATGGTTGGGTTTACTTCTGTGAGCTGTATGGTGAGTTCGTTCAAACGCGGATGTTTTATAAGATTTCTATTGCAGAACTAATTTTGGTAACTTTGATTTCAAATTTAGGGATTTTTGCGTTCCGAAGATTAACTAATTGCAATCAAATTGAAGCCCATTATCACCATCACATCAGATTTTGGACACAAAGACCCTTATTTGGCCGCTGTAAAGGGTGTCTTGTACGCAGAGCTCAACGAACCCATCCTTGTTGATATATCCCATGAGATTGCCCCTTTTGACATTGCCCAAGCGTCATATATTGTTCACAACAGTTATCAACACTATCCAGAAGGCAGTATTCATTTAATTTGTATAGACACAGAAATACGGCCTGACAACCCACCCTTAATCGTCAGCATGAACAATCATTTTTTTGTTTGTCCTGACAATGGGGTTTTGTCTTTGGTCTCACCCCATGTCAAACCGGATCAAATCACCCAGATTGATCACCAAACCTTAGGAAACAATAGCTTTAGTTCTTTAACTGTTTTTGCACGTGCAGCGGCTCATTTGGCGCGTGGAGGAGCGCCCAATATCATTGGAAAACCAATCAAACAGATAAAAACATTGTCCCCATTTACACCCACAATTAGTGCTGACAAAAAGCTGATTCAGGGTAAAGTGATTTATGTGGACAACTATGAAAATGTGATTACAAATATCTCCAAAAAACTGTTTGATGAAATAGGTCAGGAAAGAACCTATGTAGTCGAAGCCCGAAACAGTCGTTTTACCAAAATCTATGATTCCTATGGCGATATCGTTCGTTTCGATATTGACAAAAAAAACAGAACTGATGATGGCAAACCATTGGCACTGTTCAACGCGTCAGGCTTGTTAGAACTTGCCATGTATAGAAGTAATCCTTTGGTCACAGGAGGTGCTAGCAGCCTGTTTGGCCTTGAGTATTTGGATGTGATAAGTATCCGTTTTCAGTAAATCTAATTTGTTTGAATACACTTCTCTATGTTTGTTGCGTTTATTGCAAACCAGTGTTAATAAGTTAGTTTCCTTTTTCAAAAATGA
>JBMYLY010000023.1:0-22089 GCA_049596815.1 Flavobacteriaceae bacterium | reverse complement strand
GGCAGGGCAAAAACACCTTGTGAAAGGAGGTAGCAGTGTACAAGCTGTACAAATTGCAATTAACATATTGGAAGACGCTCCCCTATTTAATGCCGGTAAAGGCGCTGTGTTTACTCAGGAAGGCACCCACGAATTAGACGCCTCTATCATGGATGGTCAGACAGGTCAGGCGGGGGCGGTTGCTGGTGTCAAAACCCTTAAAAATCCTATAGACGCAGCCTTGGTGGTCATGAACCACTCCAAGCATGTATTACTCAGTGGTCGTGGTGCAGAGATTTTTGCTGTCAATCATGGGTTGGATACGGTCTCCCAGGACTATTTTTTCACCCAAAAAAATTTTGAAAGACATCTTTCAGGTTTGAAAAAAGCAGACAACAAATTTGGGACTGTAGGAGCAGTCGCCATTGATTTAGATGGAAATATCGCAGCAGGAACCTCTACTGGGGGGATGACCAACAAAAGGTATGGCCGTTTGGGAGACGTGCCCATTATCGGCGCGGGGACTTATGCTGAAAACGGCGTTTGTGGCATTTCTGCTACTGGCCATGGAGAGTATTTTATCAGAAATGTGGTGGCATACGACATCGCTGCCCGAATGAAATACAACCAACAGTCGTTAGAAGAATCAGCCAACACAGTGGTGATGCAAAAACTCAAAAACATAGGCGGAGCCGGCGGTGTGATTGGATTGGACGCCAACAAAAACGTTGTGATGCCTTTTAACACAAACGCAATGCCTCGAGGATATATAAATATAAGCGGGGATCCCGTAGTACTAATTGATCCTTAAAAAATTCGTATTTAAGCCTGTGCTAATTTGGCAGAAAGTCGCTCATAGACACCCTCCGCAAGACGTTCTCGAATTGCAGAAAATGCCTCCAAAGTTTCGTTGATATCGTCTAAATTATGAGATGCTGTAGGGATCAAACGCAACAAAATAAGACCTTTAGGAATTACAGGGTAAACGACTATGGAACAGAAAATACCAAAATTGTCACGAAGGTCTTTTACAAGTACCATAGCCTCTGGAATGGTTCCTTTTAAGTATACAGGAGTCACACAACTCTGAGTGGTACCCAAATCAAAACCACGATCTCTAAGACCTGACTGTAATGCGTGTACATTTTCCCATAGTTTGTTTTTTAACTCGGGCATGGTGCGCAACATATCCAAACGTTTCAAGGCGCCTTTGACCAAAACCATCTGTAAAGATTTGGCAAAGACTTGAGAGCGCATGTTGTATTTTAGGTAGTCAATAATTTCTTTGTCGGCAGCAATAAAAGAGCCTGTGCTAGCCATAGACTTGGCAAAGGTGGCAAAGTAGACATCAATATCGTCTTGGATGCCTTGCTCCTCGCCTGCACCTGCGCCTGTAGCACCCAAAGTTCCAAAGCCATGGGCATCATCTACCAATAGTCGAAAATTGTATTTTTCTTTCAAAGCCGCAATTTCACGCAAACGACCTTGCTCGCCCCGCATACCAAAAACACCTTCTGAAATCACCAAAATTCCCCCACCGGTTTCTTCCGCCACACGTTGGGCACGTACAAGGTTTTTTTCTAAACTTTCAATATCATTGTGTTGAAAGGTAAAGCGCTTTCCGAGATGTAATCGAACACCGTCCACTATACACGCATGGCTATCTACATCGTAAACAATGACATCATTTTTTGACACCAAGGAGTCAATCGTAGAAAGAATACCTTGATAACCAAAGTTGAGTACATAGGCAGCTTCTTTGCCCACAAAGGCAGCCAATTCATCTTGAAGTTGTTCATGCAAGGAGGTATGCCCAGACATCAGACGTGCTCCCATAGGGTATGCCGAGCCGAATTCGGCAGCAGCTTCAGCATCGACCTTGCGAACCTCGGGGTGGTTGGCCAAACCTAAATAGTCGTTGACACTCCAAGTAATCACTTCTTTACCTTGGAAGTGCATCCGATTTGAAATAGGTCCCTCTAACTTGGGGAAAGCAAAATATCCTTCTGCTACAGACGCCCATTTTCCGAGGGGCCCCTTATTGGCTCTTATACGATCAAACAAATCATTCATTGCCTTTCATTTTGTTGCAAATATACCCTATCTGATGAACTCGATGGGTTTTTCATCTTCAATATTTTCTGTGTCGAAAAACCCTTGATCACGCATCCATTGGTCGCTGTATATCTTACTCATATAACGAGAACCATGGTCACAAAATATAACAACTACTTTGCTGTTTTTGTCAAAAAACAGGTTTTGGCGATTCAATTGACGGACTGCTTGCAAAGCTGCTCCAGATGTGTATCCTACAAAAAGCCCCTCTGTTTTGGCGATGTCTCGGGCAGCATGTGCGCTATCTTCATCAGTCACCTTTTCAAAATGGTCTATAACTTCAAAGTCCGTAGCAGTGGGAATCAAATTTTTTCCCAAACCTTCGATTCTATAGGGATAAATTTCGTTTTCATCGAATTCTAGGGTTTCATGAAATTTCTTCAAAACAGAGCCATAGGCATCCACACCAATAATTTTGATGTCTGGGTTTTTAGACTTCAAAAACCGACCTATTCCCGAAATGGTACCCCCAGTTCCACTGGCAGCCACCAAGTGAGTAATCTGACCACCGGTTTGTTCCCATATCTCAGGACCTGTTGTACGAAAGTGTGCTTCTGTATTGAGTTGGTTAAAATATTGGTTGATGTAAACCGAACCTTCAATTTCACTGTGTAGTCTTTTGGCTACTTGATAGTATGACCTTGGGTCATCTGCTTTCACATGACCGGGACAGACATATACTTTGGCACCCATGGCGCGCAGCATGTCTATTTTATCAGGTGAGGATTTTGAAGTGACAGCCAAAACACATTCATAGCCCTTGATTGCACTTACCATAGCCAGGCTGAAACCTGTATTGCCAGAGGTAGTTTCAATGATTGTATCACCGGGTTTTAAAATACCTTGTCTCTCAGCCTCTTCTATTATGTGGAGGGCGATTCGGTCTTTATTCGAGTGACCTGGATTAAACGACTCAACCTTGGCAAAATAGGACCCTTTGAAAGAAGATGTCAAAGCGTCGATTTTCACCAAAGGCGTCTGGCCTATTAGCTCGAGTGCATTCTTGTATGCTTTTATTTTTTTGTCAGTCATAAAGAAACACTCCAGTTTGGAGTATTGTTTCAGGCCCAAATTTAGAAAAATTAAAGGTACTGTAAAAGAAATATAACGACCCAAAGAAAAGTATCAGCGTAATAAATAGAATCATACAAGTAAAATATGTCAGAAATCAAACAGTAATGTTAAAATGTTATATTTGGCCTCAACAAAAAATTGCTATGCACCACGATCAAATAAAAGATCTTGTTGAGCGCCTGGGTGCGCTAAGGAGGTATCTTTGACATAGATGCCTTACGCATTGAAGTTCAAAACAAAGAAGAGAAGACACTAGCTCCCGACTTTTGGAACGATTCTAGAAGCGCGGAGCGCTACATGCGTGCCTTACAATCACGCAAACAATGGGTGATTGATTATGATAAAGCCAAACAGTTATTGGACGATTTGGACGTACTTTTTGAGTTTTACAAAGCCGAAGAAGTGTCTTTAGAAGAACTTGAGCAACATCACAAGAAAACCCTGACACACTTCGAAGATTTAGAATTCAAAAATATGCTTTCCGATGAAGGGGATAGCCTGGCTGCTGTGTTACAAATTACTGCCGGCGCAGGTGGCACCGAAAGCTGTGATTGGGCTTCTATGCTGATGCGTATGTATACCATGTGGGCAGACAAAAACGGATTTAAAGTTAGAGAACTCAACTTCCAAGCGGGTGACGTGGCAGGAATTAAAACCGTGACTATTGAAATCGATGGTGATTATGCCTTTGGTTGGCTTAAAGGAGAAAATGGGGTGCATCGATTGGTTCGTATCTCTCCCTTTGATAGCAACGCCAAAAGACATACCAGTTTTGCATCGGTCTATGTGTATCCGATGGTAGATGACTCTATTGAAATTCAAATCAACCCCTCCGATATAGAAATCACCACTGCACGTTCAAGTGGTGCCGGTGGACAAAATGTAAACAAGGTTGAGACCAAAGTACAACTGACTCACAAACCTACGGGCATTATGATTTCATGTTCTGAAACCAGATCACAACATGACAACAGAGAAAGAGCCATGCAAATGCTACGTTCTCAATTGTATGAAATCGAATTGCAAAAACGCCAAGAAGCACGTCAAGATATTGAAGCAGGGAAAAAGAAAATTGAATGGGGTTCTCAAATTCGGAATTATGTCATGCAACCCTACAAATTGATTAAAGATGTGCGCAGCGGACATGAAACATCTGCTGTAGATGACGTGCTTGACGGAGATTTAAATGCGTTTTTAAAAGCTTTTTTGATGATTAACCAAAACGAAGAAAAAGAAGAATTGTAATGATCAAAAATGTCATTTTCGATTTTGGCGGGGTGCTGATAGACTGGAACCCAGAATATGTTTTTTTAAAAGAGTTTAGAGGAGATCGAAATCAAATGAACTGGTTTTTTGAAAACATATGCACTTCTGAATGGAATGATCAACAAGATGCAGGTTGTAGCATAGCCCAAGCAACTGAAGAACGTGTGGCTATGTTTCCCGAATACGAATCATTGATTCGTATGTATTACGGCCGCTGGGAAGAAATGTTGGGGTATGAAATTACGGGAACTGTAGCCATTTTGGAAAAGCTACATCAAAACAAAAATATCGGACTTTATGGGCTGACCAATTGGAGCCATGAAACTTTTCCAGTCGCATTGGAGCGTTTCGGATTTCTACAACGTTTCAAAGATATTTTGGTTTCTGGCAAAGAAAAACTCATCAAGCCTGACCCTAAAATTTATAAATTGCTGTTAAATAGAAATGGACTCAAGGCTGAGGAATGTGTTTTTATAGATGACAGACAGGTTAATGTAGAGGCCGCAAAAAAACTAAGTATTTCTGGCATAAAATTTGATAATGCCAAACAATTAGAACAAGAACTAACTCAACTCAATATACTTTGAAAAAAATTGCTCATAAACTAAGAGTATGCCTTATCTGCGCATCTCTATGCACTATGTCATTGACTCATGCCCAAAAAACAATTTCCCTTAGCGGAAAGATTTTGGAAGCAGGCACTGACCAGGCACTACCCTACGCGACCGTTAGCGTGGTAAATGTAGAAAATGACGAACTTATAAATGGCGGCATCGCAGACGAATCAGGTTTGTTTTCACTAAAAATAGAACCAGGAGAATACAGAATAGATTTTGAGTACATCGGCTTTGAACCTACATCTACCAGACCAATAAAGTTTGTCCAAACAATCGACTTAGGAAATATCTTTTTAGAACCTAAATCAACAGAATTGGAGGGCGTAGATGTTGTTGGGCAGCAGGCGGAGTTGGAAATACGCTTAGACAAACGCATCTATAATGTTTCGCAAAGTTTGGTCACCAAAGGAGGCACCGTATCCGATGTGCTGGAAAACGTTCCTTCTGTTTCTGTAGATATCGATGGAAATATTGAGTTGCGAGGCAACACCAATGTACGTATTCTGATTGACGGAAAACCCTCAGGACTAGCTAGTATAGGGGGTGTAGATGCACTCTCAAAACTACCTGCGGAAACCATCGAAAAAGTGGAGGTTATCACCTCTCCTTCGGCTCGATATCAAGCAGAAGGTGCGACAGGTATCATCAACATCATTACCACAAAAAAATTCCTCAAAGGACTCAATGGCGTTTTTTCCGGATCAGCGGGAAGCTATGAAAGCTATGGTGGAACTGCGAATATCAACTACAAAAAAGGGAAATTCAATTTCTTTACAAACTCCGGCTACAGAGACAACACAGATGTAGGTGGGGCCTTTCAAGAGAATGTATACGCTTCTAACGAATCACTTCTCAGATTTGTTGAAAGAAGATCTTTTGATCGACGAAGAGAAGGCTACAATTACAACGTAGGGACAGACGTAGCTCTCAACGAAAAAACCTCTTTTACACTGGTTTACACAAACACACACAGAGACGGTGTTGATGTGACTGTGAATAATCAAAGTCAATTTTTTACAGATAACGCAGAGGTTCGCTCAACGCGAAATGAGGATGAGGTTGATCTGGATGACAACCATCAGGTTTCATTTGATTTCGAACATAAATTCAATAATAAGGGACACCAACTCACTGCCACCCTACAACGGGAACGAAACGAAGAGTTGGAGACGGCCTCCATACAGTCGTATGCCCAAAACGGAAGCTCCTCTGAGCCTTTCGAAATCAACACCACTATAGATCAACAAGACCGTGATTTGGCACAGATAGACTATGTATATCCGATTGACAAAAACACCCAATTTGAAGCCGGATATCGTGGTACTGTCTCTAAACAACTTACAGATTTTGAGGTTTTTATTGATGATGAAATGGGAAATCCAGTGCTTGACACGAACCTCTCCAATACTTTGGATTATTCTGAAGAGGTGCATGCATTCTACACCCAATTTGGAAAGAAATATGGAGACTTCTCCTTTTTAGCAGGATTGAGATTGGAGGATACCCAAATTGGGGTTTTTCAGCTTAGTGGAGACTACGAAAACGGAAATAAAAAATATACGGATTTGTTTCCCACCCTTAACCTCGGATGGGCCATAGATCCTACCACAAGTATTACCTTGGGTTACAACCGCAGAATCTCTCGTCCGAGTGGCAGATTGCTAAACCCCTTTCAATCGCGCTCTAGCAGAACTAGTACTTTTCAAGGAAATCCAGAGGTAAACCCAAGCTATTCAAATGGAGTTGATGTTGGGTATTTAAAACAGTTCAAAAAATTTACCTTAAACAGCTCTATTTATTATAGACAAACGACTGAATCCATCAGTAGAGTGGCTGTGATAAGTGATGAAACCGTTCCGGTCAATGGTGTTGAAACACAAGTGATTAAAAGATTTCCTGTAAACCTAGGTTCTACCAACGAATATGGTGTTGAATTCAACTCTTCAATCAGAGCCATCAAAGGCATGCGTACCAATGTAAGTGTGAACTTCTTTAGGCGTGTTGAGGAAGGTTCTTATGAGGGTGTTGATTATGACACAGAGAGCACCAGTTGGTCAGGAAGTTTTAGCAACAGTTACGTGTTGCCACACAAAATCAGATCGCAAGTTTCGCTTCGCTATCGAGGCCCCAACAAGTCTGCATTTGGGACAAGCAAAGGGTTTTTATACACTGACCTTGCACTGAGTAAAGAAGTATTGAATGAAAATGCAACCATCAACCTTCGCTTTAGCGATTTGTTTGACACTGTCAAATACAGATACAAAACCATAACGGATGATGTGACTATAGACGGTGAATATCAAAGAAGAAAACCGACGTTTACACTCACGTTCACGTACAGGTTTAGACAAGAGGAGCAACGACAAAATCGCAGAAGACGCATGGGAGGCGGAGCACAAGGCTACGATGGTGGCGGTTTTGAGTTTTAGCCCTCCGAATTCTTTTTGGTTTCTTTTCTTTCTTTCAACCATTCCATAAGGTTACCTGTTAGCCAATAAGGCACAACGAAACCAATAAGGAAAATCATCAACCAAAACCCAATGGTTAGGATGGTTAAGAATGCGAGAAAGCCTAAATATTGATCAAATTCAAACATGAGATTGTTTTGATGATGCAAATGTATTTAGAAAGTACCACTCCTACAACCTTGTTAGCATAAATCAGCTTCTGTTTTTATCGTAACTTTGCATAAAGTTATCAACACATGTCCTTCCGCATAGAAAAAGATACCATGGGAACCGTAAACGTCCCTGCTGACAAATACTGGGGCGCGCAAACCGAACGCTCAAGAAACAATTTTAAAATTGGATCTCCCGCCTCCATGCCCTTGGAGATTATCTACGGGTTTGCATACCTTAAAAAAGCTGCTGCTTTTGCCAATGCAGAATTGGGTGTTTTGGATGTTGAAAAAAGAGACCTAATTGCTAAGGTCTGTGACGAAATTCTTGAGGGTAAACTCGATGACCAGTTTCCTTTGGTTGTCTGGCAAACCGGATCTGGAACACAAAGCAATATGAATGTCAATGAGGTGATTGCCAATCGTGCCCATGTGTTAGAAGGTAACAAGTTAGGAGAAGGCACGCGAACCCTACACCCAAATGACGACGTTAACAAGTCACAATCTTCGAATGACACCTTCCCTACCGGAATGCACATTGCGGCCTACAAACTGATGGTTGAGAAAACCATTCCCGCCATCAAACAGCTTAAAGACACCTTGGAAGCCAAATCAAAAGCCTTTGACAAAGTGATCAAAATAGGCAGAACCCATATGATGGACGCTACTCCTTTGAGCCTCGGGCAAGAGTTCTCGGGTTATGTAGCGCAACTATCATTCGGAATCAAAGCGTTGGAAAACACCCTCCCTCATCTTTCGGAGTTGGCTTTGGGTGGCACGGCTGTCGGAACAGGAATCAACACGCCCAAAGGATATGCCGAGTGCGTAGCGGGACATATAGCCAATTTTACGGGACTTCCTTTCGTGACTGCCCAAAATAAGTTTGAAGCGCTCGCTGCCCACGATGCTTTGGTAGAAACACATGGAGCTTTGCGTCAGTTGGCAGTTTCATTGAACAAAATCGCGCATGACATTCGTGTGATGGCAAGCGGCCCTCGGTCGGGCATTGGCGAATTGATCATTCCAGCCAATGAGCCAGGAAGCTCTATCATGCCAGGCAAAGTCAATCCGACCCAATGTGAGGCGCTTACCATGGTTTGCGCACAAGTAATCGGGAACGATGTAGCAGTTACGTTTGGAGGGGCCCAAGGGCATTTTGAACTCAATGTATTTAAACCCCTTATGGGTGCCAATGTCTTGCAGTCTGGCAGCTTGTTAGCAGATGCGGTTCTGAGTTTTGACTTCCACTGTGCACAAGGCATCGAACCTAACCTAAAAACCATCGATCAACTGCTAAACAATTCGTTAATGTTGGTAACAGCCCTAAACAATAAAATTGGCTACTACAAAGCCGCAGAAATTGCCAACAAAGCTCACAAAGAGGGAACTACTTTGAAAGAAGCTGCCTTAGCAACCGGCTATTTGACTGAAGAAGAATTTGACGCTTGGGTGCGCCCAGGGGATATGATTGGGCGTTAAACACGTCCTTTTAGTGCATTGAATGCCCAGCCAATGGCAATAAAGCCGGTCCCTACCAAACTGAAACCAATGGCATATTCGGGATATTTAAGAACACCCAACAATACAAGCGCAATGCCAATAACTGTAAGTATTAAAGAAGCCCAAGCGAATATAGTATTCTTATTTAACCCCATAATCAGTTAGTTTTTTTGCAAATATCGATTATTTGACGAGACTACAAACCCTCTATTTGCAACTCCTCAATAGTTTTATGCCGAATCAGCTTGTCATTTCTTCTTACAAATTGTGACAAACAATAGAAGTTTTTAGGTTTTTCATAGCGGGTCAATAAATCTGTGTTTTTGATTGTTTGTGAGGCGTCTTTAGGAAAACTACCTTCAAAAACCACCGCTAAAGACTGCCCCAGAGCTGCATCGGGCATACCAAATACCATCAAAGGCACATCAAAGAGCTTAGAAAGTTGTTTTTCGATTTGTTCAGGGTGCAGTTTGACCCCCCCGGAGTTGATGACATGGTCTGCCCTACCCGACCAAACAAAGCGGTTATCAGAAATCAATTCAACCACATCATTGGTTTTGAAAGGTTTATCTGACAAATGAGGAGCATACACGACCATACACTCATCCTCCGTGTCAAATGAAACGCCTGGCAATGCAGAGAAACTCGATTCATCTTTGGACAGGTTTTTTAGCGCCACATGACTGAAAGTCTCCGTCATGCCATAGGTTTCATATATGTCAGTATCACACCCTTTTACTGCCTTTCCCAAAACGGGAGAAACTGGCGCACCTCCTACCAACAACTGTTTTATTTTTTGAAGGTCAGGCAGCGAATTTTGTAGCTGATAAGGCGTCACAGCAGAAAAATCATAGCAATCAACACTTTGAAATGGATTGGCAGTTGGAGAAACAACATCTATCCACAGCCCTACTACCATCGCACGAATGAGCATCATCTTTCCACCTATATATTTAAGCGGCAAACAAAGCAAGGCGGTTTGTTTGGGTTTTAGGTTTAGAAACGCTATCGTGGCTTCGGCAGAAGCGATAAGCTTGGATTTATCAGCTATTATTTGCTGAGGGGCTCCCGTGGAACCCGAGGTGTGCAACGCTATGGTGTTGGAATCTGACAGCCAGTCCGTCAAGAAAAACCCCAATTCTTTTTGAAGCAAGTCAGATGATTGAGACAAGGTATCTGCGTGATTTGACAAATCGTCAGCGTCATAAGAGACACCATTTAATCTAAAATCGGGGTGTACACCAAGGTGTTTAGTCATGTTTACTTGAGCGCTCTATATTCCCCAATAGCTTTGTTTTCCAAGATGACCACCCGTATTTTTTTGCAAATACAAAACCTATGATGGCATAGATAATGGGAGGAGCAATCAGATAGAAGGACAGTTGGGGTTCAGCCACGTCTTTAAATAAGGAATGAGTTTGAAAGGCGGTCCAATCTGCTGTGACCAGTAGTGCCACAACCAAATTGTTGGCAGCATGAAACCCTATGGCTAGCTCCAGTCCATCATCCATCAATGTCATAACAGCCAAAAAGAAACCGGTAAGAATGTACACCAATACCAATATGGAACCCATTTTGGCGACTTCAGGGTTCGAACCATGTAAGACACCAAACAACAGAGAAGTAACCACGAGTGGTACCCAACGTTTGCGCGCCCAGAGTCCGATTCCTTGCATCAAATAGCCCCTAAAAAACAATTCTTCTGCGGTGGTTTGCAAAGGAATCATCAAAACGGCTATGAGTAGCAACACAAAAAACTTCTCTGGGTTGTAGTTCCAAACATATTTGTCAGGGTTTAAATAATATTCTAGGCCTAGAGAGGCTACCGCCAAAATAGCCACAACCAAAAAAGCAAAAAACACCCGTTGCCAATCGAAGCGCGGACGGGTTGTTAAAAAGTTTACAATCTTTTGATTGTGAAGTTTATTAACCACCAAAAAGATAACAAAAAAAGCCACAGCAAAAGGGAGCAAGAGGTAAAACAACGAGGTGTTAGGTTCCAACACACGCATCATTTCGGCCTCATCTAAAGAGGCCATTCCTTCAATTCCAACTTCAGCAATGACAGCTATGGCAAATGGAGTTTGCGCGATGATAATCGCAGTTATAAGAATAAAAATTCCCACTATAAAGCGCCAGGCATTTGTTTTTCCTTCCAAAACTTTTTCTATGTACATGAGCTAGAATTTAAATTTCCAATCTTTATTAGGATCATAGCCCAATAAATTTCCTGTAAGATACAAAGGACTTTCGAAATTGTTGGTAAATAGTTGCCCGGTTCCCAAGCCTTGGGGCATGGTCATTTGCTTATCGGCACACCATTGAGCAATTGCATTGAGCCCCACATTGCTTTCAAGGGCACTGGTAGCCCACCATCCAATGCCGTATTCTTCAGCCAATTCAACCCAGTGATTGGCGCCCTTCCAGCCTCCGATAAGACTGGGCTTTATTATGAGGTATTGGGGGCTAACTGCTTTCAATAAAGCACGTTTGTCCTCGTCTGAATGTCTTCCTATCAACTCTTCGTCTAACGCAATTGGAACAGGAGAAACTGCGCACAGATGCGCCATGGCTTCCCATTGGTCGACAGCGATGGGTTGCTCTATAGAATGGATATCATATTGGGCCAATCGTTCTAATTTTTCCAAAGCTTCCTCAAGAAAAAAAGCGCCATTGGCATCCACCCGAATTTGGAGACTTGACTTGTCGAATCTCTTACGCATTTCAGATAAAAGTGAACACTCTAAGTCAAAGTCCAAAGCGCCTATCTTGAGCTTGATACAATCATAGCCCAAAGCGAGTTTTTCTTCAATCTGTGCCTGCATAAAATGGGAAGCACCCATCCATACCAAACCGTTGATGACCAAAGGGTTTTGACCCTTTACAAATGGTGTGTCAAAAAAGACAAAGGGATCCTCGGATTGTAAACCACCAAATGCCATTTCCAAAGCAAACTGAATCGCAGGCATGTGCGCATATTTTTGGTAGAGCACATCTAAGCCCAAATCAATTTCAGTGCTGATTTGTGGCAGGGCAGCCTCAACTTGTGCAGGTGTTTCAGGACTTAAACCTTCAATAATACTGCATTCACCAACACCCGTTTTTCCTTTATCTTTTAAAACCAAAAACCAACTGTCTTTGTGAGAAAGCACTCCTCTTGAAGTCCCTCCAGGCACTTTAAACTCAAGTCGGTGTTTGCAATAGTGGAATTCCATAAATGCGCTATAGGTTGATTGCCACACTCAAAAGGCAGGCGTAAAAAAATGTTGTCAGTGCAATCTTTTTCAGTTCTGCATCCAAGTCCTTCTCTGAACTTCGACCCCATACACGTTTCAAATGCGTCAAAAGTGGGAACAACAATATCAGAACGATGAAATTTGCATACATATTTCCGCTTAAATAAGCATATAGCAAAGTAGTTAAAAGAGGTGTGACAATCAAAAAAGCATGGTAAGCATTGGCTTTTTGGGTTCCCAACTGAACAGCCAAAGTGTTTTTCCCAAAATTTTGATCATTGCTTACATCCCGCATATTGTTTAGGTTGAGAACGGCCACAGAGAGAAAACCGACAGCGCTTGCTGGCAACAACACAAGAACATCTACAGATTTGGAAAACAAATAATAGCTGCCCATCACACTAACCAAACCAAAAAACACAAACACAAAAACATCTCCTAAGCCCTTGTAACCATAAGCCTTCGAACCGATGGTGTAAAAAATGGCAGCGGCAATGGCCAACCCACCAAGTCCCAGAAAAAAAGAAATCTTTTCTAAATCGGTACGGAATGATATGTACACCAATAGTACAGTAAGACACAAAGCAATGGCAGAAGTGATCCAAATGGCGGTGCGCATCTTTTTGGGGTCTATTTCACCTGACTGCAAGCCCCGTTCAGGACCCAAACGATCCTTGTTGTCCGTCCCCTTGACTCCATCACCGTAGTCGTTGGCAAAGTTGGATAATACTTGATAGCTCACCGTTGTTAGTATAGCCAGTATAAAAATCAGCCAGTCAAATACCAAGGTGTCCAACGCCAAAGCGGCGCCAATGACAATACCTGAAACCGACAAAGGGAGGGTGCGCAGGCGGGCAGCCCGAATCCAAATTCCTAATGAGGGAAAAGCGCCCAAATCGATTTGATTAAGGGAATTTTGGGTATTTCTTAAAGTCGGGCGCACGCTTTTCTAAAAAAGCATGTTTGCCCTCCTGAGCTTCTTCTGTAAGGTAATACAACAGCGTAGCATCACCGGCCAATTGCATCAAACCGTGTTGCCCATCTAGTTCAGCATTCAGGCTCCGCTTGATCATGCGAAGTGCCAATGGGCTTCGCTGCTGCATGATGGCGCACCATTCCAAAACCGTTTCTTCCAACTGTTCTAGCGGGACTACTTTGTTGACCATGCCCATTTCCAAAGCCTCTTGAGCTGAATATTGTTGGCATAAAAACCAAATTTCTCTTGCCTTCTTCTGCCCAACATGACGCGCTAAATAAGAAGATCCAAAGCCACCGTCAAAACTACCCACTTTGGGTCCGGTTTGGCCAAAAATGGCATTTTCACTTGCTATCGTTAAATCGCAAACTACATGAAGCACGTGACCTCCGCCTATGGCATAGCCATTGACCATAGCGATGACAGGCTTGGGCAATTCACGGATTTTTTTGTGCAAATCCAATACATTCAATCGAGGTACACCGTCGTCTCCTATATATCCGCCAATTCCTTTAACATTTTGATCTCCACCGCTACAAAAAGCCTTGTCTCCAGCGCCCGTAAACACAACTATGTCTATGTCATCTCGTTCTCGGCAAATTTCGATAGCCTCCAACATTTGCATATTGGTTTCAGGACGAAATGCATTATAAACCTTGGGTCGGTTGATGGTGATTTTGGCAACACCTTTGTACAATTCAAACAAAATATCGGAATATGTTCCGAGAGATTCCCACTGTGGTTTCATGTTCAATTTTTTACAAAGTTACGATTAAATTAGAGGATTTTCAGGCATTATTGCAGTGCTTTGAAGTAGTCCATCAGCACCTTGTCATTAAGCTCTGATGGTGTCTTTAATTCCAATATTTTGGGTCGACGGGAAGGCTTGAAGAAAGAACGTAATTTCCATTGAAGCCCAAACAGACTTGACACTTTACTGTAATCACAACCGTGTTGGCGTGCCAAATATTTGACACTTAAATCATGACGGGTTTCGAAGTAGCGGTGAAAAGTGGGAGTGTCTTTTTCTCCAGGAAGAATTCTAAAAATTCCGCCTCCTCCGTTATTTATCACAACAATCCTCAACGTTTCAGGAAGTTGGGACTGCCAAAGAGCATTCGCATCATAAAAAAAACTCAAATCACCTGTAATCAAAAGGGTGGGTTGCTCAGATGCAACAGCCGCACCTACAGCCGTTGATACGCTTCCCTCAATACCACTGGTGCCACGATTACAAAAAGACCGAGTATTGTGGGGCATGGGAAATAACATGGCATATCGAATCGGTGAACTATTGGCCCATTGAATGTTATAATTTTGTGGAATTGATTGCATCAGCATTCCCACAGCCTTAAAATCAGAAAAGGGCGCTTTCTTAAAGTAGGAATAATGGTGTGGTCTTCTGCTTTCAGAAATTTGCTTCCAACGGTCTCTATAAGAACCAACTTGTCCGGAAACCGCTGTAATTCCTTCAAAAAACTGGTTGGGTGTGCATTTCACATGCGCTACCCCAACATAAAAGGTATCATATGCTTTTTTGGGATCGATATGCAAGTGTTTTTTCGGTGGATAAGTGCGTAAAAAAGCTTTGATTTTTTTAGAAACCACCATACCGCCAAAGGTTACCAATAGATCAGGCTGTAGGCTTTTGAAATATTCGGAGGTGTCCTCAAGATTTTCAACAGGTGCTATCATCTGATCAATGTGCGCATAAAAATCGGGATGGTGCAAATTGGAGGTAATTTCAGTCAATACTGCCACACGTGGGTCTTGGGTGAGTGTATTCTGATTTTCATTTGACAGTGTGTTTGGTGCTGCGCACCCTACCAAAACAAGCACAGAGGACGCTTCTTTCCAAGCTCGGTGGACTTCTGTTAATGAAATGTCTTGTTTTTCCTTAGTCGATTTGATAGACTTATCAGTTAAGAAGCTATATGTTTCATTGTAACCATACAAAGGCTCTTCCATAGGTATGTTGATATGAACTGGGCCTTTTTGTGCAATGGCAGCGCCTAGTACTTTTTCTACATTCTCCACATTGTATTGATTCACTTTACGCTGCAAATCAATCAATGTTTTTTTATCGGTTCCTTTTGGAATGATGGTTTGGCGGTTGCTCTGCAAAATAGCATGTGTAGCATGGGTGACATCTTGTGCTAGGTTGACTTGGTCTGTCAACATACGCTCATACACACCATCTTGTCGAAGGGTTTGTCCGTCGCCTATATCGATGCGGTATGAGGGTCTGTCAGCACTCAATACCACCAAGGGTATATCGCTGTAAAAAGCTTCCGCTACTGCAGGGTAATAGTTGAGCAAAGCGGAACCTGACGTGCATAACAACACCACAGGTTTTTGACGCTGTTGCGCCATGCCTAAAGCAAAAAAACCGGCTGCGCGCTCATCAACAACACTGTATGTCTTAAAATAAGGGTTGCTAGTAAGCCCCAAGGTCAAAGGTGCGTTTCTTGAACCTGGAGAAATGACAACATCTCGAATGTCATAAGCTGCAAGCGCTTTTATAACAGCTTGTGCAACAGGAATGGCTGGAACCTTCATAGCGGTCACAAATGTACGAAATGCAAACTTGGATTACTTGGAAAGTATGCAACCCATAGTATTGGCTTTTTGTATCAGCTCTTCCCACTCAGACTGTGGATCACTATCCGCTGTGATGCCTCCCCCAACAAAAACTTCTGCTTGCTGAGATTCAATACGCATCGATCGCAAGTTCACATACCAGTCTGCCTGATGGGCTTCAAATGGACCAAAAAAACCAGCATAATAAGAGCGATGAAGGTTTTCTTGTGATTCAATAAAGTGTATCGCTGCACTTTTGGGAACACCTCCAACTGCGGGCGTCGGATGCAGCGCTTTAGCTACCTCTATAGGAGTGGCATTGACTTCGGCGCTAATTTGAGTGAG
The DNA here is from genome assembly GCA_049596815.1 of Flavobacteriaceae bacterium. Lineage (GTDB taxonomy): Bacteria > Bacteroidota > Bacteroidia > Flavobacteriales > Flavobacteriaceae > UBA724. The sequence continues at coordinate 5,784 of JBMYLY010000023.1, read as the reverse complement.
GATATGCTCTACAGCACCCGCTTTTTTATTCTGTGAGTTTTCAATTATAATATTGGAATTTCCAGACGTCAGCCTAGAAATTGTTTGTTTGATTTCAGAAACCACAAGTGCTTGCTCCTCGATCTCTTTATGTCCCCAGTCAGCACCACCCTTTTTGCGTGTACCAGCCAATGCCATGGTATGTAGACGATTACCGGCCATAGACAGCAACAGTTCTGGTGTGGCCCCCAACCAAGTGCCACAAAAAGGATGGGAAAACCAAAAGTTGAAAGTATTGCGATAACGGTCTAAAATACGTTTAAAAAGAAGCAAGGAAGATGTTGGGTGGACAGCACTCATCAATGAGGTGGCCAGTACAACTTTTTTGAGTTCTGATTTGTTTATGGTTTCAAGGGCTTTTTTTACCAAATCAATATGGTCTTTTTCTTTCCTCTTGATGTCATTCCATTTAGGCTCAACAAATGATGAGTTGATACGCTTTGAATTCCAAGAAGTCCTTAATACCTGGTCTATACGAATCACCACTTGAACTTCATCGGGTTGAAAGGGAGCTATCAAAAAACCTTCTGAAAGTGTACCATCATTTTGATTTGACAAATCAGATTGAAGGTAAGCTACTATTTGGTCAGAGTTGGGTTTTCGATAAACGGCAAAAGGCAACCCTTTCTCAATGTGAGAGTGAATCTGTTCAAAAAAAATGGAGGGTTTCAACACTATGATGCAAGCGTAAGTGTGGTGAGCTTACACGATGACACGAGTTTTCCTTCATCGTTTTTGATTTCAATATCCCAAACCTGCATGGTACGGCCTTTGTGCAGCGCAGTAGCACGCGCTGTGACATGACCCGATCGCACTCCGCGAACATGGTTGGCTGAAATCTCGATACCGCGCAACATTTGGCTTTCTTGTCTGCAAAACACAGCTGCCGCCGAGCTACCTACGGTCTCTGCCAAAGCAGCGGTAGCACCACCGTGTAGCACGCCGTCGGGCTGATGTACGGCTGGCGTCACAGGCATCTTAGCCTCTAGATAATCTTCTCCCACATCAACAAACTCAATACCGAGTGTTTGCATGAGAGTTCCCTCGTTTCTTTCATTGATTTTACGTAGTAGCTCCTCTTTTTCCATAGGCACTAAAATACAAAACGCACTACTTAGGTAGTGCGTTTTGAAAATATTAATACATCATTTTTACTTTACCTCTTCGAAGTCAACGTCTTGAACATCCTCGTCGCTATTGGACTCAGGTTGAGGTTCTGCACCTTCGGGAGCAGGTCCTTGTTGATCAGCTTGGGCTTTGTACATCTCTTCTGATGCGTTTTTCCAAGCTTCGTTGATCTTATCTAAGGCAGGGGTGATGGCTTCAACCTCTTTGGTTTCATAAGCCGTTTTAAGCGCTGCCAAAGCATCTTCTATGGGTTTCTTCTTGTCATCAGACAGTTTTTCTCCAAATTCAGACAATTGTTTTTCCGTTTGGAAAATCATAGCATCTGCATTGTTGAGAATATCGACTTGCTCTTTGGCTTTTTTATCCGCTTCAGCATTGGCCTCTGCTTCTTTCTTCATGCGCTCGATCTCTTCTTCTGTTAATCCTGAAGAAGCCTCAATGCGAATGTCTTGTGACTTATTGGTCGCCTTGTCCAAGGCTGTCACATGAATCAAACCATTTGCGTCGATATCGAAGGTTACCTCGATTTGAGGAGTTCCTCTGGGTGCCGGTGGAATCCCATCCAAATGGAACCTACCGATTGTTTTGTTATCCCCAGCCATGGGGCGCTCACCTTGAAGTACGTGTATTTCTACTGAAGGTTGGTTGTCAGCCGCCGTAGAAAATACTTGTGACTTCTTGGTTGGAATGGTGGTGTTAGACTCTATGAGCTTGGTCATAACACCGCCCATGGTCTCGATACCTAACGAAAGCGGGGTAACATCGAGGAGCAACACGTCTTTTACGTCTCCCGTAAGAACACCACCTTGTATGGCAGCACCAACGGCGACCACCTCATCTGGGTTTACTCCTTTAGAAGGTTTCTTTCCGAAAAACTTCTCAACTTCTTCTTGAATCACAGGAATACGCGTGGATCCGCCTACCAAAATAACCTCATCAATGTCACCGGTTGAAAGCCCAGCATCTGAAAGTGCGTTTTGAACAGGAGTCATGGAGCGCTTGACCAAATCGGCAGAAAGCTGCTCAAACTTGGCACGTGTCAGCGTTTCCACCAAGTGCTTTGGGCCCGAAGCTGTTGCGGTAATATATGGAAGGTTGATTTCTGTCTGGGTAGAAGAGGAAAGCTCGATTTTGGCTTTTTCAGCCGCCTCTTTAAGACGTTGTAAGGCCATCGGGTCTTTACGTAAATCCACATCCTCAGCAGATTTAAAACCATCTGCCAACCAACTGATAATCACTTCATCAAAATCATCTCCTCCCAAATGGGTGTCACCATTGGTAGAAAGTACTTCAAACACACCATCTCCCAATTCGAGTACAGAAATATCAAAAGTACCTCCTCCGAGGTCATATACGGCAATCTTCTTGTCTGCACCTCCTTTGTCAAGACCATAGGCCAAGGCTGCTGCTGTAGGCTCGTTGATAATGCGGTGTACTTTAAGACCTGAGATTTCGCCAGCTTCTTTGGTGGCTTGACGTTGGGCATCGTTAAAGTAAGCGGGTACCGTAATGACAGCATCGGTTACAGATTGTCCCAAATAATCCTCTGCAGTTTTTTTCATTTTTTGAAGTACCATGGCAGATAGCTCTTGAGGCGTATACAAACGACCATCAATGTCTACTCTGGGGGTGTCATTGTCACCTTTCACCACTTTATAAGGCACGCGATTTACTTCGTTTGAAGATTCAGAGAACTTGTTCCCCATAAATCTTTTAATAGAAGAAATGGTTTTGGTCGGGTTGGTTACCGCTTGTCGTTTGGCTGGGTCACCCACTTTAATCTCACCACCTTCAACAAAAGCAATCACAGAGGGGGTTGTGCGTTTGCCTTCAGCATTTGGAATTACAACAGGCTCATTTCCTTCCATCACAGAAACACATGAGTTGGTAGTTCCTAAATCTATTCCAATAATCTTGCTCATTTTTTTAAAAATATTTACAACCCAAAAGTCAATGACCGTGCCATACCCATATACCTGACATGCTGTCAGTACGTAGACAGTTTGGTCATTTAATGTATTTTTACTCAAAATTTGTGTTTATGTCCGCAAAACAAAAAGCCTACAAACGCATTACGACGAACAGTTTGATAGAAATGAAGCAGCAAGGCGAAAAGATTTCTATGCTTACCGCCTATGACTATTCCATGGCGAAAGCTGTTGATGCTGCGAACGTAGATGTGGTTTTGGTAGGCGACTCTGCTTCAAACGTTATGTCTGGACACGAGACTACAGTCCCTATCACCTTGGATCAAATGATTTATCATGCCGCAGCAGTAGTCAGGGCAGTTCAACGTGCACTTGTGGTGGTCGATCTTCCTTTTGGCACTTATCAGTCTGACCCCAAAGAAGCGCTTCGCTCTTCGATTCGCATCATGAAAGAATCTGGAGGCCACGCCGTAAAACTAGAAGGGGGTGCAGAGGTAAAAGATTCTATAACTAGAATTTTGCGTGCTGGAATTCCAGTGATGGGGCATTTGGGACTAACCCCTCAGTCTATCTATAAGTTTGGAACATATTCGGTACGTGCTAAAGAAGAAAAAGAAGCTCAAAAACTCATCGAAGACGCCAAGTTGTTGGAAGAATTGGGCTGTTTTGCTATTGTATTAGAAAAAATTCCAGCCCAACTGGCTCAAAAAGTTGGCTCACAACTCGATATTCCCGTTATTGGCATTGGTGCAGGCCCCGATGTTGATGGGCAAGTACTTGTACTACACGATGTGATTGGACTGACCACCGAATTCAACCCGCGTTTTTTAAGGCGCTATATGAACCTATATGACGACATGACCGCTGCCATCAAAAACTATGTCAGTGACGTAAAAGAGGTACGTTTTCCAAACCAAAACGAGCAGTATTAATTGTTTGATTTGAATGTTATTTATGAAGACAACCACCTATTGGTTGTTAACAAGCCTGCCGGACTGCTTGTACAAGGGGATCAAACGGGGGATACTACGCTACTCGATTATGCCAAATCTTATATCAAAGTCAAGTACAACAAACCGGGAGAAGTTTTTTTGGGGTTGGCACACAGGCTAGACCGTCCCACCTCGGGAATTGTGGTTTTAGCAAGAACCTCAAAAGCCTTAACAAGACTCAACCAACAGTTCAAAGAAAGAAGTCCCAAAAAAACCTATTGGGCTTTGGTGGAAGGAAATCCCAAAAATGAAGACAAGCTGCAGCACTTTTTGAAACGAAATGCGAAATCTAATAAGTCTTTTGCAAATCTCAGCGAGGTTCCTGACTCAAAAAAGGCCATACTCTCTTACAAATGCATCAAAAAATTACAACACTACAGCTTGTTGGAGATCAATCTACTCACGGGCAGACACCATCAAATTCGCGCCCAGTTGGCTGCAGAAAAACTTTTTATCAAAGGAGACTTGAAATATGGTGCCAAACGACCCAACGTAGATGGGAGCATACATCTGTTGGCACGTTCATTAGAGATTATTCATCCGGTGCGCAAAGAACTTCTTTGTTTTACCGCTACCCCTCCTTCTAAAGACAATTTATGGTCTGCATGCCTAACGGATTAATACGGCAGCCTTTTCCTTGATAACGGAGGCAATAGGACGGTTATCAATTTTACTCTCCAACCAAGATATAATATCCAAATACAAGAAAGCACGCTTTTCGTAGGGATCGTTTTCATAGGCTTTTAGTTTTTCGTGTAAACGCTGGAAAGCAGCCTTGAGTTCTCCGGGGTATAAGTCAGTAAGACTTCTCAAAAATTGCAACATGGCTTTTTGAACAGCTTGTAACTCATTCATTTTAAGTAAAAACTTGTAAGTGTGTTTGAGTTGGGTTTCCAACTGATAATCATATCCTGCCTCATAATGAGCAACCACATACAATACACGCGAAAAACACATCAGGTCATCGTGAATGATCAGGTTTTTGTTGTGGATTATTTTTTCGAGATAAGTAATGCAATTCTTATAGTCCCCCACACCAAAATATATACAAGCTAATTTATAGTACAAAACCATCACATGATGTCTATCTATACTGTCATGATGAATGTCAATGCCGTGTAACACATCTGGTATGAGTTTTTCAGCTTCATCAAAACACCCCTCCAAAAAGTGAAAGTTTATTTTGTTGTGGTAGCGTCCCAAAAAAATCAAAGGTGCAATGTGCCTGTTGTCTGGAAAATTGATTTGGGTTAACATTTGCTCAAATTTTATCAGGGCCTCTTCGAATTTTGATCGATATTTTAGAAGGTACAAAGCTTCGAAAAGAAATTGATGCCCTCTGACAAAGAAAACGGGGTGCAAAGGAATCAAATCTGGAGAAGCAAAAAACAAACCCACCCATTTGTTGGCAAACTTATAGGCAGAGAGGAAATCTTGCACCAAAAACCCATACCACATATGCGATTGATAGTACCATAATTTCTCTCTAAAACCCAAAGACGAAAGATTTATTTCGGGAAGACGCTCATTAAAAAAATGGGTGACTGTATGGAACTCTTTATCGTTCTTGACATAACCCGATCTTAAAATCATGGCGTAGAGCTCAATCGACAAGTTTGAAAGACTACTAGAAATTTGGTTCGCTTTCGACAAAGCCTCAGATTCCTTTGCCAACACAGGGGCTTTTAGTTCAATAT
>JBMYLY010000022.1:0-22347 GCA_049596815.1 Flavobacteriaceae bacterium | reverse complement strand
GTGTTAAGAGGGTTTCTTGGGCGCCGCTTTCCATATGGTGTTTGATGACAAACTAGATAATACGCCACTAATAAATATGCCGCCACTTTCTGTAAAAAATCAAATCCGATTTACGATACCCCGCTGGGACTCTTTTGTGGTTAAAGTACACAACCAATATGTGTTCAACCAAACCGAATTTCCAGATAATAATTTTGATACGACTGTTGTTCAAGATGGACAATTTGTAATCAAAAGAGTTGATATTAGCACACCGCCAGAGAAGTATCATTTAATTGGAGCTGATTTGAGCTGGGGACCTTATCCTTTTTTGTCTGGAAAAATCAATTTTACGCTTGCTTTTGATAATCTGCTTAACAACTCATACAGAAATTACCTAAATCGAATGCGCTTTTACGCAGATGAACATGGTAGAAGCGTCATGCTGCAAATCAAACTGTACCATTGATTTTTAACAACAATGATGTCAAGGCTACGACAGACTGGAGTCAATGAGCTTTAGAAACTCATTTCGGGTTTCCATCTGTTCAAAAGCACCTCGAAAACCGGAAGTGGTTGTTAGGGAGTTTTGTTTTTGTACGCCACGCATCATCATACACATGTGTGCCGCTTCAATAACCACCGCCACCCCTTTGGGCTCTAGCGTGGTATTGATGCAGTCCAAGATTTGCTCTGTAAGACGTTCTTGCACTTGCAATCTGCGGGCAAACACGTCCACCACACGGGGGATTTTACTCAAACCTACGATATGGCCGTCTGGGATATAGGCCACATGGGCCTTGCCAAAAAACGGCAACATATGATGTTCGCATAGAGAATACAGTTCAATATCCTTGACCAATACCATTTCGTTGTAGGACTCTGCAAACATGGCACCCTTAAGGATGGCTGCAGGGTCCATGTCATAACCTTGGGTGAGAAACTGCATGGCTTTGGCAGCGCGCTTGGGTGTATCAATCAACCCCTCACGGTTTTGGTTTTCACCAATGTTGTGAATGATGTCCTTGTAGTGAGATTTAATGGCATTGGTGATGCTGATGTCATAGGTGTCGATAGATTCAAATGTCATATTTCCTCTTTTAAATAGTTCTTGTATTCTTTTAATAATTTTTTCACTTTGGGCGTAATCACATACGCACAATAGGGTTGCGTTTGGTTTTGGTTGTAATAGTCATGGTGGTCAACTTCAGCAGGATAAAACACATCAAAAGCCACAACTTCAGTTACGACAGGTGTTCCCAATTTGGTTTCTGTATTAGAAAGAGCCTCTTCAGCCAAGACCTTCTGGCTTTCATCATGATAAAAAATAGCAGAACGGTATTGGGTACCTACATCCTCTCCTTGACGGTTTAGGGTCGTGGGGTCATGCGTGTTCATAAAGACTTCCAAAAGGGTTTCAAAAGAAACAACAGTGTCATCAAATAGGATAGACACACACTCTGCATGCCCGGTGCGACCTGAACAAACTTCTCTGTAGGCGGGGTTTTTAATATGCCCACCTGAATAACCTGGGACCACCTCCAAGACACCATCTAGGCGATGAAACAAAGTTTCGGTACACCAAAAACAACCTCCAGCAAATGTTGCACGTTTTTCCAATTTTGTTTAACAAGTGTTTATTCAAATTTAAACAAAATTATTTAATGTTACTGTTGTCATCGTAAATTAATAATCCTAAAATGTATCTATCACTCTGTAAATTTGTATTTTTACCTGCATGATTGAAGCGCGCAGTTTACACAAATCATATGGAGAAGTACAGGTTTTGTCCGGCATAAACTTGACCATCCAAAAAAATGAGATTGTCGCTATCACAGGTCCATCCGGTGCAGGAAAAACGACCTTACTCAACATACTTGGCACTTTGGACAAACCCAACCCCCACACAGAAAGTCAAGTGCGAATCAACAACACCAATGTGTTGGACCTCAAAGGAGATGCGTTGGCGAAATTTCGAAATGAACAGTTGGGTTTTGTGTTTCAATCCCACCAATTGCTACCTGAATTTTCTGCTTTGGAAAATGTTTGTATTCCCGCACTCATAAAAAAAACACCTAAGTCGGAAGCTGAAAATCAAGCACTTGCACTTTTATATTACTTGGGTTTGGCCAAAAGAGCGCACCACAAGCCCAATATGTTATCTGGAGGAGAACAACAACGGGTGGCCGTAGCGCGTGCCTTGATAAACAAACCTTCAGTACTTTTGGCCGATGAGCCTAGTGGCAATTTGGACAGCAAAACTGCCAAACAACTTCACCAACTGCTGTTGGACGTGCGCGAAAATTTTGATCAGACCATCGTACTGGTAACTCACAACAAGGATTTGGCTGCCATTAGCGACAGAACCCTCAGTTTGGTGGATGGACGATGGGTATAAATGCTTCCGAACTTCGCGATTTCCTAAACCAAAAAGTGAAACAATACAACAACCCGCGGTTTGTAGTATCCGATCCGATTCAAGTCCCCAAACAGTTTACCCATAAACAAGACATCGAAATTGCAGCCTTTTTCGCGGCAACCATAGCATGGGGCAATCGGGCTAGCATTATCAAAAATGCACAAAACTTAATGGAAAGAATGGGCAATGCGCCCTACGACTTTGTCATGCACGCCTCTAGCGACGACCTCAAAGCCCTGAACGGATTTGTACATCGTACATTTAATGAGGTTGATGTTCTGTTTTTTGTCCAGGCTTTAAAAAACATCTATTCCAGAAACAGAAGTATGGAGACACTGTTTTTGCCAAAAAACGATGAAGAACACCTTCACAATGCAATCAGCCGCTTTAGAAAAGCGTTTTTTGATATCCCCTACCCCCAACGCACATCCAAACATGTTTCTAACCCACAAAAAGGTTCTGCCGCCAAAAGGCTGCATATGTTTCTGCGTTGGATGGTACGCAAAGATCCCAACGGTGTAGATTTTGGGATTTGGAAAAACATCAGTCCCTCAAAACTTTCCTGTCCATTGGATGTACACAGTGGAAATGTGGCACGTAAATTGGGACTGCTGCATCGCAAACAAAACGATCTAAAAGCTTTAATGGAATTGGACAAAAATCTTCGAAAACTAGACCCACAAGACCCTGTTAAATACGACTTTGCTTTGTTTGGGTTGGGGGTGTTTGAAAAGTTTTGAATCGATTTGAAATAGTATTTCTATCTTTGTGCGATCTTATATCGTAATTTTTGTATGACCATACTACTCAAAGCCGCAAAAATTATCGACCCCAAAAGCAGCTTTCACAGCAACACATTCGATATTCTTATTGATAAAGGCAAGATTCAAAAAATTGCTAAAAACGTATCCGCCCCAAAGGCTCATATCATTCAACGGGATCATTTACATGTTTCCCAAGGGTGGTTTGACAGCAGTGTGTCTTTTGGTGAACCCGGCTATGAGGAACGGGAAACCTTAACACACGGACTAAAGGTGGCGCAGTCCTGTGGTTTTGCACACATCGCCTACAATACCAACACCCACCCCACACCTACAAGCAAAGCAGATATTTCCTTTTTGCTTCGAAAATCCGCTGACGCCGTAACAACATTGTATCCCAAGGCAGGTCTTTCGTCGGAGGGTGACCTAGAAAAATTGGCTGAATTACATGATTTGCATCAGGCTGGAGCCGCTGCTTTCAGCAACCACAAACAACCTGTAGACAATGCCCATTTACTCTTGTTGGCACTTCAATATGCCCAAGGTTTTGATGCCATAATAGAGTCTTTCCCTATCGATAGTCAATTGTGTAGAGACGGAGTGATGCACGAAGGAAAAGTGAGCACCTCATTAGGACTCTCTGGCATTCCGAGTTTGGCAGAAGAACTACGTGTTAGAAGAGACTTGGCTTTATTGGCTTACGCAGGTGGAAAGCTACATATTCCGACCATTTCAACCGCAGCCTCGGTTGAGTTGATCAAACAAGCCAAAAAACAAGGACTGGACGTGAGTTGTAGTGTTGCCATACACAATCTTGTGCTCACAGACGAGGCACTGACTGGCTTTGATACAAGATACAAGCTCATGCCGCCACTTCGTACAAAGAGCGATCAGAAGGCTTTGATAAAAGGGCTCAAAGACGGGGTTATTGACATGGTTACTTCAGACCACCAACCGATGGATATCGAGCATAAAAAAATGGAGCTAGAACATGCCTCTTATGGAAGCATCGGATTAGAGACTGCCTTTGGTGCTTTGTATGGCATTTTTGGACTTGAACAAAGTATAGACTTGCTCAACCGAGGCAAAAATCGGTTCGGCGTACCCGAAAACCCCATCGAAGAAGGCTTTATAGCTGACATAACCTTGTTTTCACCCGACGGTACCCATACACACGATAAAAGCACCATCCTTTCCTCTTCAAAGAACAGCGCCTACTTAGGCATGCAATTTTCTGGCACTGTGTATGGTGTGATTGCTCAAAGTAAAATGCATCTCAACCAAGACTAATTCTTTGGCCAGCCTCGAGTATAATTTCCGTCCGCCCAAAAAGCAAAAAACACCCCCCCCTCCATTGTTATTGCTAATGCATGGATATGGCAGCAACGAACACGATCTTTTTTCCTTTGCTGAGTATCTTCACGAAGATTTTTTGGTGGTTTCTGTGCGTGCGCCCTATTCGCTTCAGCCCATGGGACATGCTTGGTATGCCATCCATTTTGACCAAGAGCAAGGCAAATGGTCGGATGACAACCAAGCCAAAGCATCTATAAAACACATACATCGTTTTTTAGATGAACTCAATGATGAGCACCCCTATGACAAAACACAAATTCACTTATTAGGCTTTAGCCAAGGAGGTATTTTGAGTTATGCTTTGGGATTGTCTTACCCTGAAAAATTTACCAGTATAGCGGTATTGAGTGGTTATTTGAATGAAAACATCACAAAACTTCAACCCATTTCTACCCCACCTCATGTTTTTGTTGCCCATGGAACTTTGGACGAAGTGGTTCCCTTTGATTGGGGCAAACGATCCGTTGGATTGTTAGAAGAAAACGGTATCAAACCAAAAGTTTCTTATGAGCCTGTGGGGCATACACTAGGACAGAAAGGTTTTCAAGATTTGCTCAAGTGGCATGAACAACTACGCGCCTATCAAGGGTAAAAGACGTGGTCTATCAGCTTGAGTGTCACTTTGTTTTTGAGGTCAATATCATAAGTCATCAGCACATCGCCCCAACGATCTCCATCCGTACAATCGGCCAAGACCCATTGGTGGTTGACGACTTGAATTTTGTTGATGATAAAATCTTTGCCCAAGGGTTTTAGCAATGGATTGCCACCCGATTTTTCATTGAGAGACAATATCTCGTCTTCAATCATACCCTCAATAAAATCGGAAGATAGCCCCTGGTGCTGGGATTGTGCATCGTGATTTCCTTCCAAAGAAAAATAGGCCTTGCTTTGATGGTTGATAGTGAGTTGGGCAATTGAATCGGTTAAGAGTTCGGCTTTGTTTACCAAACGCTCTAGTTTGTCACTATAAAAATTGCTTTGATTGCGTGCATTGACATAAAAGAAAAGCGCTATGAGAAGGGCAAAGAAAAATAGGTATTGAAAAATCTTTCGTGTCATGGAAGCGATATATTTAAAAAATCATAGGCCAAATGTACGTTATTGGGGAGTTTTTTTTCGACCTCTGCATGAAAACCCAATAGGTGGCTGATGTGGGTAAAATAGGTCTTTTTGGCGCTTATTTTTTGACTTAACTCAATGGCTTCTTCCAGATTGAGATGTGAATGATGGGGCGCTTCACGAAGGGCATTGAGCACCAAGACCTCCAGTCCGTGGAGTTTGGCAATTTCACTTTCTGCAATGGTTTTGATATCGGTCAAATAGGCAAAGTTGTCAATGCGAAACCCCAACACTTCTATGCGGTTATGAAGCCCCAAAATGGGGGTCACCGTTTTGTTGTGAAGTTTAAAAGGCGTTTCCGGATGTAAAGCATGTGCCTGTACAGAAGGCGCACCCGGATATTTGTTTTCAGCACTCATGATGTAATCAAATCGCTTGGTGAGGTTTTCAAGAACTCTAGGTAGTGCATAAATGGGAATATTCCCTTGTCTGAAGAAGTAGGGTCTGATATCATCGATACCTGCTGTGTGGTCTGCATGTTCATGGGTAAACAAAATCCCATCGATATAGGAACAACCCACTTGGAGCATCTGTTGCCTGAAATCTGGCCCACAATCGATGACATAGTGCGCACTGTCCCAAGACAACAAAACAGAGGAACGCAAACGTTTGTCGCGCTTATCCTCAGACATACACACAGGATGCGTGCTGCCTATCACTGGGATACCCTGAGAAGTGCCGGTGCCAAGAAAGGTGATGGTCAAGACTTTGATTTTTTACAAAACTAGGGAATCCAAAAGATTGAGAGGTCTTTCTCAAACATTTGTCTAAAATGACCCTACTTGCTGAAATTTAATCCTCTATTTCTATCAATTCTAAAGGACAGCCGTCATATTCAATCATAGCTACACGGATACCTTTCATCGGAGCATTGGGCTTTACAAGTATGTTGCAATGTTTCTTTCGGAGTTCGTGGTCCAAATCATTAACTACAAAAGCAATGTGTGAAACTTTCTGAATCAGTTCAGGCAATTCGCAATCCTTTTCAAACCGCATCCACTCTACCCCAAAGGGACTGGTTGGAAAGCCTGAAACTGAAAATTTTAAGTCAGTCAAATGCCTTTCTCCGACTTTATGTTCGTTAGTGGGAATACCAATATGGTGGAACTTCCATCCCCAAGATTCAACGGCCACTGGAAAGTCTGTTTCTTTGCGTAGGGTCATAGGGTTTAATAATTTAGGGATTATTGAAAATTGATTCAAAGACTTTCATAAAAATAGCAATATATGAGTGTTAAAAATATTAAAAATAAAAGGTAATCAATCTGTGATTTATATATATTTAAATTTAACACAAACACCAATCCAACTATTCAGATAGTTGATTTAAACAAGCTTTTTTCTCTCGAAGTTTGTTAAATTTGTGGAAACTTCGTTTCCATGCCTATATCGCTACTTGGGGATCAGCCTTTTGAAAATACACCCTCACTAGAAGCCAAAGCCCTACGCATTAATCTTAATGCAAATATCTATGGAACGCTGGCTGAGATTGGAGCAGGTCAGGAAGTAGCGCGTCATTTTTTCCGTTGTGGTGGCGCCTCTGGTACCATTGCCAAGACCATGAGTGCTTATGACAAAAACTTTAGCGATGCCATCTATGGCAAAGAGGCTGACAAACGATACGTATCCGAATCACGTCTCAACAAAATGCTAGACCTAGAGATGGAACATTTAGAGGAACGTATTGAAAAAAAGACAGGTTCCGAAAAAATTTTTTTCACCTTTGCCAATACGGTGACCACCATAGATTTTGCTAAAAAATTTAAAGGCCACGGTTGGATGGGCATCAAGTTTCAGACCGAGCCCAACGGGCCTTATTCTATGATAACAACCCATGTTCGTTTTCATGAAATCGATGCACGTTCACAACAAGAGTCCATTGGTGTGATGGGTGTCAACCTGATATATGGGGCTTTTTACCAACACGACCGCCCCCGAAAAATGTTGCGATACCTCTATGATCATATAGATAAAGAGGCGATTGAAATCGATACAATTAACTTTACAGGACCCTTGTTTAAAGACATCGACAATCGGGTATTGAGCCTGGAGTTGGTCAAAAACGGCATGACCGAAGCGGTAATGTTTGGCCCGGACGGTAACAACCTACTGCCCGCGCGCGAACTCTACAAAAAAAACATTTTGGCTTTGCGTGGAAGTTTCCGACCCGTGACCAAGGTCAACCTGGATATGTATAAAAAATCCTTATCCATTTTCGAAAAAGAAAAAGATGTTGATCCAGACCAAACTTTGGTGATTTTTGAGATTACACTCTCCAATTTGATGTCAACCGGGGTTATTGATGAGCAAGACTTTATGGATCGTGCAAATTTGCTTTGTTCTCTTGGACACATTGTGATGATTTCCAACTTCAAAGAATATTACAGACTGGCAGAGTATTTTTCGAACTATACTACCAAAAAAATACGCCTCACGATGGGGGTTAGTAATTTGGTGGAAATCTTTCAGGAAAAATACTACCGTCATCTGAGTGGTGGCATTTTGGAGGCTTTTGGAAAGTTATTTTTTAAAAATTTGATTGTTTACCTCTATCCGATGCTTGACCCCAAAACCGATGACATAGTTGACAGCAACAACCTGAAGGTGCATCCTCGAGTCAAAGAATTGTACAAATTTTTTAAATACAACGGTAAAGTAGTTGACATCCTAGATTACAACAAGGATGACATGCGCATTTACTCTCGTGATGTGTTAGAGATGATCAATCTCGGCAAATCGGGTTGGGAAAACATGCTACCCGAAGGAGTTTCGAATCTAATTAAAGAACAAAAATTATTCGGCTATCATGCCGAACCCCAAAAAGCTTTGGATTAGGCTTCTAAAATCTGCGCTGCGTGTTCTTTGGTTTTGACTTTGTCAATCACATGCGCAACCACACCCTGCTCATCTAGCAAAAAAGTGGTTCTATGAATACCTTCATATTCTTTACCCATAAATTTTTTGGGACCCCAAACTCCGAAGACATTAATCACTGTTTTGTCAACATCAGCTAGTAAAGGAAAAGGCAATTCATATTTGGTTGCAAACTTTTCCTGAGCCGCTACAGTATCTGCACTCACCCCTAAAATCACATAGCCGGCTGCTTTCAATGCACTGTGGTGATCGCGTAAATCACACGCCTCTGCAGTACAACCCGGTGTACTGGCTTTGGGGTAGAAAAAAACCGCCACTTTTTGGCCTTTGTAGTTAGACAAAGAAATAGAATTTCCATTGTGGTCACTGACGGTGAAATCAGGAACTTGGGCACCTACTTGAATCATAGCTTATTTTTTAAATTTATTTTTGATAAAAATACAAATTATGAACAAAGCTGAAAAAGTAAGTTTTGTGATGAGAACCTTGGACGAACTGTACCCCAATATCCCCATCCCTTTGGACCACAAAGACCCTTACACGCTTTTGATAGCGGTGCTTTTATCCGCCCAAAGCACCGATGTTCGGGTAAACAAAACCACCCCAATGCTGTTTAGGTGCGCAGATAACCCATACGACATGATCAAGCTCAGTGTGGAAGAAATCCGAGAAATTATCAAGCCTGTGGGACTTTCCCCTCAAAAAGCCAAAGGCATCCACGGCTTGTCACAGATTCTAATAGAAAAATACGATGGGCAAGTTCCCGCTGATTTTGAAGCACTAGAAGCCCTTCCGGCCGTGGGGCACAAAACTGCAAGTGTGGTGATGTCGCAAGCATTTGGTGTGCCGGCTTTTCCAGTGGATACCCATATACACAGGCTCATGTACCGTTGGGGGTTTAGCAACGGTAAAAATGTAGTGCAGACTGAAAAGGATGCCAAACGCTTGTTTCCCGAGGATCGATGGAACGATCTTCACCTACAAATCATATGGTACGGAAGGGAATACTCACCTGCTAGGGGTTGGAATTTAGAAAAAGACATCATCACCCGCACCATTGGCAGAAAGACAGTCCTTAGCAATTATCACAAAAAATCTAGTTCAAATTGACGCTAGCACACCCCGTACCTACAGAAAAACTACGATGGGAAGCGGCAAAATCCAAGATGAACCTAAGCGCTTTTTCAGAGGGTTTTTGTGATTCGTGATGTGAAGGTGGTGTGTAAAGTTTTTGCATACAGTTCTTTACACAGCTAACGAATCAATCAAAAAATTATTGTGTAAAAATTAAATTGCGCTCATCTATCATCTTACGAAGGTTGATAACGGCATATCGCATACGGCCCAAAGCAGTATTAATACTCACTCCGGTATTGTCGGCGATGTCCTTAAAACTCATATCTTGATAAAGCCGCATTTGAAGCACTTCTTTTTGGTTGTCTGGAAGCTCATCAACAAGGGTAACCAAATCTTTGTGAATTTGATCTTCAATTAGTTGAAATTCTACATTCTCTCCAGGCTCGGAAAGGTTGGCCACTATATCAAACTTTTCTCGATTTGACTCATATTTCGGCATGCGATTGCTCTTTCGATAGTGATCGACAACCAGATTGTGGGCAATGCGTAACACCCAAGACAAAAAGCGACCTTCTTCCTTGTAGTTTCCCGCTTGAAGGGTTTTTACCACCTTGATAAAGGTATCTTGAAAGATGTCATCTGCAAGTGATGCATTATTGACTTTGGCATACACAAAACCATACACTCGGTTTTTATAGCGCGTTAGCAAACACTCAAAAGCAGCGTTGTTACCATTGAGATAATCTGAAATAAGGACTGAATCATGGGGTACCATAGACTTACGTTTGTTTAAACAATCGGTTTAAAAAGTAAATCTATGCGATAGGCGAAGTATTTGATACAAAGATAGAAAATGAATTTAAATATGAAAATAAGGGTAAAAATGGGTGTAAATAAGTATTTTTAACGCTTGGTTTTTATTCAAAAACAACAAGGCGTTGGCTGACGAGAAAGAAAAAGCGATTCGAATACGGGGTGCAAAAATGCACAACCTAAAAAATATAGATGTCGATATTCCTAGAAGGAAATTGGTGGTTATCACCGGTTTGTCAGGCTCAGGGAAATCGAGCTTGGCTTTTGATACGCTTTATGCAGAAGGCCAACGTAGGTATGTGGAGAGTCTTTCTTCTTATGCCCGTCAATTTTTAGGTAGGCTAGACAAACCTTTGGTAGACAAAATCGAAGGGATTGCTCCGGCAGTGGCTATAGAACAAAAGGTAAATTCTACCAATCCACGATCGACGGTTGGCACCACCACCGAAATCTATGACTACCTCAAACTTCTATATGCACGCATCGGAACCACCTACTCGCCCATTTCTGGGGAGAAGGTCACCAAAGACAGCGTGGAAAATGTCATAGACACACTCAAAAAATTACCCGAAGGCACCAAATTTATACTGCTGGCTCCAGTACAACTCAAAGACAGATCATCGAATAAAGTACTTAAACTTCTCTCTCAACAAGGCTATGCGCGCATAAGGGTTGATGGTAAGATTGAACGTATCCAAGGCTTTGACAAAGAAATCAAAGGTAATTTTGAATTGGTAGTAGACCGTGTGGTGATGCAGCACGAAGAAAGTTGTCTACATCGACTGGCGGACTCGGTAGAAACCGCTTTTTTTGAAGGAAAAGGTTCTCTTTCGCTATTCTTTCCAGAAGATCAAAGCCAAGAGAACTTTAGCAATCGTTTTGAACGTGACGGTATGCGGTTTACAGAAACGACTGTGCACTTGTTTAGCTTTAATAACCCTTTGGGCGCCTGCCCAAAATGTGAAGGGTATGGAGACCTCATAGGAATTGACCACGACTTGGTCGTACCCAACACCTCACTTTCTGTATTTGAAGGTGCTGTCGCTCCTTGGCGCACCGACAAAGGCAAGCGCTATTGGAAAAGTTTTGTAGAAAACGCCCACGAATGCAACTTTCCGATTCACAAACCCTATTTTGAGTTCACCCAACCACAAAAAGATTTGTTATGGGACGGGAGCAAACATTTTAAGGGCATCCGATATTTTTTTGACAGATTGGAAGCCAAAAAATACAAGATACAAAACCGTGTGATGCTTTCTCGATACCGTGGGCGTACACGTTGTGATGCATGTCATGGACTGCGGTTGTGCCCTGAAGCCAGTTATGTGAAAATCAATGGAACTTCTATCAGTGATTTGGTAGATATGCCCATTGATAAACTAAACACTTTTTTTAACGGTTTAACACTTACCCCTTATGAGGAAGAAATAGCCGAACGCCTTTTGATTGAAATCAAAAACAGAATTCAATTCTTGATGGATGTGGGCTTGTCATACTTAACACTCAATCGAAAATCCAACAGCCTTTCGGGGGGTGAATCGCAACGTATCAATCTGGCGACTTCTCTGGGAAGTAGTTTGGTGGGGTCTTTATATATTTTAGACGAACCCAGCATCGGCTTACATCCAAAAGACAGCCAACGCCTTATCAAAATCCTAAAGCAACTCCGTGATTTGGGGAATACAGTCATTGTGGTAGAACACGATGAAGATATTATACGTGCGGCCGATCACATCATCGATATCGGCCCCCAAGCTGGCGTATTTGGTGGGGAATTGGTAGCCCAAGGTAATCTTGAGGAAGTTTTAAAATCAAATAGCCTGACTGCAGATTACCTGAGCGGCAAACGTATCATCAACCACACCCCAAAGTTGTTGCGTTCAAAAAAAGAAATTGTGGTTCATGGCGCACGTGCCAACAATCTCAAAAACATAGACGTCGCCTTTCCGTTGAACAGACTTACTGCTGTAACCGGAGTTTCTGGAAGCGGTAAAAGCTCGTTGGTTAGACAAATTCTTTGGCCTGCTTTGCTAAGACAAAAAGACATTTATGGCGAGAAAATTGGGGAACACAGCAAAATTTCAGGTGCCATAGATGCTATAGACCATGTGGAGTACATCAACCAAAACCCCATTGGGTTGTCGTCGCGCTCCAATCCAGTAACCTATATCAAAGCTTACGACGAAATACGGAAGCTGTTTGCGAGCCAAAGTACGTCAAAAGTTAAGGGATTTAGTCCCAAACATTTTTCATTTAATGTAGACGGAGGACGTTGCGAAACCTGCAAAGGTGAGGGAGAAGTGACCATTGAAATGCAATTTATGGCAGATGTCAAGCTCACCTGCGAAACTTGCCATGGACAGCGCTTTAAAAAAGAGGTGTTAGAAGTGCGCTTTGCAGACAAAAATATTCACGATGTGCTAAGCATGAGTGTGGATGAGGCGTTGTCATTTTTTGACCAACACCATCAACAAAAGATTGTCAATAAAATCAAACCCCTGCAAGACGTAGGCATGGGGTATGTTGCTTTAGGTCAGTCCTCCTCTACCCTTTCGGGCGGAGAAGCACAGCGTATCAAATTGGCGAGTTTTTTATCCAAAGGAAGCCACAAGGAAAAAATCTTATTCCTTTTTGATGAACCCACAACAGGTCTTCACACGCACGATATCGAAAAACTGGTAGGTTCTTTTAGAGCGCTCATCGGTAATGGTCATTCGATTGTGGTTATCGAACACAATACGGCCCTGATATCATGTGCCGATCACATCATTGATTTAGGCCCTGAAGGGGGTAGAAAAGGCGGTGAATTGGTAGCTCAAGGTAGCCCGATGGATTTGGCCAATAACCCCAACTCAAGTTTGTGTGGCTTCCTACCTAAGGAAGCGATTGCCCAAACGAATGATATCGTCTGATAGGCGTAAACCATAAACCGCTAGGCCGTAAATAAATGCGATAGCAATCGATTTTATAGCAATTAGCAATAACGGATGGACATCCACATCTAGATAGATTCCCAAAGCCATTAAAACAGTCAAAAGCAGACTTACTTTTAGCATGTTGTAGGAAAAAGGAAGCATGTTGAGTTTGTTGTACAAGTAGATGATTTTAACAACCGTAAAAACCACGACCACCACCAAAGTAGCCCAAGCCGCTCCGTCAATCCCGTAGCGTGGAATCCAAAGATAGTTGAGTAAGACCACCATCAAAGCCATAGCAATGGCAAAAACCAAAGAAATTCTATAAAAAGAAGCATTGGCTATAATGGCAGTTCCACAACCAAAAGTCATGGAAAATAGTTTGGCAAAAGAAATCACCAAAACGACCCAAATACCGCTTTGATAAGTTGTGTTGGGAAGCAATTCGTACAAATGCTCAATATTCAGGTTTACCAACAAAAAGAACAATCCTGCTACTATAAACAAGTTAAGCGCACTCTTTTTGTAGAGAGCGGCCACTTCGTCCCAATTGTTTTGATTGATGGCTTGAGAAATAATGGGGTTCAATATTTGCGCCATGGCTCTTGAGGGCACTTCAACCACAGTAGCTGCAAAAATGGCCACCGCATAAAAAGCGGTTTGTGCAATGGCTTGTTGCTGTGGAATCATAAACTTATCGATGTCCAGAATCAAACTGCCTGCTGAACCTGCCAGCAGAATATAGAGTGTGTATTGCAATACCGATTTTTTGTTTTTGGGCAAGTGAAATTTTAAGGAAATCGGATAATACTTATGAGCAACAACAATCATGGCTGTCAATCTGATAAAATACCCCAACACCAAGACCCAGATAAAGACCTCAAAGGGAAGATCGAAAAAATAGGTTGATAGAAGCAAGAAAAACAAAAACAACCTTGGGTAAACCTCTTTGAGTACGTTTCCATAAACCGTTTGGAGCTGTACACGTGCCCAGGCATAAAACACCTCAAAATAGGCGGTTGCGAAGGCAACTACAAAAATAACCCACACATAGGAACCAATAACGGGATTCTTTACAGATAGGGCTTCCGAGACCATATTGTAAAACACGGTGCCCAACGTACCCACAACGAGGGCGACTACCAAAGGCAACCAAATGACAGATGACATAAAAGTGCGTTGTTCCTCTGCGGTATCATAAGAACTAAAAAACTTGATAATGGTTTGGTTGATACCAAAACCAATCAGTGGCATTAGTAAGTTGGAACTCGCCAATAGAAATACCACAAGGCCGTATTGGTCTGCCGATAGAAAAATGGGGTAAAACACCAAAGTATTGATGGCGCCAATGGCAAAAGCGATGGCAATGACCACAATGTTCTTGGCAGACTGTTTGGCTACGATTCCCATGTTAGGTTCTTTGAGTTAATAGTGTCGCCAACTGAGCTGTTTGGTTTTCACGAGAGAACGCAAGGTCGATTTGGGTGTTTTTTGGATATGTTCCTCTTGTATATGCAATGAATTGTTCTCGTAGCCAGTCCAAAATTTGTTCTTTTTCAGAAAATAAAAACACAGCACCTAAATTATGTTTTTGAACGAATGCAGACAAATCCCCATGGCTTTCAACTATTGCCAATACAGGTCTTCCTGCAGCCATATATTCAAAAATCTTGGCGTTAATCACCTTGTCGCTGTTGGCATGGTTGTTACCAAAAAACAACAACACGTGCGCACTTGCAAGTGCCCCATCTACAACCGACTTGGATTGGTAGCCACGCCAAGTGACCAGACCGTGTGGAACCATGGCGCTCACTTTCCTTTGAAGACCAGGGTCTGTTTGGCCATACATATGCACTTGGGTCTGCTGCGCAAATTCAGGTACCGAAATACTGAGAGACTCAATCGCTTTCCAAACCACATCTGCGGATTGGTTGGCCTTAAGGCTGCCTGCATAACAGAGTGTAAAATCAGTTGAAAGTTCCCCTTTCAGAACTTTTTCAAAGCCGTTACGTAAAACTTCTGTTTGTGGGTTCCACTTTTGATAGTATTCTTTTAAAGACTCTGTGGTTGTCAGTACTTGATGGGCCGCTGACACGACTTTCTTTTCCCATTTATGATGACGTTCGCGAGTCCATCTGGTCATGGGCAAAGACTGATTGACAAAAAAATCTGCCCAAGGGTCTCTGAAATCAGCCAACCATCGAGTATGTGGGTGGTTTCGGTGGGCATAGCCTATCATATGAACACTGTGAGGAGGACCTGTGGTAATCAACCAATCGGGTTTATGGGTTTTAATATACCGACCAACCCAACGTTTGCCTTTACCAATCCACATACAGCGTGCATCTGGAAAGAAAAGGTTGGCACGTATCCACCGTACAGAACGTGAAAAGAGATTCATTTTTGATTGCCCTTCAGAAGCAAACTGGTACAATCTCCTACCCGGCTCCCATACTGGCATGCGATACACATCAACCCCCTCAGGTACATGGCTTAATAAACTATCGTCTTTAGGGGCAGATGTAGGATCTGAGACAGTCAACACATCGACTTTGTGCCCTAAAGCCACCAAATATTTTACAAAAAACAACCATCGCTGTACGCCTGAGCCTCCGGCAGGAGGCCAATAGTAAGTGACCAACAAAATATGTTGTTTGGAATCTTTAGACACTGACTTTAGAATTTGTTGTGCGAATCAATCGACGGCCAAACATGAGCAACATCCACAGGGTAAATACACCATAAGCTGAAAATCGAATCTGATTTCCGGTCTTGATTACTTCGGGGATAAATGTAAAGGTAATCTCATGATTTCCGGGGGGGACTATCAACCCTCGTAAGGCATAATTGACCCGATAGTGAGGCACTTCTTGTCCGTTTAAAAAAGCTTTCCAACCATGTGGGTAGTACATTTCTGAAAACACCACAAATTGGGTATTTGCAGCGGAAAATTTGTATTCTAATCCATTGGCCTTATGACGTATCAATTCAACATTAGCTGTTTCATCTGTTTCAAACTTGTACTGCGGAAGGCTGTCCGTTGTCAAAGCAACGGATTGCAAAGACGTACTTTGCAAACGACCGATTTCTTCATCTGCAGACGCCACAGGAATCACCTCATTGACCAACCAAGCATTCCCATACGCATCGGGATTGCGCACCACGCCTAAAGGATTGTCCTCCTCGTCTTGAATGATGTATTTGACATTGAGCATATGAAGTACTTGCTGATGGCCTTTGGAGATGTGAAAATCATACAGGTCTTGCATAGGTCTCGGTTTGGCACCATGATAGCCACCCAATGTATTGTGAAAATAGGCAGTTCGCGCATGTGCCATTCCCAGTTGGGGTTCAAACACCCGAAAACGGGTACTATCGCGCTGTATGGCCACATCGGCTGTGGTGGGCACAAAAGGTTTTTCCATACGCGATTTGGCAACAAAATCTTCTTGATTGACATAGTTTCTATCAAAAGACCACAAATCAATCAATAGCAGCAGCGTAAGGGCAGGGACCACATAGCGTCGGTATGGAGTTGTCATTACGAAGCGGCAAAGTAGATAAGCCATCAAAACAAATGCGATAGACCTAAAAACATCTTCGATCAACAGCTGTCTGCGATCTTCAATCAACGGAGTCATGATTTCAGGATAGGCAGCAAAAACTTCCCTTCCAGACTGAAAGTCTAAAAAAGTATAGGCCGCTCCCAACACCAATGCCATTACGGCCATAAATCCAAAAAACGACTTATTCAACAAACGATTGATTTGAGGTCTGTTTTCACTAGTGAGCAAAGTATGCACCCCCAACACGGCGGCCATGGGCAGACAGAATTCCAAAATCACTTGGGCAGAACTCACCGCTCGAAATTTGTTGTAAAAGGGCATGTAATCGATAAGAAAATGCGTGAGTAAGTCTGCATTTTTACCCCAAGACAAGAACAATGACATCCCGGTTCCTGAAAGCAATATGATACGCCAAGTTTTGCGCATCACCATAAACCCAAACACAGCTAGGAAAAAGACCACAGCCCCCACATAGGCCGGGGCTTCCACTATCGGCTGATCGCCCCAATAGGGAGTCGCATATCTGTAGATTTGTTGGGCCGTTTCTGGGTCAATGTTTTGCAGGAAAGCCATAAGATTGGAATCGTTATCCAAACGATCTCCACTTCCACCGCCCATAAAGCGAGGGATCAAAAGATTGAAGGATTCCAAAATACCATAGCTGTACTCTGTTATATAATCATAACTGAGCCCATCACTTTTAACAAGGGGTAGTCCTTCAGAATCGAGAGTGAGTGGATTGTCACCTCGAGTACTCTCTGTACTGTATTCTTTGGTAGCCAACAAGTGGGTGGCGTTGAATGACAATGCCAACAACATAGACAGCGCAATCAAGCCCACAGATTTTGCAAACAAAAGCAGTGATTTTTCTTTGAACTGCTGATAGCCAAACACCAAAAGTACAATCCCAACAAACAATAGCATGTAGTAGGTCATCTGATAATGATTGGCGTTTAGTTGTAAAGCCGTTCCCAAAACAGTGATGGGTATGCCTTTTTTGTAGTTGTGGTTTAGCAGGTGCAAGACCCCTAGAACCACCCAAGGCATATATCCCATAGCCAGGGCTTTGGTGTTATGCCCTACCCCCAAAATGATAATCAGATAGGTCGAAAAGCCAAAAGCCACTGCACCCAACACAGCTGTAGGCTTAGAAACTTTAAAAAAGAGTGCCAAAAAATAAAACCCGACCAAGTAAACAAACAGATAGTCTGCAGGTCGTGGCAAAAAACGGATCAGGTCGTCCATTTGTCCTACAAGATCATAGGCGTGTTTGGAAACAATTTGATAGGTAGGCATACCCCCAAAAGCATTGTCTATCCAATAAGGTTCTTCCTCAAAAGTGGAACGGTGCTCCAATATTTGGCGTTGCATCCCTTTGAACTGTACAATATCAGACTGGAAAACCGTTTTTCCACTCAACACTGGATAAAAATACCCCAATGACAATACAATAAAAACACTGATGGGAATGAGGTGTGCCAAAAAGGGCTTTAGGATGCGCATGCTTCAAAAATACAACTCTGTGCGCAATGCGCACTACTGCTCAAGCATTTCTGTTATCTTTGAACTAATGCAGTTCTCACAAAGGTTTTTGATTGTTTCTCTACTGCTAATCAGTCTACAAAGCTGGTCACAGTATACCCCTATCATCAATAGCAACCGTCCGGGTGCTTCTATGGGGGCTTTTGGTGTGGGTCCGGGTGTCTATCAAGTGGAGTGGGGAAACGCTTACAGAAATGGAACTTTCCATAAACTGGCCGATGCCTCTTACAGTGGACTGGGAACGACCATCCATCTGCGTACAGGATTGTTTTTGGAAACCTTTGAACTCATCTATCAACTTGACTTTCAGTCGGATGAACTGCAATTTCAAAACCGTTCAGGGTTGAAAAATGGCCGGAGAGCTGGCTTGAAAAACAATTCTATGGGGGTAAAATACATGCTTTTTGATCCTTTTAGAAATACAAAATGGTACAAACCCAACCTCTACAGTTGGAAGGCAAATCAAGGAATTCGATGGGTAGAACTCATCCCCGCCATTGCAGTTTATGGCGGATCGGAGGTGGTTTTTGAAGACAGTTTTCCTTTTTCGGAAAACTTTAAGCCATTGTTTGACTTTGCTTTCGAACGCTATGAGCAACCCATGTTTAGCGGTACCTTTCAGCTCATTACCCAAAACCACTTGGCAAGTCATTGGGTATTGGTAACCAATTGGGGAATGCGTTATTTAGGTTCAAAATATCCAAGTCGGTTTCATGCCATCAGTCTTACTGTAAACCTCAATGGCAGGTGGTCTGCATTTGTGGAGGAGTTTGCAACCAAAAGCACCTTGTTTTCGGACGTAAGCATTTCAACGGGAATGGCGTATTTGCTGGGTAAAAACCTTCAGATTGACATTCATGCCTCAAGAACCCTCAAAGAAACGCCCATGTTGCTAGAAGCAGGCTTGGGACTGTCTTACAGGTTGGACAGACATATAGACAAAGGGCAACCCCATGACCGAAAACTGCAAAAATCCATCCAATACAACAACAAAACATTTCGCCGGTCGGAGCGCAAAAGCGCACGTATGTTGCGGAAGAATAACAAACAATCTAAAAAACTCAATATAGAACAACGCCGTATAGAGCGCAAACTGAAACGCATCAAATGATAGAAGTTATTGAAGTAAAAAACGACAAAGACCTGAAGGATTTCCTTCTCTTCCCGTTTGAATTATATCGAGATTGTAACGAATGGGTTCCGCCCATCACAGCCGAGGAAAAAGCCGTTTTTGACAAAGAGAAAAACCAAGTGTTTCAAAATGCAGACGCCCAGCTTTTTTTGGCCAAACGCAATGGGAAAGTTTTGGGTCGTATTGCCGCTTTGATCAACTGGATTGAAATCAAAGAACAACAAAAACACAAAGTGCGGTTTGGATGGTATGACGTGGTAAACGAAATAGAGGTCAGCAAAAAACTACTGGAAGCGGTCTCTGAGTGGGGCAAAGCCAACAATTTGCGCTATATGGAAGGCCCTATGGGTTTTTCAAACATGGACAAGGCAGGCCTACTGGTTGAGGGCTTTGAACACAAAAACACCATGATCACTTGGTACCACTACCCTTACCAAAAGGAACACTTGGAGCAGTTGGGTTACAAGAAACAGGCCGAGTGGGTAGAGTTTCAAATCAAAATATTTGATAAAAAAGATGCCCCTGAAAAAGTAAGAAAATTTGCTTCTGTCATAGCAGAGCGCTATCAACTCAAGCCCCTTGAATTTTCAAGCCGAAAAGCACTTCTTCCTTATGTAGATGAAATGTTTGATTTGCTCAACAAAACTTATGACAAACTGCAGACTTTTGTGCCCATACAGCCCCACCAAGTAGCGCATTACAAAGAAAAATATTTTCGATACATACACCCAGACTTTATCAAATGTGTGGCCGATGCCAATGGAAAGCTAGTCGCCTTTGCCATCACCATGCCCTCCTTTTCGGAAGCCCTTAAAAAAGTCAATGGCAAGCTTTTCCCTTTTGGGTTTTTACACATTCTCAAGGCCCAACACATAAATCAAAAAGCCTCCTTTTATCTGATTGGTATCGATCCGAAATACCAAAACAAAGGGGTGACAGCCATCATCTTTCAAGGCATGCAGGACCTTTTCAACAAACGTGGGATTACAGATGTGGAGACCAATCCTGAACTCGAAGAGAATAGTGCCATTCAAAAGATGTGGAAAAACTATGACCACAATCTCCACAAAAGACGTCGAACCTATAAGAAGGATTTATAAACACGCATTTGTTATTTTTGGCCCATGACAGGCACACACACCATCGCCGCACTGGCCACACCTCCGGGTATGGGTGCCATCGCTGTGGTACGTCTGTCCGGACCAGAAGCCGTTTCGATAGCTGACAGTGTGTTTCGGTCGGTTCGTGACAAAAAACTACAAGACCAACCCAGTCATACGGTACATTTAGGGCATATTTACGATGGTGAAGTCATGGTAGACGAGGTATTGGTGAGCGTCTTTCACGGGCCTCATTCATATACCGGTGAAAATGTGGTGGAAATCTCATGCCACGGATCAACCTATATCCAACAAAGATTGTTGCAAATCTTGATGGACAAAGGCGCAAAAATAGCCGAAGCCGGTGAGTTTACGCTTCGTGCTTTTTTGAATGGCAAAATGGACCTTACCCAAGCCGAGGCAGTAGCCGATCTGATTGCTAGTGAAGGTGCTGCAGCGCATCGTATGGCCATACAACAAATGCGAGGTGGCATCTCTGACCAATTGACAGAACTACGCACCCAGTTGGTTGAGTTTGCATCTTTGATTGAGTTGGAACTCGATTTTAGTGAGGAAGACATAGCTTTTGCCGATCGTGATGCTTTGGAAAAACTGCTCAACAACATTCAGCATACGCTAAAATCGTTGATCGACTCCTTTGCACTTGGCAACGCCATGAAGAACGGAGTCCCGGTGGCAATTGCAGGCAAGCCGAATGCTGGAAAATCTTCTTTACTCAACGCACTGCTTCAAGAAGACAAAGCCATTGTCTCAGACATTCCTGGAACGACACGTGACAGCATCGAGGACACTCTTTATCTGGAAGGCATACAGTTTCGTTTTACGGACACCGCCGGACTTCGAGAAACCCAAGACAAAATCGAGGCGATCGGAGTAGAAAGAGCCAAAGACAAAATCGCTCAGTCGCAATTGTTACTCTATGTGGTAGACCCCACCCAAACCCGCGCAGATGAAGTTCAAGGTGCTCTTACATCTCTAGAAACAAACAATGTTCAAGTTTTGGTGCTCATCAATAAAGTAGATTTGCTGTCCGAGAATGACAAACAAGCCTACTCAGCCTCTTTGGCAGAACAAACACATTTGTTTATTTCAGCACAAAGCCAACAAGGTTTATCTGAACTAAAGCTACAACTTACAGATATGGTGCAAGGCGAATCATTTGAAACCATCATTACCAACAACCGGCACCATGCCACCCTCAAGGAAGCCCTCCAAGCCACTTTGGCCGTTCGAAAAGGACTTTCAGAGGGTCTGAGCAGTGACCTTTTGGCCATAGACCTGCGCGCTACCTTAGATCATTTAGGGACTGTTACCGGAACGGTATCTACAGATGAGTTGCTAGGGAATATTTTCGCGAATTTTTGTATCGGGAAGTAGTTTTAAATTTTTAAACTTTATACCAAGTTAAGTTTATGATTAAATCTACTTAATGTATTTTTGATGCTATTATTTATTAATATGCACAAACTATGTACAATTTAATAAGTTTTGATGGCTATCATGTGGAATAATAGTTTGTGTTATTACATCATTGTTATTTTGAGCAATTCCATCTATGCCCAAACCATCATTAATACAGAAGACCTTCTTCAAGATGCCGACCAGCCTTTTGTAGCGCAGATGGAAATCGCTGGAAAATTCAAATCTGGCAACCAAGACAAATTTGAAAG
>JBMYLY010000021.1:0-23820 GCA_049596815.1 Flavobacteriaceae bacterium | reverse complement strand
GGCAGGATTGACAATTTCAACCGTAATATCAATAGTACCCGTTTTAAAGTCTTCAAGATCACAATGTGCAAGAAACCTTGGCCATTACCGACCAAACCTATCTTATGTTTGAAGGACGTATCCTAAAAGCTGGGAAACCCGAAGAACTTGCCAACGACGAAATGGTTCGCAAGGTGTACTTGGGTCAAAACTTTGAATTGCGAAAAAAGAAGCTCAGCTTTTGAGCTTTGTGAAAATTGTGTACAAAACTGAGACCGCAACATAGCCTATCAATACAGGGCTCAAAGCGCCCCATCCAAATATTGTAAACAGTACAATCGTACCCACCGTAGCCAACATAAGCCCGGCGTTTGCACCTATACTTTTTCGTATTCTAAGTCGTAAAAAAATCAACTGGCTGTTTAGCAAATAAGTACTTAACAACACCAAAACAAGCAATTGCCAAGAAGTAAAATCCACAGGAAGGAGTGGCAATCCCAGCCAAAACAAAGCATTGGCAGGTGTGGGCAATCCTTTAAAATAAGCCGCTTTTTCGGTGAGTGTGTTAAACTTGGCCAACCTGTAGACAGAACCTATGGTGATTGCAAAACCAACCAATGAATAGATAGCATCAAACCCAGAAAAAGACAAAGAAACCACGGCGACCGCCCCCGGCACCACCCCGAAAGTAATGAGGTCTGCCAAAGAATCTAACTGTACACCCAAAGGGCCGGCAACACCAAGACGACGCGCCAACAATCCGTCAAAGAGATCAAAAAAAGCACCCAACAACACAAAAAACATGGCGGTTTCGATATCCAAATTCCCTACATAATAGAGGGCCACACAGCCAGAGGCTGCGTTGAGGAGTGTCAAAAGATTGGGCAGGTGTTTCATTCCTGCTAAGATACAATTAATCCTTATCAGACACCACAATTTATCTATCTTTGAAGCAGATGAAATCAAAACTAATCAAAAGTGTGTTGAGCGGGGTTTTGCTCGCCTTGTCCTGGCCCGTTGATGGTTTTCCCATTCTGATTTTTATCGCCTTTGTACCCCTACTCCATCTGATTTTTATAAAACCACCCAATAACAAACTAGCGCTGTTGGGATGCGTCTATCTGACTTTTTTGATTTGGAACAGCGCTACCACATGGTGGCTTTGGAATGCCACCGCCTTTGGAATGTTTTTTGCCATACTGGTCAACAGTCTTTTGATGACGTCTGTGTTTGGATTGGCTTTATTTGTAGACCACAAACTACCCAGAAAAATAAGCATAGCCTTTCTGGTTACACTATGGCTTAGTTTTGAATGGTTGCACCTTCAGTGGGACTTCTCATGGCCTTGGCTGCAATTGGGAAATGTATTTTCAGAACATATTTATTGGGTACAATGGTATGAATACACAGGCGTATTTGGAGGCAGCCTATGGGTGTGGGTTATTAACCTAATTGTTTTTAAAGGCGTTCAACAACTTCAAAACCCAAAGCGGCAATTGGCTTTGGCTGTGCTGGGCATCTCAATTCCTATCATACTTTCATTGTTGATTTACAACCAGTACGAAGCCGAAGAAACAACCAAAATTCATGTAGCGGTCACCCAGCCCAATGTGGATCCTTACAACGAAAAATATGCATCTTCTGATGCAGAGCAGTGTACAGCATTATTTGAATTACTCAACGATGTTTCAGAACCTATCGATCTGATTGTCACTCCCGAGACCTATTTTTCTGAAGGACCAGGCTCATATCTACCACAATTCAAAAGCAGCCCTTTATACACCCAAATTTCAAGTGAGCTGGAAAAACACGATTCCGCACAACTGTTGAGCGGCATACAATTCTTTAATACCTACACAGACAAGAACAAAACCCCTACAGCCAACCAAGTAAACAACGATATTTGGGTAGATTTTTACAACAGCTCATTCTTGTCTTCTCAAAATGAGGTACAAACCTATCACAAATCCAAACTTGTGGTGGGCATAGAAACACTGCCTTACAGAGACATTATAGAACCCATTTTGGGCAATGTGATGATTGACTTAGGAGGCACCGTTTTGAGTAGGGCAACCCAAGCCAATAGGACAGCTATGAAACTGGACTCGGGTATCAGGGTGGGGCCTGTGATATGTTATGAATCCGTTTATGGCGCTTTTGTAACCGAATATGTACGTGCAGGCGCTCAGTTTTTAGCCATCATGACCAATGATGCATGGTGGGGAAACACACCTGGGCACAAACAACTACTGAGCTATACCCGATTGCGTGCCATAGAAACCCGCCGCCCCATCACCAGATCAGCCAACACAGGTATCTCGGCATTTATTAACCCCTTAGGTGAAATTGAAAAAACATTGCCATATGAGCGGCGTGGAGTCTTGCTCGGCAGCATACAGCCCCAAAACAAACACACCTATTATGTGCGTACTGGAGATTACATCGCACGATTGGCATTGGGAATTGCTGGTTTTCTGTTTTTGTTTGCCATTGCACGCAAAAAATATTGATTATTAGGCAGTTATAACACAAATCTTCCTTACTTTAGCCAAAAATATCCAGTCGCTGCTATAGATTGGATGGCTAAAAAGAAAAATGAAAATCTACACCAAAACCGGTGATCAAGGCATGACCTCTTTGTATGGAGGTGAACGCGTTTCCAAAAGTCATTTACGTATAGAAACCTACGGCACTGTCGATGAAGTCAATGCGTGGCTGGGTGTGATTGCGACTTCCATTGATGACACCAGCATACAATCTGATTTGGAGAACATTCAGAATCATATGTTTGTTGTGGGTGCCATGTTGGCTGTGGATACAGAACACACAGAACTGCCCATAAAAAAAATCGGTCAAGAAGAAGTACAATGGATTGAGCGACAAATAGACAAAATCGTGGCTACGCTTCCTCCCATGACCCACTTTATTTTGCCCGGAGGCAACCCAATGGCGGCCCATTGCCATGTAGCAAGATGTGTGTGTCGCAGGGCGGAACGCCTGGCGGTTACTCTTAGTAAGAATGCTTTTGTGGACGATATTGTCATCATTTACCTCAATCGTTTGTCGGACTATTTGTTTTGTTTGGCGCGAAAATTCTGTAAAGATTCTGGTAATCAGGAAGTTAAGTGGATTCCGCAATCCTGAAATTTTTCTTGCACAATTTCCCGAAAAATCTATTTTTGCAAATCTAAACCCCCAGTGATATGTATTGGACATTAGAATTGGCTTCTTATTTGAGTGATGCACCTTGGCCTGCCAATAAAGACGAACTGATCGACTTTGCCATCCGAACCGGTGCGCCTTTAGAAGTGGTAGAAAACCTTCAATCCATGGAAGAAGAAGGTGGAGAAATCTATGAATCCATAGACGAAATCTGGCCTGACTATCCGACCGATGAGGATTACTTGTGGAACGAAGACGAGTATTAGACACAAAACTTATTTAAGGAAGGCTCATTTGAGCCTTTTTTTTTGCTTATTTTTGAAGCTTTAGTCCGAAACATTCGATGAGCTTACTCAACAACATCTTAAAAGTTTTTGTAGGAGATAAATCCAAAAAAGACATAGGTGCTGTGCGCCCCCTTGTGGATCTTGTTCTCCAAGAAGAAAACAAACTTGAAGCACTCTCCCACGATGACCTACGCCAGAAAACCGCTGACTTCAAGTCCCAGATCGCCGAAGTGCGTGCACCTTTTAACCAACAGATTCAAGACCTAAACCAAGAAATTGAATCCCTAGAAAACATAGACGAAAAAGACCGTCTCTATCAGCAGATTGACGCGTTGGAAAAAGACAGCCAACACGCCGTTTCCACACTCTTGGATCGACTATTACCGCAGGCATTTGCTGTGGTCAAAGAAACTGCCAAGCGCTTTGCCAATAATACGACCTTAGAAGTTCAAGCCACAGCCTTTGACCGTGAACTCTCTGCAGAAAACGATTTTGTCTCTATCCAAGGAGACACCGCCAAGTGGTCCAACGCTTGGGATGCGGCAGGCAAACAAGTCACTTGGGACATGGTACATTACGATGTCCAACTCATAGGCGGAATTGTACTCCATCAGGGTAAAATTGGAGAAATGCAAACCGGGGAGGGAAAAACCTTGGTGGCTACCCTACCTGTATATTTGAATGCACTCACCGGAAATGGCGTCCATTTGGTGACTGTCAATGACTACCTTGCCAAACGCGACAGCGCATGGATGGCACCTTTGTTTCAGTTTCATGGCCTCACCGTAGATTGCATCGACCACCACCCACCCAATTCTGCAGCACGTCGAAAAGCCTATACTGCAGACATTACCTACGGCACCAACAACGAATTTGGGTTTGACTACCTGAGGGACAATATGGCCCATGCCAGCGATGATTTGGTACAGCGCCCTCACAACTTTGCCATCGTAGATGAGGTAGACTCTGTATTGATAGACGATGCACGAACCCCGCTGATTATCTCCGGACCCGTTCCCGAAGGTGACCGTCACGAGTTTAACCAATTAAAGCCCAAAGTCGCACAACTGGTTCAAGAACAACGACAAAACATCACTTCTATATTGGCAGAGGCTAAAAAACTCATTGCCGCTGGCGATACAAAAGACGGTGGATTCTTACTGCTCCGCGCTTTTAGAGGTTTGCCCAAAAACAAAGCCTTGATTAAGTTTTTAAGCCAAGAAGGGGTACGCCAGTTACTACAGAAAACAGAGGCTCACTATATGCAGGACAACAACAGAGAAATGCCCAAAGTAGACGAGGCTTTGTTGTTTGTGATTGACGAAAAAAACAACCAAATCGAGTTGACCGACAGAGGAGTTGAAATGATTTCAAAAGGATCTGAGGCATCTGACTTTTTTGTACTCCCGGATATCGGTGCAGAAATTGCCAAAATTGAGAGTAAAGAGCTTGAAATCGAATCAGAGGCGCAAGAGAAAGAACAGCTTTTTAAAGACTTTAGCGTAAAAAGTGAACGCATCCACACCATGAACCAGTTGCTTAAAGCCTATACCCTCTTTGAAAAGGATGTGGCTTATGTGGTCATGGAAAATCAGGTGAAAATTGTGGATGAACAAACAGGTCGTATCATGGACGGACGCCGTTATTCCGACGGACTCCACCAAGCCATAGAAGCCAAGGAAAATGTAAAAATCGAAGCAGCGACCCAAACTTTTGCCACCATCACCCTACAGAACTATTTTAGAATGTACAACAAACTCGCGGGGATGACAGGAACTGCCATCACTGAAGCGGGTGAGTTTTGGGAAATATATGAGTTGGATGTGGTCGAGATCCCTACCAACCGACCCATTGCACGTAATGACGAAAACGACCTGATTTATAAAACCAAGCGTGAAAAATACAATGCTGTCATAGAAGAGGTAACACGCCTTTCCAATGAAGGAAGACCTGTCCTTATTGGTACCACCTCGGTTGAAATTTCTGAGTTGTTGAGTCGCATGTTGCAACGACAAAATATCAAACACAACGTACTCAACGCCAAACTCCATAAAAAAGAGGCCGACGTGGTGGCAGAAGCTGGCCATGCGGGTGTGGTAACCATCGCCACAAATATGGCAGGTCGAGGTACGGATATCAAAATCAATGAGGCAGTCAAAACAGCGGGAGGTTTGGCTATCATAGGCACGGAGCGTCATGACTCCCGTCGTGTGGACAGACAGCTACGCGGTCGTTCTGGCCGTCAGGGTGACCCGGGAAGTTCACAGTTCTATGTGTCTTTGGAAGACAACCTGATGCGCTTGTTTGGTTCCGAAAGAGTGGCCAAAATGATGGATCGCATGGGACTCAAAGATGGGGAAGTCATCCAACACTCAATGATGACCAAATCCATAGAAAGAGCGCAAAAGAAAGTAGAAGAAAACAACTTTGGCATACGCAAACGTTTGTTGGAATACGACGATGTGATGAATGCCCAGCGTGAGGTCGTTTACAAAAGACGTAAACACGCACTCAAAGGGCAACGCCTCAAGGTCGATATTGCCAATATGATTTACGACACAGCGGAAACCATCGTTCAGACTAACAAAGAAGCCAAAGACTTTAAGAATTTTGAGTTTGAACTGATTCGCTATTTCTCTATAAGTTCACCAGTTTCCGCAGAAGCCTTTGAAGGCCAAGACCCAAATACGTTGGTAGATGAAGTTTATACAGCAGCTTATGAGCGTTTTCAACTTAAAATGCAACAAAGCGCCCTACAGGTATTTCCTGTGGTCAAGGACGTGTATGAAAACCCCAGCAACAAGTTTGAGCGCATTGTGGTGCCGTTTACAGATGGTGTAAAAACACTCAATGTGGTGACCAATCTGAAAAACGCTTACGAATCGGAAGGCAAACAACTGATTGATGATTTTGAGAAAAACATCAGTTTGGCCATCATAGACGAGTCTTGGAAAGAGCACTTGCGCAAGATGGACGAACTCAAGCAGTCTGTCCAATTGGCTGTCCACGAACAAAAAGACCCCTTGTTGATTTACAAATTCGAAGCCTTTGAGCTGTTTCGAGAATTGATGGACAAAGTCAATCGTGAGATTATCTCTTTCTTGTTTAAAGGCGAACTTCCTGCCCGTGAGGCCAATCCCATCCGCGAGGCCCGCAGCGTACGACGCAAACAAAAGGTAGAAACTTCCAAAGAGGAAGTACTCAACAGCGACGAAATGGCCATGCGCAACCGACAAGTGGGTGCGGGTGCTAGCAGAGCACCTCAAACGGTGGAAACGGTGGTGCGCGACACCCGTAAAATAGGGCGAAACGAGCGGGTGGAGATTCTACACGTGGTTTCTGGAGAGCGTAAAACTGTAAAATTCAAACAGGCCGAGCCTTTGTTAGCCAAAGGCGAATGGGTGCTGGCCGATCCGTCATGATCGTCATTGTCGGACCCGCATATCCATATCGGGGTGGCATCGCTGATACCAACGAAGCCCTCGCACAGGCCTTGATGGATATGGGCAAAGAAGTCCACATGGTGAGTTTTGAAGTCCTTTATCCTCAATTTTTGTTTCCCGGAAAGACACAGTTTGTGAATGGACCCCGACCCGGGGCGCTTTCCATAGAACGCCGATTGCACAGCCTCAACCCCGTAAGTTGGTATAAAACCGCTCAATACATCAAATCTCTTAAACCAGAATGGGTTCTTTTTAGGTATTGGATGCCTTTTTTGGCACCTTGTTTCGGAACTGTCGCACGTGCTTTGGGCAAGGGCATAAAAAAATTGACATTGGTAGACAATGCCCGTGGGCATGAATCAACATGGTTTGATTCGGGGGTCATGTCTTTGTTTTTAAAAGAAGTAGATGGTGTGATTTGCCTTTCCGATCAGGTCAAAAATCAGTTGGACAAACAAGTCCAAAAACCCGGAATCGTGTGCACCCACCCCATCAACCCCGAGCTACCCAAACCCATAGACCAAAAAACTGCACGCCAAGCATTGGGATTGGACCCCGACGCACCTGTACTTTTGTTTTTTGGACTCATCCGCAAATACAAAGGCGTGGATTTGTTGTTGGAAAGCATCCCTGCCCTAAAAAAACAACATCCTCAAATCAAAGTCTTGGTCGTGGGAGAACCCTATATTCCTTTAAAACCTTTGTTAAAGCGTTGCCACGAATTGGAAATCACCGACCAAGTGAGTTTTCACCCCCATTTTGTGCCCAACAACGACCTGCCTACTTGGTTTGGAGCTTGCGATTGGGTGGTACAGCCCTATCGAACTGCCAGCCAAAGTGGCATCAGTCCGATGGCCATGCATTTTGAACGCCCGACCTTGGTGACCCAAGTCGGCGGATTGGCAGAAGGCTTAGAAAAACCCTTTGCACATATTGTTGAACCCACAAGCGAAGCCATAACCACTGGACTACTCACTTGTTTGTCATGGGAAAAACCCAGCGCAAAAGCATTTTTGGAGCTTAAAAAAACAAGAACATGGTCTGGGTTTGGGGACAAGTTGGTCGGTTTCGCACAATCTTTGTAGATTAGTGAAAAATTGACCCCATGAAGAAGGTTTTCATCCTTTGTTTTGCCATTCTTGGCACCCTATCCACATCGGCATGCCAGTTGGCACCCCCTAAGCCTGTGGACAACCCAAACCCTGTAGGAAGTCCAACCGACAGTGCATTGCAAGCATACCAAACCGCCTATTTTGCATCAGGGTGTTTTTGGTGTGTGGAAGCTGTGTTTGAAAGTGTTCTAGGCGTCCAAGAGGCCGTTTCGGGCTATGCAGGAGGCACAACAAAAAACCCTAACTACCAACAAATCGGTACGGGGCGAACGGGCCATGCCGAAACCGTTCAGGTGTTTTATGACCCCAAAGTGGTCGATTTTAAAACCTTGGTAGAGGTGTTTTTCGGTTCCCACGACCCCACCACCCCAAACCGCCAAGGCCCTGACTACGGTACCCAATACCGGTCGATTGCGTTTTATCAAAATGAAGACGAAAAAACCATCATCAAAAACTATATCGAACAACTGACTGCCGACAAAGTGTACCCAACACCCATCGTGACTGAAGTCAGTCCGTTTGAGAAATTTTATGTCGCTGAAGACTACCATCAAGATTACGAAAAAAGAAATCCCAATCACCCCTACGTGCAAGCGGTGTCCATTCCGAGAATCAACCGCTTTAAAGCGCGCTTTCCTGAACTACTAAAATAAAACACGCCATCATGCAAAAATATTTTCTAGCTCTTATTGCCATTTTTTGGATTCAAAAATGCATGGGTCAAGACCTGTCCAAAGTGACGTTGGATCGCATCTACACCACCAGCGATTTTAGAGAAGAGCGCCTAACCCCCGTTCAGTGGATGGCTAACGGTGTGGAATATGTGCAAGTAGAACGCAATCGATATGGAAAGCAGTTTGTCATCAAACACCATATGGAAAGCGGCGCCCAAGAAACCCTCTTAACACCCGAACTGCTGACCCCCCAAGGTGCTTCGGGGCCCTTGTACGTGGAGCAGTTTAGCTTTTCCAAAGACGAATCCAAGATGCTGCTTTTCACCAACAGCGCACGTGTGTGGCGTGCCAATACAAGAGGCGATTATTGGGTGTATGACCTCGCATCGCAAAGCCTCACCCAAATAGGCGCACAATTCCCAGAATCCACCCTGATGTTTGCCAAGTTTTCGGACGACAATACCCAAGTGGCCTATGTGCAAGATCTAAACCTCTACGTGGAAAACCTCAATAACGGAAACACCACCCAACTCACCACCAGCGGAGGTGGCGACATCATCAATGGTACCTTTGACTGGGCCTACGAGGAAGAATTTAACTGTCGTGATGGATTTCGGTGGAACCCCAACGGGACTGCCATTGCCTATTGGCACATAGACGCCAGTAGCATTGGCACCTTTTATATGATCAACAACACCGATGATATTTATTCCCGCCCCATTCCCTTGCGCTACCCCAAAGCGGGGGATGACCCTTCTGCTGCCAAAGTGGGAGTTGTAGATATCAACACCCAACAAACCCATTGGATAGCCGTACCAGGGGATGCGGTGCAAAACTACCTACCCGGCATGCAATGGATCGACAAAAATCAACTGTTGATTCAGCAGATCAACCGCCACCAAAACCATTTAAAAATATATGTCTACAACACCCAAAACAAAAAACTCCGATTGGTCTATGAGGAGCATGAGGACACTTGGATAGACATCAAAGTACCTGACGCCTCCTCGCGTGAACGCAAGGAAAACTTGGTCTATGTGGTCGATGAGGGCAAGGCTTTTTTGCGCCTCAACGAAACAGATGGCTGGAGGCATGTGTATAAGGTTGCGCTTAAAAACGGTAAAAAAACCTTGTTGACTCCCGGCGACTACGATGTAGCCTCTTTGATAGGCACAAGTGATGCCCATATGTATTATCATGCGTCTCCGAGCAACAGCACCCAACGCTTTTTGTACAGGGTGTCTTTGGATGGAAAAGGAAAAGCAGAACGCCTTACCCCCGAGGGCATGGACGGACTCAACCGCTACAGCATTGCACCCAAGGGCAACTATGCTTTGCATTTTCACAACGCTGTCCTGCAACCCATGACCGTGGATTTGGTACGCCTGCCCGACCACCAAACACTCAAAAACTTGGTGTCTAACGAAGGTTTTTCAGCCACTTTAGAAAACCTAGATTTACCTGAAGTGGAATTTATAGAGGTGAACACTCCCTCGGGGCAAAACATTGACATCCGCATTGTCAAACCCACTGATTTTGACCCAGACAAAAAATACCCTGTGGTGTTTCATGTCTATGGCGAACCTTGGAGTCAGATGGCCACTGATACCTTTATCGGAATGTGGAACATCATGTTGGCCCAAATGGGCTATGTGGTGGTCGATTTGGACAACCGTGGCACGCCATGCCTAAAAGGAAGTGAATGGCGCAAAAGCATCTATCGCAAAGTAGGTGTGCTCAATATTTTGGACCAAGCACAAGCCGCACAAGAAGTTTTAAAAATCCCATATATGGACGCTGAGCGCACCGCGGTATGGGGCTGGAGTGGCGGCGGTAGTTCCACCCTCAACCTGATGTTCCAATACCCAGAGGTGTTTGGTACAGGCATGGCTGTGGCGCCAGTGTCGGATTTTCGTATCTATGACAATATCTATCAGGAACGCTATATGGGGCTGCCTCAAGAAAACCCAGAAGACTACGAGGCCGGTGCTGCGGTGACCCATGCCAAAAACTTGGAAGGCAACCTACTGATTGTACACGGAACCGGAGATGACAATGTCCACTACCAAAGTTTGGAACTGGTGGCCAATGAGTTAATCAAACACAACAAACCTTTTGACATGATGGCCTATCCCAACCGCTCGCACGGAATTTATGAAGGCAAAAACACCCGACGACATTTATATACATTGATGACACGCTATCTGACAGAACATGTGCCGGTGAACAAGTAGCAGAAATTACACCCTAAAAACCTTTTTATACAACCTTTGAAACCCATAGCCCGAAAACGAACCAAAAAGAGCACCACAAAAAATGTCTAAGGGGTAATGTACGCCTACGTAGACACGGCTATAGGCGACCATAGCGGCCCATAGCAATAACCACCTCATATGGCGGTATTGGTTTTGAAACAAGCCTACAAAAAACAAGGCTACCGCAAATGAGTTGGAAGCATGGCCAGAGAAAAATCCGTATTTCCCACCACAATTGGCTTTGACAAGGCGCATTAAGGGCGCGATATCAGGATCATGGCATGGGCGCAAACGGGCAAAGCCACTTTTAAACAGATTGGTTACTTGGTCGGTAAAAGCGATCATCAATACGGCAGTCAACAAAACACCCAGTCCTTTTTTCCAACCCCACTTCCAGATGGAGAGTCCCAGTAAAAAAAGGTAGAGCGGAATCATGTTGTATTTATCGGTCATAAACAACCAAAAACCATCCCAAGCGGGTGTGCCCAAATTGTTGAGCCACAAAAAGAGTTGTTCGTCGAGATGGATCATTCGTATCGAGCGATTTCGTTGTCGTAAAACTGTGTAGCCTGTTCAATCCAATGGGCAAGTTCTTGGGTAGCGGCTTCTTTGTCTTCGCCTTTAAACTGTTCCCACCATTGGATTTCATCGTTTTGAAGGTTGATCACAAAACGTGGGAAAGTGGTGTGCACCACAAAAATGGCGTCAGGATGTTCAGAGGAATCGGCTAATAAAAACTCAGGCAGTGTTTCCATGGAGTTGTATCAATTTTCGTGATTGATGTAAAAAACGAAGATACAACATCGCAGCACTTGCCACCAAACCCGATAACAAACCCACCCACACGCCTGTGGCAGCGAGGTCTGTGTATAGACCTAAATAAATCATAATAGGAAAGCCTACCAAGCCATAGGCAGCAAAACATATCCATGTGGGTATGACCACATCTTGTAAGCCCCGCAAAGCACCCAGCGCAACCACTTGGGCGCCATCAAAAATTTGGAAAAAAGCAGCTACCCAAAACAGGGAAGATGCAATGGCAACCACCTCGAGCACGTCGGCGGCTGTGGATGTTTCGAGGTAGAGCCACGGGAAGGCATCCTTGCCCAAGATAAAGGTGATGGCAAACACTATGTCGATCAGTAGCGTCAATAAAAAAACCGACTGAGCAATACGGCGCAAGTCACTAAAACGTTGTAAACCTTTTTGGTTGCCTACCCGTATCATAGCAGCCACACTCAGCCCCATGGCAACCATAAAGGTCATGGAGGAAATGTTTAGGGCAATCTGGTTGGCTGCCTGTGGGTTTTTGCCCAACATACCACATACCCATATGGCAGAGGTAAAAAAGGCGACCTCAAACAACATTTGTAAAGCCGAGGGAAAGCCCAAAGCAAAAAGTCTTTTCATCAGGTTGTTGGAAAATGCGATTTGGAACAGGCCTTTGATGTAAAAGGAAAGTTTTTTATGAAAACGCATCAGTAGAATCAAAGCCAGTAGCATGGTGATGCGAGAAATCAAAGTTCCAACAGCGGCACCCGTAACACCCCATTGAGGAAACCCCCATTTGCCAAAAATCAATACATAATTGACCAACACATTGACCAAATTGGCAAGCACTGTGGCATACATGGCATATCGGGTGAGCGACATGCCATCTGTAAACTGTTTAAAAGCCTGAAAAACTACCAGAGGAAACAAAGAAACCGCCACCCATTTGAGATACGGAAATGCGAGTTCTACCACTTCTGGGGGTTGCCCCATTTGATACATCAGGGGTTTGGCTAAAAAAACTGCTAGAAATAACAGCAAGCCCAAAATAGTACACCATACAATACCATGGGCAAAGACGGCTTTGGCACGTTCGGGGAGTTGGGCGGCATCGGCTTCAGCAACCAAAGGGGTGATGGCGGTTGAAAACCCAATTCCCAATGACATACCAATAAATATAAAGCTGTTGCCCAAAGAAATGGCAGCCAGTTCGGCTGTACCCAGTTGCCCCACCATCACATTGTCAATAAACTGAACAAACGTATGGCCCAACATACCTACAATAACAGGATAGGCCAATTGGAGGTTATAGCGGAATTCTTTTACGTAAGGAGCCAATCTTAACACGGCGCTAATATAGAAAACTAACAGGTGTAAAATAAGAGTTAGATCTGATGCCGCACCTGCACGCGGCAGGCAGGAGTGACAGGATGAATTAGCATTTCCGATGTCATGCCGCACAGGATGCGGGATCCACTAGGTTTTAAAAGACTCCCGTTTGCACGGGAGTGACATATTGAATAGATGTCCTGCTGTCATGCCGCACCAGATGCGGCATCCAATACACCTTTAGGAGACTCCTGTTTCCACAGGCCTACCTGCCGGCAGGCAAGAGTGACAGGATGAATTAGCATTTCTGATGTCATGCCGTATTTAATACGGCATCCACTAATACGAATGAGACTCCTCTTTGCAGAGGCGTGACAGGTCAACTATTGACTGCCGTCTAAAAGGGTTCCACCAACCAAACCATAGGTGTCATACAGATATACCAAAGAAGTCAGTGTGGCCGCACCCAGTTCAAGTTCACGTTTGTTGACAGCGTCAAATGTATCGTTTTCAGCATGGTGGTGGTCAAAATAGCGTTGAGAGTCGGGACGCAAGCCAGCAAGTACATTGGTTTTTGACTTTAGTGGGCGAATGTCGGCACCACTACCTCCTTTTTCGAAGTAGTGAATGAGGTAAGGCTTAAACAAAGGCTTCCAACGCAACACCTGTTCGAACTCCATATCCGAGCAATCAAAACTAAAACCCCTTGGAGTAAAACCACCCGCATCGGACTCCAGAGCAAAAATGTGGGTCTCCCCTTTCATAGCGGCTATTTCGGCGTATTTGTTACCGCCGCGCAATCCGTTTTCTTCGTTCATAAACAACACCACCCTAATGGTTCGTTTGGGTTTGTGATTGAGTTTTTTAAACAGCCGTACCACCTCCATGGATTGTACACAACCGGCTCCATCATCGTGTGCGCCATCCCCTATATCCCAAGAATCTAGGTGTCCCCCCACGGTGATGATTTCATTTGGGTATTCAGTACCTGTAATCTCGCCTATCACATTGTATGACAACACATCATCGTATTGTTTGCACTGTTGACGGAATAAAAATTTGAGTTTGGGTGCAATCCGCAATAAGTTGCTCAACTTTTCAGCCGCATTGGTGCTAATCGCCGCCGCCGGTATGCGTTGGCTTATGGGTTGGTCCCCGTAGCTCATCGCCCCGGTATGTGGTAAATCATCCAAACGAAGGTTCATAGAACGCACTATGACTCCGATGGCACCAAACTTACTGGCCTCGCGAGCTCCGCTATACCGTTGGTTGACACAGCCTCCGTAGGCCTCAAAAGTACTTATAAGGTCAGCTTGCATGGGGCGGTTGAAGAATACGATTTTTCCTTCTATGGCCTCACGTCCCAGACGTTCTAAATCTGCAAAGTTTTGTACTTCCACTACTTCTGCTTTGAGCCCCACAGAAGGGGTTGCTACAGAACCACCCAAAGCTGTAATCGGGACGTTGAAAGTGACGCCGGGTTCGGTTTCAATCAAGGCAAACTCTTTGGGGCCACGTACCCATTTGGGAACTAAAACGGGTTGTAGCCACACCCGATCCAATTCTAAAGCCTCTAATTCTTCTTTGGCCCAGGCGACCGCGCGCTCGGCGTTGAGCGAGCCCGAAAGCCGACCGCCTACTTGGTTGGATAAATAGTCTAGCCAGTCGTAGGATTGTCCTTCTAAGAGCGAAGTGCGATAAAAAGAATCTAATTTTTTAGCATCTTCTTGGGTTTGAGCATAAGCACCTAAGGATAAGGCAATCGCGATTATTAACAAAGAAAGTTTTTTCATGATGTGATGGGATTCTTTTGTGCGAAATGAACAACCTCATCGACCGTAACAACCTTATCGGAAAGAATATGCAGGCGTTCTACCACATTGCGCAACTGACGTACGTTGCCGGGCCAGTCCATTTGTTGTAATTTTTCTACGGCTTCTTGGTGAAATTCTTTTTTAGGTGTAAGTTCTTTGTTGAAATGGACTATCAACATCGGAATATCGGCACGACGTTCGTTTAGAGGCGGTACAAATATTTCAATTACAGCCAAGCGGTGAAACAGATCTTCCCGAAAGCGCTTGGCAGCAATTTCTTCTTGAAGATTTTTGTTGGTCGCCGCTACAACACGTACATCTACTGAAATATCCTTATCACTGCCCACACGTTGGACTTTGTGTTCTTGTAGGGCCCGCAATACTTTGGCTTGGGCAGACAGGCTCATATCGCCCACCTCATCCAAAAACAAGGTGCCACCGTTGGCAGATTCAAATTTTCCGGCTCTGTCTTTGTGAGCCGAGGTAAATGCTCCTTTGATGTGACCAAACAATTCACTCTCAATGAGTTCTGATGGAATGGCTGCACAATTGACTTCCACCATGGGACCCGAAGCACGGCCACTTTGTTGGTGCAACGCATGGGCAACCAGTTCCTTGCCGGAACCATTGGGCCCTTGTATCAAGACACGGGCATGGGTGGGTGCTACCTTTTCAATCATACTGCGTATTTTTTCCATAGAGGCAGCCTCACCAATCATGAGGTTTTTTGATTTTTTATTGATTTTACCTGCAGCTTGGCTGGTCTTTTTGGGAGATAACGCACTACGTACGGTCGACAGCAAATGGTTGAGATCGGGTGGTTTTGCGATATAATCAAAAGCACCCATTCGCATGGCTTGGACTGCTGTGGCCAAATCTCCATGACCTGAAATCATCACAACGGGGACATCGGGTTTTTCAGCGACGATATGCGCTAATACCTCGATTCCATCTTTTTTAGGCATTTTGATGTCACACAACACCAAATCAACATCGTGTTTGCTAACGGTACGAATACCCAACTCACCATCAGCCGCTTCCATAAAGGTGTAATCTGAATTGTCGGCCAAAAGAACTTTCTTTAGTACTCGACGGATGCTGTCTTCATCTTCAATGATTAAAATTCGGGGCATAATTATTTTTTAGTGTGAACCACGCGTTGGGGAAATGGGATTTCGATGTTGTGTTGAACAAAGGCCTCATTGATGGCATAGCGCAAATCGCTTTTGACTGGGACTGCCATAAAGCTATTTTTTAGAGTAACAACGAGGATGAAATCCAAACTACTCTCACCAAAATCTGA
Organism: Flavobacteriaceae bacterium; assembly: GCA_049596815.1. Classification (GTDB taxonomy): domain Bacteria; phylum Bacteroidota; class Bacteroidia; order Flavobacteriales; family Flavobacteriaceae; genus UBA724. Next base: position 7,691 of record JBMYLY010000021.1, on the reverse strand, counting down.
AAACAATACGGCTGGAGGTGGATTTTTGAGTACAGATTTATGTGCTTTGGCCACATCAATGAGAACGGATTTGACCAATGCTACATCAGAACCATATGCCACCCCAACTTTGACACTTTCTCGTGTGATTTCGCCATTTTCGGTCCAATTATACAAAGTATTTGTAAGGTACATATGGTTTGGAATGATTAGTACTTTGTTGTCTATGGTTACGGCGCGTGTGGTACGCAACGTGATGTTTTGCACCTTACCTACTTTTCCATCTACTTCTATAATATCCCCTACATGCACAGACTGATCCACCAAGATAAAGACCCCCGATATAATGTCTTGAAAAAAGGTTTGTAAAGCAAAACCCACGCCAACCAACAGCGCAGCAGAAGCAGCGAGCAGGGCATTGAGGTTGACACCTGCGTTTTGGAGGGCCAACAACACGATGATGGTGTATATGGAGTAGTTGAAAAAGCCAAATATGGGTTTGAATTTGCCTTTTCTGTCTTCTGTAAACTTACGTGTCAGTATGCGTCGAAGTATCTTCAGTAAAAATCTGGCTGTAAAAAATACAAGTAAAAAGACAGTAACCGTTTTGATGCTAATACGCGCATCACCCAACGAAAAGCCCAAATTGAAAAAGTCGATTATTTTATCCACAGCACTAAAGTACGAAATGCCTTAAAAATAAAACCCACCCTTAATCGAAATTAAGGATGGGAAAAAATTGCTATGAAAAAGAAAAATTAACTATAGAAAAATCTATCGTTGGTCAAATATAAAATAATTTTCTAGTTATGACACAATTTTTTTTAAGAAAACATGTCTTTTACCTTATCAAAGAAAGATTTATCGGTCTTTTTCGGGTCAGGGATAAAGTTGTCATTCTCTTTGGCGGTCTCAAAAAACTGCTTTTGTTCTTTCGATAGGGTTTGAGGTGTCCATACATTGACATGCACCAACAAGTCTCCGGAGCCATAACCATTCAAACGCGGAATGCCTTTGCCTTTAAGACGGAGTATTTTTCCGGATTGGATGCCCGCTTCCAATCGGATGCGAACAGAACCACCCACAGCGTCAATTTCTTTGGATGACCCCAAAACCGCTTCTGGCATACTTATATATAAATCCATGTGCAGGTTGTCACCTTCTCTTTTGAGAGTGGGATGATCTTGCACTTCTATAAGTACAATCATATCACCACTAAGGCCATTGCCAGGGGCTTCGTTTCCTTTTCCATTGAGTTTTAGCTGCATACCGTCCTCTACGCCGGCAGGTATTTTGACTGATACTGTTTCCTCTTGAGCGATCAAGCCTTGGGCATCGGCACCAGAGGGACGATTGGCCAAAACCTGACCCGAACCCTGACAAGTTGGGCAAGTAGTGGCAGTCTGCATACGACCTAAAATGGTATTGGTCACACGCATGGTTTGTCCGCTTCCACCGCAAGTCGTACAGGTGGTGAAACGCACGCCAGGTGCTTGCACTTTTCTTTTGATTTTGATCTTTTTCTCAACACCCAAAACCATTTCCTCCAGCGTGAGGCGTACACGAACCCTCAGGTTGGCCCCTTTCACACGTCGGCTGCCTCCGCCAAATCCACCAAAACCACCGCCGAAAGCACTGCCAAATATGTCACCAAACTGGCTGAAGATGTCATCCATATTCATACCACCTCCGCCAAAGCCTTGGCTGCCATCGAAGGCTGCATGACCAAAGCGATCGTACTGGGCGCGTTTTTGGTCATCGCTTAAAACCTCATATGCTTCAGCAGCTTTTTTAAATTGTTTCTCAGCATTTTCGTCACCCGGGTTTTTGTCAGGATGGTACTGAATGGCTTTTTTTCTGTAGGCCTTTTTAATTTCCGAAGCAGAAGCCGACTTGCCAACGCCGAGTATGTCGTAGTAATCTTCTTTCATGTGGCTGTTGTTTATAAACAGTTGGTTTTAGTTCCCCACCACTACTTTGGGGTAACGAATGATTTTTTCACCCAATGTGTAGCCTGTGCCTACCACATCAACAATCTTTCCTTTTAAAGATTCGTCGGGAGCAGGAATCTGTGTAATGGCCTCATGTAATTCGGCATCGAAAACCGCTCCTTTTTCAAGTTCAATTTTAGAAAGACCTTGAGATTGCAAGGTGTCGGCCAATTTGTTGTATATCAACGCTACCCCTTTGCTTTGGTCACTTTCACCAGATTTATTCAATTCGGCCAAGGCCCGCTCAAAATCATCCATGACAGGCAACAGTGCAGTCATCAGCTCTTGTGAAGCGGTCTTGAACAGCTCAATACGTTCTTTGGAAGTGCGTTTTTTGTAGTTTTCAAACTCGGCAAACAAACGAACAAAACGGTCTTTTTCTTCATCTATATTCGCTTGAAGCGCTTCAATTTTTTCTTCTAAAACCTTTGTTTTGGAAGCTGCTTTTTTGGGCGACGCTTTTTTTGCATCTGTTTTTGCCATGGCATTACATTTTTAAAAAACATGGCAAAAGTAACGCCAAAAGCTGAAATCTGTCAATTTGACACTCAAAAAGAAAAATTTAAAGTAGGTTGTCCAAACAACCCTCTATGTCTGGATAGGAAAAACCAAAACCGTGGTATGTAAGTGCAGCGGGTGCCACACGAAGACTTTCAAACAACACCTCGCTCATAGAGCCCATAGCCAGACGAATGGGTAACTTAGGAATGCCGGGCAACCACTGAGGGGCACCCAATTTTTTGGCAATGGCCTTGACCAAGGTGCGTTGTAAGACAGGTTCGGGAGCTGTAGCATTGAAAACGCCTTCGATTTTGTTTTGAACCACGAAATCAATCGCACGAACTAGGTCATGGATATGTATCCAAGACTGCCATTGTTGCCCATTTCCAAACCAAGCACCCATTCCCCAACGTGTAGGCATGGCCAAAGGAATCAAGGCGCCTCCTTTGCTAGACATCACCAATCCGATCCTAACTATGGAAACTTTGATAGGAAGCGAACGAAAGGAAGCTGCCTCAGCCTCCCATTTTTGTACAACTTCTCCAGTAAATGATTGCGCTTTTTGGGATTCTTCCTCAATGTAGGTTTTAGAAAGATGGCTTGGGTATAAACCAATAGCAGAGGCAGAAACAAAGTGTTTTATGGATTTCAAATTCTTTATGGATTCATATAACAAACGGGTAGACAAGACCCGACTGTCCAAAATTTCGCGTTTGGCTTTGGGGGTCCAACGTTGGCTGATGGAGGCTCCTGCCAAATGTATCACCACTTCAATGCCCTCAAACGCTTTTGCATCTACATACGATTCTATGGGATTCCAATAAAACGAACGTACGTTTTCATGGTTGGGGCTGTGATTTTTTCTTGTGGAGAGTATGTGTATCGAGTGCCCTGATCGGAGTAAAAACTCTGTCAACGCGGTCCCAACAAGTCCGGTTGCGCCAGTGATTAGAAATTTCATGTATTTTTTTTGTAAAAGTACACCCAAGAAGGAGTACAATGTACAACATTTTAGTAATTTTGTGTAAAATAGAATGCCCATGACCATCGTCCCCACCCAACAATCGCGCCTACACGAAGTCGACTTCGATAACCTCTCATTTGGGACTGTCTTTACAGACCATATGTTTGTCTGCGACTACGAAAATGGCGCTTGGGGCAGTCCAGAAATAGTTCCCTATGGCCCTTTTCCAATGGCGCCCTCTGCCAGTGTGCTGCACTATGGGCAGGCGGTGTTTGAGGGCATGAAGGCTTACAAAGACAATTCTGGATATGTATGGCTTTTCCGTCCAGACCAAAACATTCAACGCATGAACAAATCGGCTGAGCGATTGGCCATTCCTGAGTTTCCTGAGCATTTGTTTCATGAGGGTTTGTTGAAATTGGTTGACATGGATCGTGATTGGATTCAGCCGGGTCGAGGCAATTCTTTATACATACGCCCTTTTGTGTTTGCCAGTCAAGCGGGTGTGCAAGCTTCACCGTCCAACAAATACAGGTTTATGATTATCTGTGCTCCCGTTGCCAGTTATTATTCGGGAGGAGAAGTTCGTGTAAAAATTGCCGATCATTACAGCAGGGCACCCCAAGGTGGAACGGGCTATGCCAAGGCAGCCGGCAACTACGGAGGACAATTCTATCCTACCCAACTGGCCATCAAAGAAGGATACCAACAGGTGATTTGGACCGATGCGGCTACACATGAATATGTTGAGGAAGCGGGTACCATGAATTTGTTTTTCCGAATTGGTGACAAATTGATTACCGCGCCCACTTCCGATAGTATCTTGGATGGGGTTACTCGAAAAAGCATCATTCAATTGGCCAAAGACATGGGTATCGAAATGGAAATAAGACCCCTGCGTGTGTCCGAGCTTTTGGAATCTCAAAAAAACGGCGCTTTGAAAGAAATTTTTGGTAGTGGCACGGCAGTAGTCATTCAGCCCATCCACGGATTTGGTTACAAGAATGAAGAATTTAAGCTCACGCCCGTTGAAAACGGATTGGCAGATACCCTCAAGTCAAAACTTATCGATATCCAATACGATGAGGCTCCCGACCTCCATGATTGGCGTGTCCGGGTTTAGGGCTGATGTTTCTCTAAGATACTTTTTAAATCGGGTGTAAAATAATTGGGTCCTTTTAGGACTTTGCCATCCTCGCGATAGATAGGCTTTCCATCGGCACCGAGCTTGCTCATGTTGCTGCGCTGAATTTCCTCAAAAACCTCATCGATTATATCTTGCATACCATGTGTGATGATGGTGCCACACAATATATAAAGCATATCACCCAATGCATCTGCTACTTCAACCATATCATTGTTTTTGGCAGCCTCCAAGTACTCGCGATTTTCTTCGCCCATGAGCGAAAAACGAAGGTCTAAAATGGAGGTGGGAAGGTCTGTGGCGGGTTGGTAATTGACATCCAATCCAAAAGCTTTGTGAAAAGCTTCTACGGCAGCTATTTTATTCTTCATATTTTTGTTTTCCTAAAATAACACAATGTTTAGCAAAGGACAACTCATTTTTGCCATTGGTTTTGTAATCGCATTTACACTGTTTGTGGTGTGGAGCTACCGCAAAGAACGTAAAAAAAACCCAACCTATTTTAAAGGGAGCTTTTGGGTACTGATAGGTTTTCTAGTCTTTATCTGCCTTTTGGTACTGCTCAAAAGAGGGGTTGCGATATGAAAGATTTTCTCTGGGTTTTTGTTGGAGGTGGCTTGGGAAGTGCCATGCGTTATGGTCTGGGGCTATGGATAAGACAAACTCATTACCAGATCCCTTGGGCTACCTTAGCAGCCAACGCATTGGGATCCTTACTTATTGGTCTTGTGTTGGGCGGACTTGTCAAGAACGGCACATTAAGTCAGCAACAAAGTTTGTTTTGGGCAACTGGCTTTTGTGGCGGACTGACCACCTTTTCTTCTTTTGCTTTTGAACAAGTGACCTTATTTAAAAATGCAGCCATCGGCCCCCTACTGGCTTACAACATCATTACATATATTATATGTATACTGCTATTGGTGGCCGGTATATACTTCGCTCGCTTGCTCTAAAATCCTGTTTTTCTAAAAATTAAGTCAAATTTAGGTATGTGTCCTTTTAAAATCAGGGTTATTTAACATTTTTATATTGTTTATTTTGTTTATACCCTATTTTTTTAAGGGTTATAATTATATTTTAATAAAAATATATACAATGACCCATAATTTTATAGGGGGTTTATAAAATAAAATTACTTTTGGCGTATTAATTCAAAACAAAAACTATGCTAAACACATTATTTATCAACTTATCAAGCGTTGTAGATGTTAACGATGACTTTACCATTCTTTGGATATTGCTGTCGGGAATTCTTGTATTTTTTATGCAAGCAGGTTTTACACTCGTAGAATCTGGATTTACACGTTCTAAAAATGCGGTGAACATCGCTATGAAGAACATCCTGGACATCAGTGTGGGAACCCTTTCCTTCTGGGTTTTGGGTTACGGATTGATGTACGGAGACACTAATGGCTGGATAGCCACTGGAAATCTTTGGTTCAATCCAGGAGATGGTGCGCACGATGTATTTTTCCAGACTGTTTTCTGTGCCACAGCTGCAACCATTGTTTCTGGAGCTGTTGCAGGCCGTACTAAGTATTCAACCTACGTACTATTTACTGTCTTTTTGACTGCACTTATTTACCCTATTTCTGGTGGATGGCAATGGAACGGAGACGGTTGGTTGGCCAATTTAGGCTTTATTGACTTTGCAGGTTCCTCTATTGTACACTCTGTTGGTGGCTGGGCTGCCCTTGTCGGAGCTTGGATGGTAGGTCCTCGCCTAGGCAAATATGTAAACGGAAAATCAAATGTTATCCCCGGACACAACTTGTTATTAGGAGCGCTGGGTGTATTCATTCTCTGGTTAGGATGGTTTGGGTTTAATGGTGGATCTCAACTCGCCTGGGGCGGAGACGATTCCGCAGCCGCTTCTGCAGTGGTTATGATCACAAACATCTCAGCTGCTGCTGGCGCCATGGGTGCTATGATAATCACATGGATCAAAGACGGAAAACCCAATTTAGGGATGACTCTTAACGGTGCCATTGCTGGTTTGGTAGCCATCACAGCAGGTTGTGGCAACATGACTTTTGAAGGCGGGTTCTTTGCCGGTCTCATCGGAGGTGTTATCGTTGTATATTCAATTGAATTCATTGACAAAGTACTCAAAATCGATGATGCAGTTGGTGCAGCCTCTGCTCACGGTGTTGCAGGTGCTTGGGGTACGTTGGTCATTGGCCTTTGGGGCGTTGACGGCGATGCAGGTATCGGTCTCTTTAACGGAGGTGGCGCCCATCAGTTGAGCATTCAAGCCTTAGGTGTATTGGCTTATGGTGCTTGGGCAACCATCGCTGCGCTTATAGGTTTTGGAATCCTCAAAGCTACTATAGGTTTGCGCGTAAGTGAAGAAATTGAAATGGAAGGTCTTGACGTTTCTGAACACGGTATCGGTGGATTCGATGGCGGTGGATTCGAAGCTTGGTTGACCGACAACAAAAAATAAATACTTAACACAAATATTATAATCTAAATTCTTATGAAAAACACAAAAAACATTTTTAAATCCTTGGTTATTGCTTCTTTCGCAATTCTTTCAACCCATGATGTCAAAGCACAAGACATCGGCGCTGATCTAGTAAGTAAATACGTTTGGCGTGGTGGAGATTTCGGTGAAGCAGCCATCCAACCTTACATTTCTACTTCCATCGGTGAAAACGTTGAAGTAGGGGTTTGGGCGAGCTACGCCCTCACAGATGATGGATTGAGCGAACTTGATCCTTACATCTCTGTTTCTTTGGGAAGTTTTGGCATCACTGCCACCAACTACACCTTCCCAGGTGCTGACGGCTACCCAGGTGCATTTGATTTTGATGGACTTGAAATTAGTGCTACAGCCGAAGTAGGGCCCGTGACTCTTTTAGGGGGTTACTTTACAGAGCTAGAAGACATGTACTTCGAAGCAAGCTTTGGATTGGGTGACTTTGGTGTGGCCATCGGTGCAGGTGACAATGCCTACAGCACGGACGGAGAATTTGCTCTTTGTAACATTGCTATCGACTATAGCAAAGATCTAGGATCAGTTCCCGCATTTGGTCAATTGGTCTACAACCCTGATGTAGACATCATGTTTTTGGTATTTGGGGTTAGCTTCTAAGATCCTTTATACATA
>JBMYLY010000020.1:0-24096 GCA_049596815.1 Flavobacteriaceae bacterium | reverse complement strand
AAGTCATGATAACAGGGCTGTTGGCGGTACCATCCACATTGATTTTTGCACCTTGTGCTACTCCTATGTAAGAAGAAGTCCCCCCCGTGGCCTTTATCACAGTACCTGCAGGAATATTTAGGACACCTCCTTCTTCAACAATAAATGAAGAAGTAAGTAAATATTCAACATTTGCGTTTAGTGTTACTTCTGTACTTGTGGATCCTTCGAGATTTTCTTGGGTAGCAGCTGCACTGTTTTCTAAACCACGCGTCCATCCGGCTGTCCAGCCTGGTGCGGCAGCTCCACTTCCTGCACCAGTGGCAATTCCTTCTTGAAGCCAGCTTGGCGAGGAGCCTCCTGTGACTTTTTCAAAGCCAGATGCTACATCTGCAAATTGAATGTTAGTGATTTGGAGGTCTCCGTTGGCCAAACGTGTCATGGCGCCTGCATCAGAGTCCTTAAAACGTACTCCTAAATTAACGCCACTCGCATAGACATTATCCACAGTCCACTTACCCCCACCTTCTTTGTAGTAAAGTGCACCTTCAGTTACGGGTCCTACTACAGTGATGTTTGAAAGGTTTGTTGTAGTGACCGGGGTTGCTGAATCTTGGGTTCCATTGTGAGAGCCCTCAATAGCTCCTTTTGCGGCGCCACTGATATACCAGTTTGTGCCGTTTCCATTCCAACCATCAGCAAAGTCGATACCGTCATCATAACTGTTTGTGACTACCAAATTGTTTCCGTCTACAGTGCCTCCAAAGAATTCGATTCCGTCGTCACCTGCTTCGTAGGCTTGTATATATTCAAAGGTGGTTCCAGAGCCTACGCCAAAAAGAGAGACGCCATTAAATTCTTTTTCAGAATTAAAGGCAGCACCGGAGTACTCGACTCTAAGGTAGCGTATGGTTCCGGAGTTGTCATCAGCGGCAGTTCCTCCATAGGTCAATTCACCAACTTCAGAAACTGCAGTGGCTCCATTGTTGATGGGGGCTTTGCCAGCGATTACCAATCCACCCCAGTCACTTTCTGAGGGGTTGGCCTCTCCCGAAGTCATGATAACAGGGCTGTTGGCGGTACCATCCACATTGATTTTTGCACCTTGCTCAACACCAATATAGGACGATGTGCCACCTGTAGCTTTTATAACTGTTCCGGCAGGGATGGTGAGTTCTGCTGGGGCACGGACTATAAAACTTCCGCTTAAGGCATATTCTACACTAGCATCTAGTGTTAAGTTTTCTGAGATTTCACCATTTAAATCTGTCAACTCGCAGGGTTCACAAGAACCGCCGCAGTCAACACCTGTTTCATCTCCGTTAAGGATGCCATCGGAACATGTGGGTTCCGGATCGTTGTTGTCACTTGTACAAGAAAATAGCACAAGTCCAAATACTAATAAAGTGAGCTTAAATATGGATTTCATGATTTTTAATTTTTCAATCCAAAATTAGCCCCCGGTTTTTTAGAAAACGTTACCCTATCATTATGACTAAATGAAAAAAAGGTTTAGCCAATATTATTAAAATGTAAGGTCAACACCCAAAGTTATACTGCGCCCTTTTTGAAAGCTCAATACGGTTACGTTCTGAGTGTCTTGAAAACGCTTGAATTCAGGGTCTAGTAGGTTTTTTGCCGATAGGCTGAGCCCAAGCAAATCATTCCATTTGTATTTGGCTACTAGGTTAAGCGTGGCAACTCCTTTATCTACGATATTTCCTTTTCCTTGCGTCCCCAAAGCATAGAGCTTATCTGAGAAGTAGTTTAATGACATAGAAGCAAGTAACGAGCGGTTTTCAGAGAAATCTTTTTCGTAAGTAGCATCAAAGTTTAACAACACATCAGATGCTCCCGTCAGCCTGTCTTCTGCGTTTGTAAAAGTGACACTTAAATCCAACAATCCGGATGCTTCTGTTTCTCGTTGTACTTTTTCAGAGTCCAATTCTTGCTTAGAATACATATAGGATGCGTTTAAACCAATATTTAGCTTGTTTTTGAGTAACTGACTTCCTGTGTCCACGCTTTTGTCAAATAAATTTTTTCGCAATTCAAACTCGAGTCCTGCCACCATGGCCTGGTCTCCTGAATTCACATAGCTGATATCGTTACTTGCAGAGTTTACAGAAACATCATTGATAGGGTCTTCAATGATTCTAGCAAATGCAGTTAATGAAATAAGTTCACTACTAGAAGGAAAACGCTCCCATTTCAGATCAAAATTATAGTCAGTGGAACTATACAAGGAAGGATTTCCTAGGTATATCTGAGTGACTTCTTCAAATTGAAAATAGGCACGTTCTTTAAATTGAGGCAAAGTGTAAGTTTTACTAGCGGCAAAACGAAGGTTGTTGGTGTCATTTAGAGCATACAAAACTGAAAGTGCAGGTAAAAGTTGTTGATCTGATAGCGTAGCCGTATCACCATTTGGGTCTAGGGTTGTGGACCAAGAAATGGTTTGGGTAATGTCCTCATATCTCACGCCTAGTTGCAATTTCACTCGGTCTCCCAAAGGTTGTTCTAGCGACATAAATCCAGCTAGTACATCTTGTGTTCCGTCATAAGTTTGTGGCATTAGAGCAATGGGATTGGATGCTTTGCCACGAAATGTTGAGAGTGAAAAATTATTAGCCACCAAATTGGCTTGGTTAAAATAACTATCAACATCATAAATGTTGTTAATAATGCCTTGTGTTATGGTTCTAGAAATGGCATGATTGATTTGTGTGGCGTCAAAAGCAACCGATTTATTTCGACCCATGAACCCTGCTTTCAGGGTTGTACGTGGTTCATCCCCTACATTGTTAAAAGCATAGCTTACAACGCCGCGGTAGCTAAGTTCGTCTTCGAATAGGTTTTGATAAAAACGATGGTTGTCACCTGCATTAAGAGATTTGTCAAATGACTTGGGTCCCTCGGGTTCATTCCAATCAAAAGGGGTAAGAATAATCTGTCTTCTGTCGGGAATGGAATTGTCCAATTGGCTAAAGGAAGCACCCCCTTCCACAGACAAGTTTTCGTTGATGGTCCAATCTCCGATAAGCTGATTCATGAACATTTGTGTTTGAACGTATTCAGCTCTCTGTACAAACCCACCGCCTTCTGGGGCAAAGTCAAAAATATCGATGACGCCCATATACTCTTGCTGATTTTGCAAAGAGGAGTTCACGAACAAATTGGAAAGTGTGATTTTCAGCCCACTGCGCAAAAAAGATAGGTTGAGCATTCCAGTTGTGTTGGTTTCGTATTGATAGCGCTCGTAGTCATAATCTTTGTAAGCAAGCCCAGCGTCATTTATACTTCCTCTACTGACACCATTGCGATAGTTAAAATCATTATCAAAATTCAGAACAGCGAATAAGTTTATTTTAGCGTCTGAACCTATTCTATATCCATAATTTGATTCCAGTGAACCACTTAGGTTTACAGGATAAATCCCGTTAAAAGCCTCAGCCCTGTCAAAACCTGTTTCGAATCGATAGGCATTTAGAGGATCATTAGGGTAGGTGTGATTGTAAAAACCTATATAGTTTGGTCCTTCGTTTAAATAGAATGTATTGGTTTCCGTAACAGACGTGTTTAGGCCTGAAGAAAATCCAATTTTTGTATAGTTTTCCGATTTTGATGTGGCCGCATTTATGTTGATACTCGCACCGGCATAATCCCCATAATTTTCAGCACTGTATGTTTTATCAATAGAAATAGATTCAACAATATCAGAACGGAATAAGTCTAAAGAGATGTTTTTCAAAGATGGATTGTTTGAGGGCAGGGCAAAGCCATTGTAAAGTGTGATGTTGTATCTGTCCCCCAAGCCTCTTACATAAATAGAGCCGGAACCTTCTTGTTTAGATACTCCGGAAGTTTTTACAACAGCATCAGAAGCATCGCTGATTCCTTTTTGACTCAATTCTTGTGCGCCAATTTGCTGTTTGAAATTCACGGCCTTTTTTTGCTCTAGTAACAAAGCAGTTTGAGAATCACGTCTGGCCACTGTGGTCACAACGACCTCTTCCAGCGCATTGGAGACTGCACTTAACGAAACGCTAATTTCAGTGACTTTGTCAGCAACAACTTCAAGGTCAACAGTTTGGGTTTCGTAACCCAAATAACTTATTGAAACTTTATAGTTTCCTGGCACCAAGTCATTTATTTCAAATAGACCATCAAAGTCAGAGGTGGTACCAAAATTTGTGTCTGAAATCAAAATATTGGCAAAAGGTAGGGGCTCATTGTTTGTGTCTTTATCCAAAACTTTTCCTATTATTGATCCAGCATTTTGACCCAGTAATGAAACGGAAAAACAGATAAAAATTAACGCTAAAAGATTTTTCATTTTTGGCATTCGAATTATCTTGCAAAATGAGCGAATAAGGCCTAAACAAACACCAATACAGGATTAAATTATTGTTAACACAACTTTAAATTATGCAATGGACCCAACTTTTATCCCTTCGTCGTCAGGGAGACACGCACAAACGATTGCGTAGCGACCAAAGCCATATCCGTAGCGGGTTTGAGGTCGATTATGACCGTGTGATTTTCTCGTCTGCCTTTCGTCATCTGCAAGACAAAACACAGGTGATTCCGTTTTCCAAATCGGGCTTTGTTCACACCCGCCTGACCCACAGTTTGGAGGTGTCTGTCGTAGGTCGGAGTTTGGGTAGGACTGTTGGGGCTTTGTTGTTAGAGCGATACCCCGAACTGGCGCAAAGCCATGGCTACCAAGCCCATGATTTTGGCGCTATCGTAGCAGCGGCTGCTTTGGCGCATGACATAGGCAACCCGCCTTTTGGCCACAGCGGCGAACAAGCCATCGGTGACTTTTTTAAAGAGGGTGTCGGAGCCGCATTTTGCAAAGACCTGACCGAGACACAAAAGCAAGACCTCCAAAGTTTTGAAGGCAACGCCAATGGGTTTAAAATTCTGACCCAAAACCGCGTAGGTGTGCCGGGGGGGCTGCGGTTGAGCTATGCGACTTTGGGTGCATTTACCAAATACCCCAAAGCCTCTCTGCCGTATAGACCCACCAAAAAGGTTTCTGACAAAAAGTTTGGGTATTTCCAAGCACAAGCGCCGTTCTTTGAGGAGGTAGCTCAAGAGTTGGGACTCCTTGCCTCAGACAACAGCTATCACAGACACCCCTTGGCCTTTTTGGTCGAAGCCGCCGATGACATTTGCTACACCCTTATTGACTTTGAAGACGGCATCAACTTGGGCTGGATACCTGAAGAATATGCTCTTGAATATCTTATCAAACTGGTGCAACACAAAATCGACACACCCAAATACAACCAACTCACGACTACTGCCGATCGCTTGGCCTATTTACGGGCCTTGTCCGTGGGGGCACTTATTGAAGATGCCACTCGCGTGTTTATGGAAAACGAATCGGCAATTTTGCAAGGAGATTTTGCCCATGCGCTGCTGGACAAAAGCCAATACAAAGCACAAATCGAAGACATTATTCAGTTGAGCGTGGAAAAAATTTATCGTTCTGATGAAGTGGTGGAAAAAGAATTTAAGGGCTACAAGGCCATTCATCATATTTTGGAAGTATTGACTACGGCTGTGGTGCGGCAGTCTTTCGGAACCACCAATGCTTTGGATCGCTTGGCATTACAATTTTTACCAGAAACCCTCACGCTCGACCCGAATGATCGCTATCAGCAGTTGTTACAAATCAGTTGCTTTGTGGCTGGGCTTACAGATGGCCAAGCATTGGCGTTGCACCAAAAGATGCGTTGATATGTTGCCGCCCGATGATGTATTTTTTATGAAAAAAGCTTTGGATGAGGCTCAGCAAGCTGCTACCAAAGGTGAAGTGCCCGTGGGCGTGGTGGTGGTTGCTCAAGGGCAAATCATCGCGCGCGGTCATAATCTTATCGAAACCCTGAACGATGTGACAGCCCATGCCGAGATGCAGGCCATTACGGCTGCAGCCAACCATTTGGGGGGGAAATATTTACACGATTGTACGCTTTACGTCACTCTGGAGCCATGCAGTATGTGTGCAGGGGCTTTGTATTGGAGTCAGTTGGGGCGTTTGGTTTTTGCGGCTGAGGACAACGATCGAGGCTATAGAAAACAGCAAACCCCTTTGCACCCCAAAACCAAAGTCAGCCACGGTATTTGTGCTCAAGAATCTTCTGAATTGATGCAACAATTTTTTAGAAAAAAAAGGGCATAAAAAAACCCCACCGAAGTGGGGATACGCGTAATCAAAATAAGATATAACTAGTCTAGGAGTTCAACTGCCGAAGCAATCTTTCCTTTTTTACCGTCTTCTTCGTTATACGATACTTTGTCTCCTTCGTTAAGCCTAAGGCCCTGAAGAGATGTTACGTGGACAAAGATGTCTTCGCCCGACTCGTCGTTGGTAATGAATCCATAACCTTTAGACTCATTAAAAAATTTAACTGTTCCAGTCATTCATAAAAATTAGGTGGCTAAAGTACCCAAATAAAATCACAACTGGCGAATAATCTCGGTTTTTATTTTTTTGAACCCTGTTGGGGTTTCATTTTTTCGAGGTTTTCTTGGGTCAAAGTGTAATCGGATAATTTCTTCCCACGCCAGCGATGCACCAAAAACACAGGCATAAAGACAAAAGCACCCGCCAACACGGAAAACCCTACGATTTTGTTGCCCAAATCTGGATCAGTTGGTCGCACAGAGAACCCCCAAACGAGCCCGGCCAACACTATGGCAAACAATACCTGTGAGGCCCTACGCATTATTTGGTTTTAAGAGACAATTCGTCGAGTTGTTCTGTATCCAAGCTTGCGGGCGCATCAATCATCACATCGCGACCGCTGTTGTTTTTTGGAAAGGCGATATAGTCGCGTATGGTCTCTTTACCGTCCAAAACAGCTACCAGCCTGTCGAAACCGAGTGCAATGCCACCGTGTGGTGGCGCTCCATAGCGGAATGCATTCATCAAAAACCCAAACTGAGCTTCGGCGCTTTCTTGACTAAAGCCCAATAGGGAAAACATTTTTTCTTGGGTAGTACGGTCATGTATTCGAATCGATCCACCGCCAATTTCATTGCCATTAAGCACCAAGTCATAGGCATTGGCCAATACGGTTTCGGGTGCTTGGTCTAGTTGGCCCAAGTGTTCTGGCTTAGGTGCTGTAAAGGGGTGGTGCATGGCGTGGAAGGTTTGGGTTTCCGCGTCTTTTTCAAGTAGGGGAAAGTCAACGACCCACAAGGGAGCAAATACGTTGGGGTCTCTCAAACCCAGTGTTTCTGCCAGTTCCATTCGTAAAGCACTTAACTGGGTTCTAGTAGCCGATTCGGGTCCAGACATAACGAATATCAAATCGCCTTTCTGGGCACCGACAACTGCTGCCCACTGGGCGAGGTCCTCTTGGCTGTAAAACTTGCCCACGGATGATTTAAAACTCCCATCTTCGTTACACTTGACCCATACCAAACCTTTAGCACCTACTTGTGGACGCTTGACCCAGTCGATCCATTTATCAATTTCTTTTCGGCTCATATCAGCCTTGCCTTCAACAGCAAAGCCGACAACCAGCTCTTGGCTGTCAAAGACCTGAAAGCCTTTGCCTTGAGCCGCTTCGTTAAGGGTGCCAAATTTCATCCCAAAACGAATGTCGGGTTTGTCACTTCCGTAGTCCTTAATGGCATCCGCATAGGTCATTCTTGGGAAGGTGTCAGGGCTCACACCTCTAAACTTGTGAATAAGATGTCGAACCAGCCCTTCAAAAATATTGAGGACATCTTCTTGCTCCACAAAGGCCATTTCGCAGTCTATTTGGGTAAATTCTGGTTGGCGATCGGCGCGTAGGTCTTCGTCTCTAAAACATTTGACAATTTGAAAATAGCGATCCATACCTCCGACCATCAACAATTGCTTGAAGGTTTGGGGCGATTGGGGTAGTGCATAAAACTGCCCGGGATGCATGCGCGATGGAACGACAAAATCGCGCGCTCCTTCTGGGGTAGATTTGATCAGATAGGGGGTCTCAACTTCAGTAAAATCGATGTCAGACAAATAGTTGCGCACTTCCATGGCCACACGGTGACGGAACAGCAAACTTTCTTTGACCAAATTGCGCCTGATATCCAAATAGCGATACTTCATGCGGAGGTCTTCCCCGCCATCTGTTTGATCTTCAATCGTAAAAGGAGGGGTTTCAGCCGTATTGAGAACCTGAAGTTTGTCTATTAATACTTCTACCTCTCCCGTAGGCATATTGGGGTTTTTGGCCTCTCTTTCGATAGTGGTTCCTTCAATCTGTATGACAAATTCCCTGCCCAATTTACGAGCCTGTTCGAGCAATTCCTTCGAACTTCGTTCTTCGTCTAGCACCAATTGGGTGATGCCATAGCGATCCCTTAGGTCGATCCACACCACAAATCCTTTGTCCCGGATTTTATGTACCCATCCGGCTAGCTGAACTTGGCTATTGGCATCGCTTTTTCGCAAAGCACCACAATGATGACTTCTGAACATAGGCTTGGTTTGTGCAAAAATAGGGTGTTTTTAAGCAACTCCTATGGGCTTATTGTAACAAAATATAATATGCTGACAATCAGTATAAAAGCATCCTAATGTAAATTTAATGTTAACTAATTGTAAAAATATTGTATATTTGAAACGTAGAACCCTAAAATACACCCTATGAAGACAAAAATTTTCACATTGGTATTACTTGGTTTTGGGTTGTCGCTTGCTTATGCACAACCGCCCAAAACGGAGCGAACCAAAACAGACAAAATGGTGCGAGTTACCATGTACCATGACAACGGAGCTGTGGCACAAACCGGCTTCTTAAAGGGTAACAAACTTGAAGGGGTTTGGGAATCTTTTGATGCGGAAGGCAACAAAAAGGCCATTGGCCATTATGAACAAGGTATTAAAACCGGAAAATGGTTTTTTTGGACAGAAGAACAGTTGGCCGAAGTTGATTACGAAATGAATCGGATTGAAAATGTGATTTATTGGAATACCGATCGCACGGCATCTAGATAACCACAGCATGGTTGATGAAATTCAAAGGGCCTATATAGGGCCCTTTTTTTATTGGCCACTAAATCGGATAGCAGCGCGTTTGCTTAGGTAAAAAGCGACCGGAACAATAATCAAGGTTAGGAAAGTGGCGAATGTCAATCCAAAGATGACCGTCCACGCCAAAGGTCCCCAAAAGATAACGTTGTCACCCCCGATATAGATTTGTGGGTCCCCACTACTAAACAAACTAAAGAAATTGATATTGAGGCCAACCGCTAGGGGAATGAGTCCCAAAACCGTAGTGATGGCTGTGAGCAATACGGGTCTCAAGCGCGCTTTTCCACCGTTTACAATGGCTTCAAATATTTCTGATTTGGGTAATAGTTCTTCTTTATTCAATCCGTGGTTTTGTCTTCTCCTGTCGAGTAGTAGCTGGGTGTAGTCGAGCAGTACCACGCTGTTATTGACCACAATTCCTGCCAATGAGATAATACCCATCATGGTCATGATAATCACAAAGGTCATGTTGAAAAAGACCAGCCCCAAAAAGACACCTGTAAAACTCATAAATATGGAAAACAGAATAATTAGTGGCTTGCTTACCGAGTTGAACTGCAATACCAACAACACCAATATCAGGAACAGCGCATACAATAGTGCACGCGACAAAAAGGCCATGTTTTCCTCTTGTTCTTCAATTTCACCCGTAAAGCGATAACGCATATCGGAAGGGATGTCAAATCCGTCGATTTGGGCTTTGATCTGGTTGACAATTTCGGCGGCATTGTAACCGGGCAGGATGGCCGAATATACCGTCACCACACGATCGAGGTTGCGGTGCTTAATGGCACTATAGCCCGAGGTGTTTTGGGTCTGTACTACAGAAGCAACTGGGATGGACTTGATGCGTCCAGAGGCCATGTCTCTAAAAGTGATATTTTGGTTAAACAAGGCCGAGTTGTTGTAGCGGTCTTCTGCTTGGAAGCGTACATTGATGTCATAGTCTTCGCCGTCTTTTTTATAGATGCCTGCTTTTTCTCCAAATAGCGCCTGGCGCAATTGATAGCCTACTTGTCCGGCACTGACACCGAGTTCGCCTGCCTTGGTACGATCTACGGCTACCTTCATACCCGGTTTGTTGCGGTTGACATCTACTTTGAGTTCTTCAATCCCGGCAATATTCATGTCTATGATGAAGTTGCGCATGCTCTCTGCGGTCTCAATCAGTGAAGCATAGTCATCCCCACTGATTTCGATATTGACGGGGTAGCCGAGCGGAGGGCCTGCTTGGTCCTTTTCGACAGAAATGGATACGCCTGCAAATTTCCCAGCCAACTGTTGTTGAACTTCACTTCGAAGGGTTTCACTCGAAAGCCCTCTTCTGAATTTAAACTCTCGCATGGTGGCGGTAATTTTCCCACGATGCGGCATTTCGGCCTCCGATCCACCTTCCGTTTGTGGATTTCCGGCACCGGCACCCACTTGAGACACCAAAGATTCTACCATAAAATTGTAGCCCTCATCCATGTATTTGGGTGCGTTGACCGCAGCGATGACTTCTCGTTCAATTTGTTTGGTGATGACATCGGTTTTTTCAATATCTGTTCCTTGTGGGTATTCTATATAGGCAATGATTTGTGTGGGCTCGTTGTCCGGAAAAAATTCGACTTTGGGCTGAGAGATTCCCACCATCACAAAAGAGAAAACCAACAAAAGCACCGTTCCAAATACAAAGACATAGGCGTTTCTGCTTTTCATAGCAAAGCGCAAAGTCCGTTCGTAGCGATTTTCCAACCAGACCAAAAAGCGGCTTCTAAATTGAAAGGATAAGTCTTTTATAAAGTATCTATAGGCCCAAAAAAGTACGGCCAAAACGACCAATAGACTTCCCAACCCACGAATGGGTCCGCCAACAGCCAGTAGAAAAACCCCGCTTCCAACCAAGATAAGGGTCAGGCGAATGAGTTTTTTGAATGAGAGATTTTTTTCTTCTACATCCATAAATTGGGAGACCAACATGGAGTTGAAAAATATAGCCACCACCAACGATGAGCCAAGCACCACAGACAGCGTGATGGGGAAATATATCATAAACTGCCCCATGATACCCGGCCAAAACCCTAAAGGCACAAATGCCGCCACGGTTGTAGCAGTCGATATGATGATTGGGAAAGCAATTTCGCTAACCCCTTTTTTGGCAGCCTCAATGCGACTCATGCCTTCTTTTTCGATAAGGCGATAGACGTTTTCAACCACCACGATTCCGTTGTCGACCAGCATACCCAAGCCCATTACCAAGGCAAATAGTACCATGGTATTCATGGTATATCCGAGTGTTTGAAGGACAAAAAAGGAGATAAACATGGACATAGGTATGGCAAAGCCAACAAACAGGGCGTTTCTGAAGCCCAAAAAGAAAGTGAGTACGGTGACGACCAAAATTACCCCAAACAAAATGTTGTTGACCAAGTCATTGACTTGGTTGATGGTCATGGCCGAGGTGTCATTGGAAATGGTCACCTCAATATCTTCTGGGATTTCATTTTGTTGGGCATCCAATACAATTTGCTGAATGGCATTGGCCGCTTGAATCAAATTCTTACCCCCACGTTTTTTTACGTCTAGCATCACGGCTACTTTTCCAAATTCTCTTGCGTGGGTGGTAGCGTCTTGGTCTTTAAATCGTACCTGAGCAATGTCTTTTAGGTAAATGGCGCCATTTTCATTTTTAATGACAAAATCTTCCAAATCTTGTGGGCGCTGAATCTCTCCAATCACACGAATGTTTCTGCGTTGTCCGTTGGCAATTACACTGCCTGCGGAAACCGTTGAATTTTCATTACGAATGGCCTGAATCACATCTCCAAAACTCACTTTAGAAGCCATCATTTTGTGGATATCTACCGCCACCTCGACTTCTTTGTCTTGGGTGCCTCGGATGTCCACCTCTTTGATTTGGTCGAGGCGCTCGATCCGTTTTTCTAGGATTTCAGCATAGTATTTTAGCGCATCGAGTGTGTAGTCGCCTTTGAGGTTGACATTTAGAATCGGGAACTCCTCCACAAAATTCAAATCAAACACATTGGGCTCCAGCTTGGCGTTGTTAAAAGTGGGCCAGTCTTCTCCCGACACGACAGCATCGACTTCGTCTTTGACTTTTTGCTTGGCCAAGTCCACCTCAATATCCTCATCAAATTCAAGAACAATCATCGAATAATCGTCTTGAGAAGTAGAGTTGATTTCCACCACATTGCTAATGCCTTTGATGGCTTCTTCTAGAGGATCGGTCACAAAGCGCTCAATATCCTCTGCGGTGTTGCCTGGATAAGGCGTGCTGATATAAATATTGGTCTCTGTAATTTCAGGAAAATTCTCTCGGGGCATGGTGACATATGCCGATACACCCAAAAAGAGCAATATCAACATAAACACATACATGGTGCTGCTGTTGCGAATCGCCCATGAGGAAATGATGAATTCCTTTTCCGAAGATTTAGGTTGTTGGCTCATAGTGTGTTGGTGATTTGGACGGGTTGATTTTCTTTCACTAAGCGTGCACCTTCTTCAATAATGACGGCACCGGCTTGTAGCCCTCCAATTACCTCAATTAGACCGTCTTGATTGCGTCCGGTTTGGATGAATATTTTTTGTGCCTTGTTGTTAGGGCCGACCGTGTACACAAACTCTTCTCCAGCAGCATTTTCTGAAATGATGCTTAGAGGAACCAACAAAGCATCTGTGTTTACGTAATCATAGATGTGCAAAGTGCTGATGAGGTTGGGGCTCAAATCAAGTGAAGCATCTACCGCGGCTGTTACCCTAAAGGTTCTGTTTTCAGTGCTAATGTGTTTGGCTCTATGGGTGATTTTTGATGTAAATGAAGTGTTGAGTACAGGCACATCCACGATTACTTCGGTGCCTTTGTTGACCGAGGGCAAATAGGTTTCCGGCACATCGGCCTCAACATACATTTTTTTAGTGCTTACCAATCGCAACAACGGGGTCTGCCCTGGACCTACCACTTGGCCAACTTCGACCATTACATCATCTACCTGCCCTGAAAAAGGCGCTTTGACGATGGCTTTGCCGAGCTGTTCTTGGAGTTGTGCCAGTCGGTTTCGCTGGCTTTCGTAGTTGGTTTTGGCTTGAAGAAATTCAATTTCTGAACCAATTTGTTGGTCCCAAAGTCTTTTTTGACGGTCAAACACCGTCTTGGCCAAATCGGTTTGGGCTTGTTGTAATTTTACATTGTCTGCCAAGCCCCCATCATCGATTCGGATTAATACTTGTCCTTTGCGAACTTGTTGCCCTTCTGCGACTTCAATAGAAGCAACAGCGCCCATAAACTCGGGTTGCAACAGAAGATTCTGATCGGTTTTTATGATGGATTGTACGGAAGTTTTGTGCTTGAACATCTGAGGGGTGAGTTTCATCACGGTGACCAAGGCACGCTTTTTTGTGGTGTCAAAGCGGTCAATGGCATCGGTTACGCTGCCCAACTCCTTGTTGAGTACTTCGATTTGATTGACCAATTCGGAGCGTTTTTGCTCTAAGCCCCCGATGTCTTTTTGTGCAATAAGCGACTCCGTTGTGGGCGTTTCATTGCCCCCGCAGGAAATGAGTAATAAAAGGATGGTAAAAGTCAGGAGATTTTTCATTTTTTTTCGTTTTTGGGTGTAGTATGTAGCAGTATATCAAGGGCCGTACGGGCTTGAATGACCGACTGCATGGAGGTTAAATATTCGTTTTGTGCTTGGTAGAGTTGTGTTTGGGCTTCTCGTAGTGTAAAGCTACCTACAATACCTTCATTAAATTTGATTTGATTTTTTTCTTCAATATTTTCGGCTAGGGTCAAGTTTTCTTGACTGCGCTTAAAATTTTCCAACGCCAAGGTGTATTGGTTTTGAAGACTGGCCCATTGCAGCATGAGTTGTGCTTCGGTTTCTTCCACTTGTGTCTTTGCTTTGTCCACATTGATTTTGGCTCTTTGTGTACGTGCCTGTCGTCCTCCGGAACTGAAAATGGGCAAATTGATGCTAAAACCCAATGAGGCACGTCCAAACCAACTTTGGTCGCGCTCCAAAAAGTCAAAGGCATCGCTGTAACCATCGTATCCGCCACTGGCAAAGGCTGAAATGGTCGGCAAAGCACGGAAACGCTCTAACTTGAGCAACAACTCTTGGCTGCGCTGGTCATTTTGAGCAATTTGATAATCGATGTTTTGTTCCACATCGAGTGCAGCATCATTTTCGCTGCTTGTTTGTTTGATACACAAGCCCAACAAACTGTCCGAAGGTGTTATGGGATCTGCCAAGGGTTTGCCCATCACAAGGTTCAGCATTTTTTTGGTCACCGGCACCATACGTTGGCTGTAATCCAAAGCGCTTTGTAAGGAAGAAAGCGTGATGCGCAATTGTTGCACTAGTTCTTCTTCTACCAAACCATTGTCGGCGATTTTTTGTGTTTCCATCAAGGTTTTTTCCACATTGGCGACATTGTTGGACAAGACTGCCACTTGTTCGGTGGCCAATAACATATTGACATAAGCATCTGTCACCACCCTTCGCACTTCCAAATCGGTTTTGATTTTGGCTTGTTTAGATATGGTCAAAAAGATTTTAGACGCTTGTAAGCCTACCAAATAAGATCCGTCAAAGACAAGTTGGTTGACCCGGGCTTGTGCATCGACACTTTGTTCTGTTCCAAACTGAATTTCGGCGAATTCGCCTGGATTTCCCCCAAAAAATTCTGCAGGGATGAGCGAGGTGGGCTGTTCGATGGCTTTGTTGTAGCCAGCGGAGGCACTGATTTGCGGCAATCCGGTAGCTATGGTTTCCCAGCGTTGTTTTTGAGCTATTTCGATGTCTCGGTCGGCATTTTGTGCACTGCGGTTGTTGCGCAGGGCTTCTTGCAGGGCTTGGTCTAGGCTTAAAGGCTGTTGGCCCCACAAGGCACTGGCCAGAAGGAAAAAGCTTAGTGGCAGAAGTTTGAATTTAAGCATAAGCGGTTTTTAAGAATGGGTTTAACAATTGCTTTCCTTTATCGGTTACTATGGCCCGGAGGTGGTATTCTAAGTAATATTCCATCAGTTTTTCAGCGGTGTAGTTTTCCGAAGGAAAGAGTTCCACATTTTTGATGGCTGTCATCCCATTAAAATACATACGGGCGATAAAATCTATGTTCATGTCAGATCGAAACAACTTCATTTCGACGCCTTTTTGGAGGCTTTTGACTACGGTGTTGGTGACGAATTGGAACTGTTTTTGTTGCAGTTCTTTGTGAATGCTTGGATAGTATTTCTGCAATTGGTACTGGGGAGATGTTTTTTCCCCTTTGAGTTGATGCATCAAGAACATCTTAATCTCGAACAATTCGGTTATGGGATTTTCAGATTGTTGTCTGATGTTTTCAATACCAGAGATGATTGCGTCGTAGAGATTGAATACAACTGCTTGTACCAACTGCTCTTTGTTTACAAAAAAGGTATAAATGGTTTTTTTGGAGATGCCCATTTGGACTGCGATATCGTCCATGGTCACACTTTTGAATCCCAGGGTGAGAAACAAATCTGTAGCAATAGCAACGATAGATTTTTCTAAATCTTTCTTTTCCATAGCGGGGCAAATATACCTACAGGAAACTATAAAAACAAAAAAAGTTTCCTTGGTTTAGAAAATCTTAACATATGTTAATTTTTTTTGGGTGTTGTACCTTTACAAAAATTCAACACTATGCAAAGCATTGGAGATTATCAATCTCTTTTTTCCAAACATTTGGCATCCTTTTCCCTTCCTCAGCAGCCCAAACGCTTATTTGACCCCATTGCATACATATTGGATTTGGGAGGCAAGCGTATGCGTCCGGTGTTGACACTTATGGCAGCAGAAGCATGTGGCGGATCGTCCCAAAGTGCCTTACATGCAGCTACTGCTGTGGAATTGTTCCACAATTTTTCTTTGATTCACGATGACATCATGGATGCAGCAGATCTAAGACGTGGCCAAGCCACCGTTCATCAGAAATGGGATGCCAACACGGGGATTTTATCCGGAGATGCCTTGCTGGTGATTGCTTATCAACAACTCAATGCCTATCCGCAAACGCAGTTTCAGTCATTGACAAAGCTTTTTAGCCAAACGGCCCTGGAGGTATGTGTGGGTCAGCAGATGGACATGGACTTTGAAAAGCAAACCGATGTTTCTTTGGAAGACTATCTGGAAATGATCCGCCTCAAGACGGCGGTTTTGTTGGGTTGTGCGTTGCAAATGGGTGCGCTTGTAGGAGGTGGTTCTGATGAAACCGCCCAACATTTGTATGATTTTGGCGTACACTTGGGGATGGCCTTTCAATTGCAAGATGATTTCCTCGACGCTTTTGGCAATCCAAAAACCTTTGGCAAAAAGGTAGGAGGGGATATTGTTGAAAACAAAAAAACCATTTTGTATCATTTGACACTTCAAAATGCAACTCCTGAGCAACGGAGGGACCTACTGTCATGGATGGAGAATCAATACTCGGAAATTGATAAAATTGAAAACGTCAAAGCACTATATGTCGCGACTGCTGCCGACACAAAAACCAGAGAGCAAGTTACCGCTTATACCCAAAAAGCCATGGATAGCCTAGACAGAACACAGCTGTCACAACATGCGCATGAACACCTGAAAGCCTTTGCTAAAGATTTAATGCACCGCAGCCAATAACCGCTTCCAAAGTTGTTTGACAAACAATAGGGTTGGGAAGGAGCGCATGATGTTTAGCTCTTGCACCCAACTACTTTTGTCATCTAAGAAGCTAAAAATTGCCTCGGGTTTGTTTTTTTGAAACATGCTAGAAAACAAAGCAGCTCCCCTTGAATTGTGGGTTGCCAATACATCTAAAAACAATAGGTCGTAGTACCAAAAACGATTCTTTTTATTGAAAGATTTCAAGGACCTGTCTGCTGCCAGATGCGCTACTAGTGCGTGGGTTTTTCGGCTGATATTTTGAAACGTAAACCCCGTACTGGCCTTGGTCCATCCACCGGCGGAACCGATATGTAGTACACGACGGGTGTTGTGTTTAGAAAAAGGATAACAAGTCATTGGAATGCGACCAAATTCTTCATCTACAATCTCGTACTCTGTAATGTTTTTGTCTGCCAAATAAGCTTGAAGTGCATTTTTGTATTCGTCCTTAGGCAAGAGTTCTTTGGAAAACAGCGTGTATTCTATCAAGGTTTCTGTCGGACTGATGGGTAATACGTACATAAAGCGTGTATGGCCATTTTGGGGAATGTCAAAATCCATAAAAGTCGCGGTTTTGCTATCAAACACTGGCGCTTTGGTGCGCACAAACCAACCTAAAAAATGCTGCTGCAGGACCGGATATTTTTGTTGTTGGTTGATTGTGTCCCAATCCAAGATGCTGTTAAACAAGCGCCTTCCAACATAATCATCATCAGAGGTTGTTACCAAAACGCCCTCCTCCGATTCTTTATATGATACAACATTTTCAAATTTGAATGTGATATTCGGGTGTTTTTTCAGTGCCTGGTTTATAAAATCATACCACGATTCACTACGTATCATTTTGTAGGATGCGGGTTTCAAATCTATGGTTTGTTGATAGGCGGGACTTTTGAATTGGAC
The DNA here is from genome assembly GCA_049596815.1 of Flavobacteriaceae bacterium. Classification (GTDB taxonomy): domain Bacteria; phylum Bacteroidota; class Bacteroidia; order Flavobacteriales; family Flavobacteriaceae; genus UBA724. Next base: position 6,507 of record JBMYLY010000020.1, on the reverse strand, counting down.
GGAATCCCAGCGGGCATGCAACAAGTCATCCCACTCTCCTTGACCTTTTTCCCAATAACACCAAGTGCGATCGTTTTGTTTGTTGGGTTCTTTTTCCAAAATCAAAATTGACCTCTTTCCCAAATTCGGGTGTTGCACTAGCCGATAGGCCAATAGCAAACCCGATGCGCCTCCTCCGGCGATGATGTAATCAAAGTGCTCCACGCGCTAGTTGCTTACCAACAAACATACAAAATTCAAAGAGTCAAAAATATTTCGCTTAGTCTAATTTAAATTTTTAGACTTGTCTAAAAATTTATATCTTTGTCTCATGATTCACAGCCTGTCCAAAGAGAACTACCTCAAGGCCATTTTTCATGCGGCTCAGCAAACCAATGGGACTGTACCCACGACGGCCATTGCCAAAAAAGTGGGTGCCAAGCCTTCCTCTGTCACTGATATGTTTCGCAAGCTGTCTGAAGAGGGATTGTTGGACTATGAAAAGTACAAAGGGGTTTCTTTAAATGAATCGGGAAACAAGGCAGCATTGCAAGTGATTCGCAAGCACCGACTTTGGGAGTCTTTTTTGGTCACGCATCTGAATTTTAATTGGGATGAAGTGCACCAAGTCGCCGAACAATTGGAGCATATACAGTCCGACAAATTGATAAATGAGTTGGACAAGTTTTTAGATTTTCCCACCCGCGACCCCCATGGAGACCCGATACCAAATCGAGCTGGCTATATGAAGTATACCAACAAAATGCTTTTGGTGGATTTAAAGGTTGCACAGCCGGGTGTTTGCGTGGGTGTTAAAGACAATTCCACAGAATTTTTACAGTATCTGGACAAGCGCAATATTGGCTTGGGAACCCGCCTGACAGTCCTCCACCATGAGCATTTCGACGGATCTTTACATATCCAAACTGACTCATCGACTTTGATGATTTCTAGCAAAATTGCACAAAATATTTACATAAATCTTATCTAATATGTTCGAGCAAATTCTTGAATTTTTTGAACAAACGCCCCCTGTTTTGGGTGCCTTATACGCCACTCTTTTTACATGGGGATTGACGGCCCTAGGGGCTTCATTTGTTTTTTTCTTTAAAACCATGAATCGTGCTTTTTTGGACGGCATGTTGGGTTTTACAGGCGGGGTGATGGTGGCTGCGAGTTTTTGGAGTCTTTTGGCGCCCGGTATTGCCATGAGTCCAGGCGAAGGCTTTTTTAAAGTTATTCCCGCAGCGGTGGGTTTTGCACTCGGTGCTCTTTTTATTTTCGGCTTGGATAAAGTTCTACCACACATACACATCAACTTTAAAGAGTCTGAAGGCATCAAAACCCCATGGCACCGCACCACGCTGTTGGTATTGGCCATTACCCTACACAACATACCCGAGGGCTTAGCAGTAGGCGTTTTGTTTGGCGGTGTGGCTGCCGGTATTCCCGAGGCATCCATTGCAGGCGCTGTAGTCTTGGCCATAGGGATTGGCATTCAAAATTTTCCAGAGGGGATTGCAGTGTCCATGCCCATGCGAAGACAAGGACTGAGCCGTAGAAAAAGTTTTATGTATGGCCAGGCCTCTGCCATAGTAGAACCCATAGCTGGTGTGATTGGCGCTTTGGCAGTCACCTTTTTCACACCCATATTGCCTTACGCATTGGCTTTTGCAGCGGGTGCTATGATTTTTGTGGTAGTTGAAGAGGTTATCCCTGAAACCCAACAAGACAAATACACAGACATAGCCACCTTAGGCTTTATAGGGGGCTTTATAGTGATGATGATTTTGGATGTGGCTTTGGGTTAGTGACACCCACAGTCGGTAGTGCCGCACCCTGTTTTTTTTCTCGGTCTAAATTTTCTCACCAAATATGTGATAGATGCTGCGACGGCGAAGATGGTAAGTAGGGTTTTCATAGGTTAAATATATAGAAGGATTCGGTAAGTAACAAAAGCGGCCAAATAGGCAATGGCAGTCATGGCCACCAACTGAATCATAGGCCATTTCCAGCTATTGGTTTCTTTGCGTACAATGGCCAGCGTACTCATACATTGCATGGCAAAGGCATAAAAAATCATCAGGGACATCCCTGTTGGTAGGTCAAACATGGGTTGGCCATTGGGTTTTATTTCGGCTGCCATACGGTTTTTGATGGTGTCTTCCTCGTCGGTGCCTACATTGTAGATGGTTGCCAAGGTTCCTACAAACACCTCACGCGCGGCAAAAGAGCTGACAATAGCAATCCCAATTTTCCAGTCATAACCCAAAGGCCTTATGGTGGGCTCAATGGTTTTTCCGACCAAACCCAGATAGGAATTCTCGAGTTTGTGTGCGACAATTTTTTGTTCTAAAGCCTCTCCGGTGAGTTGGGTTGTTTGAGTGACAATACTTTCTGCATTTTTAAAATTAGCACCCGGTCCGTTGGAAGCCATCACCCACAGCAACACAGAGATGGCCAAAATGATTTTTCCAGCTTCAAGAACAAAAGACTTGGTTTTGTCATAGACCGTAATCAGCACATTGCGCAACAAAGGCAGGCGGTAGTTGGGCATTTCGACCACAAAGGTATTGGGGTAGGGCATTTTGAGCAGTTTGTTCATCACTTGGGCAGCGCCTATGGCCATAACAAAGCCCAAAAGGTATAGACCCATCAATACCAGTCCTTGCAGATTGGCGCCCAACACACGGGTATCTGGAACGACCAAAGCAATCAAAATCAAATAGACGGGCAACCTAGCCGAACAAGTAGTAAAAGGGGTGACCAAAATGGTAATCAGGCGTTCTTTCCAGTTTTCGATATTTCGGGTGGCCATGATGGCGGGGATGGCACAGGCGGTTCCGGAAATCAAGGGTACCACACTTTTTCCGCTCAAGCCATAGCGTCTCAACACGCGGTCCATCATAAAGACCACGCGGCTCATATAGCCCGACTCTTCCAACAGAGAAATAAACACAAATAAAATGGCAATCTGTGGTATAAAAATAACCACGCCTCCGATGCCGGGAATAATGCCCTCTGCGATGAGTTTGGGCACAAACCAACTGGGCAATTGGGTTTTGGCAGATTCGCTCAATGACACAAATGCACTGTCTATGGCGTCCATGGGATAGCTGCTCCAGTCAAAGATGGCTTGGAAGATAGTCAACAGAATCACGAAGAAAATCACATAGCCCCAAAACTTATGGGTGAGTACCCTGTCTAAGCGTGACCGAAAATCGGTAGCCTCCTCCATGTTTACGTTGTAACTCGACTTGAGCACCTGATTTATAAACTGGTATCTTTTGATGGTTTCGCGTTGCTGGAGTCTTTTGAGAAAGGAGGCCGAACGGGTGTGTGTTCCCTCGGTTTGTGTGATGCTGTTTCGGTTGATATTGGCAAAGTTGACATCTTGGGTAATGACCAGCCAAAGTTTGTAGACCGATTGGTTGGGGAAAGTTTTTTGAAGGCTTTCAAAATAGGCACTGTCTATTTGGGTAAAGTCCAAACAAGATGTCGATGAAAGTTTTCGGTGATTGGCAATCATATTTTTTAGGTTGTCAATACCTGTTTTTTTACGGGTACTTACCAATGCGATTTTGGTTTGTAGGGCTTGTTCCATCTTCTCTACGTCTATAGAGATGCCTTTGCGCAGCATGCGATCTGACATATTGATGACCAACAGACTGGGGATCCCCAAGTCTTTGATTTGAGTAAACAACAAGAGGTTGCGCTTAAGGTTTTCCACATCAGCAACCACCACAGCGAGGTCGGGGTAGTCTTTGTCGTTTTTGTTTAACAACAATTCGATTACCAAGTTTTCATCTAATGAAGAGGCGTTGAGGCTGTAGGTACCAGGCAGGTCAATGATATGTGCTTTGGCACCCTTGGGAAGACTACAAATCCCTTCTTTTTTTTCGACGGTGATTCCGGGATAGTTGCCTGTTTTTTGGGTGAGACCAGTGAGGAGATTGAACACAGAGGTTTTCCCGGTGTTGGGGTTGCCAATCAGCGCGACATTGATGCGCTTGCTCACGAAGCCAATTTTTTGATGTAGATGTTGTGGGCAGTTTCACGACGAATGGCAAGGTGTGCGCCATTGACATTGAGGTACATGGGGTCTTTGAATGGGGCAAGCTGAACCAACTCGATGGCATTGCCAGGCAAACAGCCCATTTCGATGAGCTTCAGAGGGACGCTATCCGTAACCAAATCCTCGATTACAGCTTTTTCTCCTTTGTTGAGTTCGGCTAAAGTCATAGGGTCTTTTTATTTAGATTAAATTTAAAGAAGCAAATCTACACATTATATATACCATGACAAATTTATTTTTCGACACTTAGAATTCGGATGTCTGAAAGGATTTTGTCCATATCCTCGCGTACGGTGCCGTCGTAATAGCCACGGATACGACGTTGTTTGTCAACGAGCACAAAATTTTCGGTATGTATCATGTCGTGGGGGCCACCGTCACCGTCTTCTTGGACGACTAAGTAGGATTTTCTGGCCAGGTCATAGATGGCTTTTTTGTCTCCTGTAAGCAGGTTCCAGCGTTGGTCATTTACACCTTTCTGTATCGCATATTCTTTGAGAACTGCTACGCTGTCGATCTCGGGAGTAACCGAAAAAGACAATAATTTCACCTCTGGGAATGCATCCAATAAGCCTTGTAAATAAACCATGTTGTCGGTCATAAGGGGGCAGATACTGGGGCAAGTGGTAAAAAAGAAATCGGCCACGTAGATGTGGTTGTCATAATCATTATGAGTGATCGTTTGTCCATTTTGATTCAGGAGGCTAAAGTCGGCTATGGCATGGTATTTTTTGACATATTGGATGGACTCATCAACCAATAAGGGGTCTATCATGGCGGGTTGGTAGATGGGCAAAGCAGGGGTGGGTTTTAGTGCGCGGTAAAATAGAAAGATGGTCACTGCAGAGACTGCAATCAACACACCTATGAATCTTTTGTATTTACTGAAAAACGAAATCATTGCAATGGAACAAAGGTAATGTATTGGTGCCAATTGTGAAGGTTTGGGCAGGGACTTTCCCAACGCTGAAATTGTGTCAAAAAAGGGTTACCTTTGGCTCCTTAAAATAGGTTTATGGACCCCATTTTCATTAAGGTAATACAGTTTTTTCTTTCCCTATCGCTTTTGATTGTCCTACACGAGTTGGGTCATTTTATTCCGGCACGCTTGTTTGGCACACGTGTGGAAAAATTCTTTTTGTTTTTCGATGTGAAGTTTGCCTTGTTTAAGAAGAAAATTGGCGACACGGTTTATGGCATTGGTTGGTTGCCTCTGGGTGGCTATGTCAAGATTTCGGGCATGATCGATGAAAGCATGGACAAGGAACAAATGCAACAGCCTCCCCAACCATGGGAGTTTCGTTCCAAACCGGCTTGGCAAAGGCTGATTATTATGTTGGGCGGGGTGACTGTGAATTTGATTTTGGGTTTTGCCATTTATATGCTCATCATGTTTGTGTGGGGTAAAACAATTATAAAACAAGACGATTTGCCCTATGGACTGACAGCCACTCCAGTGGTAGAAGCGTTGGGCTTTCAAAACGGAGATCGTGTGTTGGCTATCGACGGACAGCCACTTGAGGATGCAGGCAATGTATTTCGCTATATGTTGATGCGTTCACCTCAGACTGCTTTGGTCGCGCATGCCGACGGTACTCAAGAAACCTTACGCATTCCCGAAGATATTGACACCCAGCTTTTTGAGTCGGGAGAACGTCCATTTACGGCTTTTCTGCCTTCTGCTATAGGCAGTGTGACAGCAGCATCGCCTGCGGCGAAAGCGGGGCTTTTGGAGGGGGATGTTATTCGGTCTGTTAACGGTTATGCGATTGGCTCATGGCCTGAACTGTTAAGATATATGCAAAGCCAAACACGAGACATTGTTTCTCTGGAAGTGCTGCGCGGAACAGACGCAATGACTTTTGAGGTAGCTGTGGATGCGGATGGTGAGATCGGTATAGGGCGACTGCCTTTTGAACTGAACTCTACCACTTTGTCGTATACGATTACAGAAAGCATTCAGGAAGGTTTTAGGTATGGTTACGATACCTTGTATGACTACGTGGCTCAGTTTAAGTTTGTTTTTACCAAAAAAGGAGTTTCCCAGTTGGGAGGTTTTGGCACCATTACCAGCTTGTTCCCCGGCGCATGGGACTGGCAGGCTTTTTGGCATACCACGGCACTGATTTCCATTATTTTGGCCTTTATGAATGTGTTGCCGATTCCGGCATTGGATGGGGGTCATGTGATGTTTTTGTTGTATGAGATTTTGACTGGTCGCAAACCGCATGACAAAGTTTTGGAAGTGGCCCAGCTGATTGGGATCGTGTTGTTGTTGGGCTTGTTTGTCTATGCCAACGCCAATGATGTGCTTCGGTTTTTGGGGTAGAGTGGGTTATTATTTACACCTATTTTTTTGTTTGTTGGTAGTCAAAAACCAATTATATTTGCGCTCACATTCCTCCTTAGCTCAGTTGGTTAGAGCATCTGACTGTTAATCAGAGGGTCCTTGG
>JBMYLY010000019.1:0-24703 GCA_049596815.1 Flavobacteriaceae bacterium | reverse complement strand
AGTGCTTTTTAGCCAACATTTTTTAATGCTTGTCATTTTGGTTCTGTTGACAACAGTCCCTACATTGGTTGTTTTCTTGTTTAAAAAACGTCAGTTGCAGTTTGTCTTGAATCGCTTGTTGATATTGGCTACGCTGCTTGTGTGGGCTGTTCATGCGGTGGGTTATGTCAAGCTAGAAGCAACCGCATCTTCTCAAATGATGCCGATGTTGATCTATCTATTGAACATAGTTTTATTGGTTCTGGCCAACAAAGCCATCAAACGGGATGAAGACTTGGTACGCGCTGCGGATCGTATCAGATAGCTATGTATAGATACACACCTACAAAACGGTACAAAAGAACCCTTGAGTTTGTTGAACAGCATTTGACGGGCTCCTCAGTCATACTCGACTTGGGTGTGCCCAATCCATTGGCTTTGAAGCTTAAGAATTTGGGGCATGAGGTTCATAATACGGGCGGGGAAGATTTGGATACGGATTTCTCAGCAGTTCAAAAACCCACATATGAGGTGGTAACCGCCTTTGAAATATTAGAACATTTGGTTTCTCCTTATCCCATATTAAAAGCTATACATGCTCAAAAATTGATAGCCAGTATTCCACTCAAATTGTGGTTTGCACCTGCCTACAGAAGTAAGACCGATCCTAGAGACCGTCATTATCATGAATTTGAGTCCTGGCAGTTCGATTGGTTGTTGGAAAAAGCGGGATGGCGCATTTTAGCGAGAGAAAAATGGACCCACCCGGGCCCATTCAAGCTCGGCATTCGTCCTTTGTTGCGGTGGTTTACACCTCGTTATTACATCGTATATGCGGAGAGAATTTCTTAGGTAGTTTATGAAAATCGGCATTGTCATTCCTGCGCACAACGAGGCTGCTTTTATCCAGCAAACATTGGATTCTTTGGTCGCTCAAACCCGATTACCCGATGTGCTATGTGTAGTAGATGACCATTCAACAGATGACACTCCAGAGATTATACATTCATACGTAGATAAACACGACTGGATACACACAATTTCAGTACACTCTTCAGATCAGCACCTCCCGGGTGCCAAAGTCATTCGGGCTTGGAAACAAGGGTTGGCATATGTTTCTGATTGTGACATTGTCTGTAAGTTCGATGCAGATCTTGTATTCCCTACTGTCTACCTAGCACGGCTGGAAACACAATTCGAATTAAATCCTAAAATCGGGATGTTTGGTGGTGTGCTTCAAGTGATGGGTGCGCAACAAAATTGGGTAGATGAAACCATTTCTAATACCAATCACATTCGCGGGCCCATTAAGGCATACAGAAAAGTTTGTTTGGATCAAATGGGGGGTCTTAAAGAAGCCTTGGGTTGGGATACACTCGATGTGTTATTGGCCCAATACCACGGCTGGAAAACCGCCACAGACCCCACCCTCAAAGTAAAACACCTTAGACCTACGGGTAGTGCCTATGCTTTGCCCAAACATGTAGAAACTTTTTACGCCATGCGCTATGGTTATTGGATCACGATGTTGGCAGTCTTCAAACAACAGGGTTTTGGTCTGAAAACTTGGTATCAGGCTCATAGAGCCTACTTCAAGGTCCAATCAAATCGGCTTCCTTTTTTAGTCGACAAACAACAGGGGGTGTTTATCAGGCGTATGCGTTGGAAGGGAATCTGGAGCAAGGTATTATCGAGCAGCTAGCTCGATAGCTTCCATGTCTTTAATTTCACCTTGGTCTAGTGTAAAGCGCAACATGGTTCTGATTTTATGAAAACCCTTTTTGCCTACCGCACCTGGGTTTAGGTATAGGGTTTGGTGTTTTTTATCGAATTGCACTTTAAGGATATGTGAATGGCCACAGACAAACAGCTTTGGTTTTTTTTGGAAAAGTACTTCAGAAACCCCCTTTGCATAACGACTCGGTCTGCCTCCTATGTGCCTCATATACACACTGACTTGCTCACACTCAAAAAAGAGTTCTTCGGCAAACTCTGTTCGAATTTCTGTGCCGTCTATATTGCCATACACAGCGCGCAGCGGTTTTGTTCTTTGAAGCGCATCGGTAACTGTAAAATCTCCGATATCACCTGCGTGCCAAACTTCATCTGCCTGACTTACATACTCTAGAATATGGGCATCCATATGACTGTGGGTGTCCGAGAGTAGGAGTATTTTTTTCATAATCAGCAAAAAATGGCTTACAGAGAAACAATATCTTTGTACAACAAAAGTAGTATTCCTTGCGCTATTTTATAGAACTTGCATACGATGGCTCTGCCTATCATGGATGGCAGCGCCAACCCAACGAGGTTAGCATACAGTCAACACTGGAAGATGCCATGACCACGCTGTTGGGGCAACCCATTAGTGTGGTGGGCGCGGGACGCACGGATGCAGGTGTTCATGCCCGACAAATTTTCGCGCATGTGGATGTCAACAAATCTTTGGAGGAAAACTTTGCCTACAGGCTCAATCAGTTTTTACCCAAAGACATCGCCATCAAACAGATTCATCTTGTGAAAGAAGATGCCAATGCACGTTTTGACGCCGTCTCTCGCTCTTACCAGTATCATGTAACCACCGCCAAAAATCCTTTTTTGATTTCCCGTGCCTATGATTTTGGTAAAGAGTTGGATGTGGATCTGATGAATCAAGCTGCCGACTTGTTGTTAAATCACACCGACTTCAAATGCTTTTCAAAGTCCAAAACAGATGTAAAAACCTTCGACTGCCACATCACCCATGCCCAGTGGGCTCAAAATGGTACGGATTGGATCTTTTATATCACTGCGAACAGATTCTTGAGAAACATGGTACGTGCCATAGTAGGCACGCTTCTTGAAGTGGGATTGGGAAAAATGTCTGTGGAAGATTTTCAAAAAGTATTGCTCAGCAGGTCGAGAAGTGAGGCGGGCTTCTCTGTTCCGGCCCATGGTTTGTATCTCACACAAGTTGTGTATCCAAACACTATCTTTGTCAAACATGCGTCCTAAGGTAAGCGGTTCGATTCTAGACACCTCACTTTTTAAAAGGTTGATGCGCTACACACGTCCTTACATATTCACTTTTGTGTTTGTGTTGTTGGCGGCCATATTGTTGTCTGCTTTTTCAACCCTTAATCCTTACTTGCTAAAAATCACTGTCGATGATTACATCACCTTGAAAGACTATGAGGGGATGTTGGTTCTTATTGCCATGATGGGCGGGGTATTGCTCATGGAAGTCATTTTCCAATTTTCTTTTATTTACTACGCCAACTGGTTGGGACAGCAAGTGGTTTTTGATTTGAGAACCCAGCTTTTTCGTAGGCTTACAGGGTTTAAAATGGCCTTTTTTGACAAATCAGCCGTAGGCCGTTTGGTGACTCGGGCTGTCAATGACATCGAAACCATTGCAGGCATTTTTAGCCAAGGTCTGTTTATGATTGTGGCTGACTTGCTCAAGATGTTGATTGTCGTGGTTGTGATGTTGAGTGTGAGTTGGAAACTTTCTTTGATTGTCTTTGCAGTGTTGCCCCTCATTCTCTTTGCAACAAGAAAGTTTCAAAAGGCGATGAAGTTTGCTTTTGACGATGTGCGTACCCAAGTGGCCAACCTCAACTCGTTTGTGCAAGAGCGTATATCAGGGATGAAAATCGTACAACTCTTTGTTCGTGAAAAGCACGAATACGAGGCTTTTCATGCAATAAACGAACGTCACAAAAAAGCTTGGCTTAAAACTGTTTGGTACAATTCCATTTTCTTTCCCATTGCCGAACTCTCCACTTCTGTTACCATAGGTTTGTTGGTATGGTATGGGGGCTTGCAAGTTGTCGCCCAGTCCAACGGCATTACTTTGGGAGCTATTTTCCTGTTTATTCAATTGTCACAGATGTTGTTTAGACCTTTGCGTCAGATCGCTGACAAGTTCAACACCTTGCAAATGGGCATGGTGGCCGTACAACGAGTGTTTGGGGTGATGGATACCGACAGCCATATTCAAGACAACGGTTCTATGGAAGCAGGTCAACTGAAGGGGGTATTGTCCTTTCAAAATGTGGAATTTGCCTACAAGACCGACGAACCTGTTTTAAAAAACATTTCTTTTGATGTGGCACCAGGAGAAACTGTGGCTATCGTAGGTGCCACGGGTGCAGGCAAAACGACTATAATCAATTTGTTGAGCCGCTTTTATGACATTCAAAAAGGCACCATAAAAATAGACAACACAGACATCAAGGATTTCACTTTGCCTTCTTTGCGCAGCAACATTGCGATTGTACTTCAAGACGTTTTCTTGTTTGCAGATTCTATCTACAACAACATCACGCTTTGGGATACTACCATCACAGAGGATATGGTCAAGGAAGCTGCAAAAAAAATTGGTGTGCATGATTTCATCATGAATTTGCCTGGTCAGTACCACTATAACGTTAAAGAACGAGGTGCCATGCTTTCGGGTGGGCAACGCCAATTGATCGCATTTTTAAGAGCCTATGTAAGCAAGCCTGCCTTGTTGGTTTTAGACGAGGCCACCTCATCCGTGGATACAGATGCCGAGCGTTTGATTCAGAATGCAACCGAACAAGTCACCAAAGGCAAAACTGCCATCGTGATTGCCCATCGCTTGGTCACCGTTCAAAGAGCCGACAAGATTATCGTTTTGGACAAAGGAAATATAGTTGAAATGGGCACCCACAAACAACTGTTGCGAAAAAAAGAGGGGTATTATCGAAATCTATACGAAGTACAGTTTGCCAAGAAGAACGTTGTCGCTTAACTCAAGTCTTCCTCCAATATTTCTTGCAAATGCGCATTGGAGTTAAAAACGACAAACTCCCCATTTTTAATATAGGATATTTTGCCTGTTTCTTCAGAAACCACCAAAGCTGTGGCGTCTGTTTTTTCTGTAATTCCCAAGGAGGCACGATGTCGTAACCCATAGCGCGCCGGAATTTTCTGATCGCTCAAGGGCAATGCCACCCGAGCCGCAACGATTCTATTATGGTCAATAATAATGGCGCCGTCATGCAAAGGCCCACCTTTATAAAAAATACTTTCTAGGACTGGGACAGAAACTTCCATATTTACTTCGTCGCCTGTGGTCTTGATAAAATCTAGGCTCGTATTGCGTTCCAAAACCATTAAGGCGCCTACTTTTTGATTGCTGAGTTGGATGCAAGCTTCCACTAGGCGGTCGGGAGTTTTATTTTCTGAAACCCCCTTGTTGGTAATTAAATTCCAATAGCGTTTGATGTTTTTGCGATTGGCCAAATTTGAAGAGCCCACAGACAACAACAACTTTCGAATCTCTTGCTGAAACACCACGATCAAAGCAAAAACACCGACACTGATAAAGCCGCCTAAGATGTTGCTAAGCACCTTCATTTGCAACACATCAGTCACTTTCCAGATTAGATATACAATCACAATCCCTACAAAAATATTGATGGCCGCGGTGCCTTTGACCAGTCGATACACATAGAATAGTAGAATGGCTACCAAGACAATGTCCAAGATATCTATGATGCGTATGTCAAGAAAGTCGAGTGGGTTCAAACGAAAATTTTTATAAAGCTAGCTAAAATTGAAATGACCTATGTTTTTTCATCAATACTTTTTTCGGGATGTCTCACTTGCTGAACCAGTTTGACCACCTCTTTGGCTTCTTTGACATCGTGCACACGTAGTATATGAGCCCCATGGTCGAGAGCAAGGGTATGTAAAACAGAAGTCCCGTGAAGGGCTTCTTGGGGGGATACACCCAGTACTTTTTGTATCATTGATTTTCTTGATAGTCCCACAAGAATCGGGACTTCCAAATGCAGAAACTCATTCAAATGTTTTAGCAACTCATAGTTGTGGGCAACGGTTTTTCCAAACCCAAACCCAGGGTCTATAATCACATCATGAATGCCATTGCTGTAGGCTTTCTCTATGGTTTTGGACAAAAGCAGACGGATGTCCAACAGCACATTGTCATACTGTGGGTTGTTTTGCATGGTTTGAGGTGTACCTTGCATATGCATGGCTATGTAGGGAACGCCCAAACGGCCCACGACTTCCATCATTTTTGTATCGGCATTGCCCCCAGAAATATCATTGACCATAGCTGCGCCCGCCTCTACAGCTTTTGTTGCAACCCGACTTCGACATGTGTCAACAGAAATTAGGGTGTGGGGATGTTTTTTAAGGATGGATTCAATAGCAGGGATGACACGCCGGAGTTCTTCCTCTTCCGAGACAGGTTCAGCTCCGGGCTTGGAACTGGCACCTCCGACATCCAAAAAATCGGCTCCCTCTTCCAAGAGTTTGGTGGCTTGTTGCACAAGGTTGTCAGTCTTCTGAAATTGCCCACCATCATAAAATGAATCCGGTGTTACGTTGAGAATCCCCATGATCTTGGGTTGGTCAAGAGCAACAAGCCGGCCTTTGCAGTTCAGGGTTAACATAAATTGGTCAGGAAAATAAGGTCAGAAATGATTAAATTTGACCGAAATTTACGCAAAAGTTTAGACCTTGTCCAATACCGACCAACAATACAACGCTGCGGTAGCGATTTGCCAAGCCTTATTCGAAAAAAAAATGCACGATTATGGTTGTGCATGGCGCATCTTGCGAACTCCATCGCTCACAGATCAGATATTTATAAAAGCACAGCGCATACGTACCCTGCAGCAAAACAAAACCCAAAAAGTTGAAGAGGGTCAGGTGTCGGAGTTTATCGGTATTGTCAATTATTGTGTCATGGCCTTGATTCAACTGGAAGAAGGCGTTGCCGAACAACCCGATATGGATGCTGAAACCGTCATGGGGCACTATTCCAAACAGCTTTCCACGACCAAGTCTTTGATGGAGGACAAAAACCACGACTATGGCGAGGCTTGGCGCGACATGCGTGTCAGTTCCCTGACCGATTTGATTTTGCAAAAATTATTGAGAGTCAAACAAATTGAAGACAATGACGGGCACACTTTGGTCAGTGAGGGTTTAAGCGCCAACTACCAAGACATGATCAACTATGCCCTGTTTGCCTTGATTCACCTAGACGCCATATGAGTATTTTTCTCAAATTTTTTACCGTTTTGGCCACACTTTGGGGCGTAGCCACAGCGGTTTTCTTTTTGTTTTCTGTCATGCCCGGAGACCCTGCTCAGATGATGTTGGGTCAAAACGAAAACAGCGAAGAATTGGCTTTGATTCGTGTTAAGTATGGCTTCGATCAGCCGGTTTTTAAACAATATGTAAGCTATTTGAATGATTTGAGCCCTGTGGGTTGGCATCCCAATCAAAACAGCTTTAATGGCCTAGACACCGGTAATTATTCTTTCACAACCCTGTGGAGCGCCCAAACAAACACTTTGGTCCTCAAATGGCCCTACCTGCGGGAATCCTACCAGAAGAATGGGGTAGGCGTAGGCCAGATAATAGCTGACACTTTGCCCAATACGGCTGTTTTGGCTGTGGCCGCACTTTTAATAGCCTTGGCTATGGGTTTGCTTCTAGGGACCCTATCTGCCATTCGGGTCAACACGTGGCTGGATCGCTTTGTGCAGTGGATAAGGACGCTGGGAATGAGTACGCCCTCAGTCTTTAGCGCTATTTTGGCCGCATGGATATTTGGGTTTTTATTACAAAAATATACAGGTCTTAATATGACCGGTAGTTTCTATGAAATGGATGATATGGGTACTTCCTATCACATTGCTTGGAAAAACCTTGTGTTGCCTGCTATGGTGTTGGGCATGCGCCCTTTGGCCGTTGTCACCCAACTGATGCGCAATGCCTTGTTGGATGAGTGGAACAGAGACTATGTGAGAACCGCACGAGCCAAGGGACTTTCAGAATCGCAAATACTAGTACGTCATGTGCTAAAAAACGCGCTCAACCCTGTGGTGACTGCCTTGTCAGGGTGGTTTGCCAGTATGTTGGCGGGGGCTGTGTTTGTAGAATATATTTTCGGTTGGAATGGCATAGGGAAAGAAATTGTCAATGCCCTCAATGTGCTGGATGTTCCCGTACTGATGGGTGCCGTCCTTACCGTATCCTTTCTTTTTATAATAATCAACCTTATGGTAGATCAAATCTATATGTATTTAGATCCAACAATTAAATCAACTTAAAACCCTCTATATGAAAAAGCACATCGTTGCAGGAAACTGGAAAATGAACAAAACAGCAGCCGAAACAGAAGACCTTATCGAAGAGTTGTTAGAACAAGATCTCGACGCCAATGTGGAGGTTTTGATAGCGCCCACTTCTGTGCATTTGGCACAAGCCGTACAAGCAACCACTGGAAGTCGCATCCATGTGACTGCTCAAAACATGCACCAAGCTCAGAGTGGCGCTTTTACTGGGGAGATTTCAGCTCCTATGTTGGTAGGTATAGGCGTAAAACATGTCATTTTGGGACATTCTGAACGCCGTGCTTATTTTGGTGAAACAGATGCCCTTTTGGCCGAAAAAGTCAAAGCAGCTTTGGACAATGGGTTGGAAGTAATTTTCTGCTTTGGTGAGGAATTGTCAGACCGTCAGCAAAACACCCATTTCGATGTGGTAGAGAGCCAATTACGCAATGCATTGTTTGATTTGCCCGTATCAGCTTGGCAACACATCGTCTTGGCCTATGAGCCTGTTTGGGCCATTGGAACCGGTGAAACGGCCAGTCCTGAACAAGCCCAAGAGATGCATGCCTTTATCCGACAATTGTTGGACAGCCAATACGGTACGGACTGCGCCCAATCGGTTTCTGTATTGTATGGCGGAAGTGTCAAACCTGCCAATGCGGCCGAGATTTTTGCCAAACCCGATGTGGATGGCGGACTGATAGGTGGTGCTTCGCTCAACGCAACTGACTTTGCCGCCATTGTCAATGGATTTAGCGCCTAATTTTTACTATCAAATACGCTTTGTCGTTTCTCCCCACGCCTTGGGGGCAGAGTTGCTTTTGGCCGAACTCAGTCAGACCGTTTGTGAGAGTTTTGAAGAAACCGAAGAGGGACTCAATGCCTATGTGCGTAGCCAAGATTGGTCTCAGCTGGCGCTTGATCAGCTGGAACTATTGGCTGATCCGAATTTCACGATTTCCTATACGGTAGATCAAATCCCCATGGAAAACTGGAATGCCCAATGGGAGGCTTCCTTTCAACCCATAGTGGTGGGCTCACACACTATCAGGGCGCCTTTTCATCCACCCAAACAAACCCCTCATGAATTGGTTATTGAGCCCAAAATGTCCTTTGGCACCGGCCATCACCAAACCACACGCCTGATGTTAGAGTCACTTTTGGCTTTGGATGTAGCGGGGCAAAAAGTGTTGGATATGGGTTGTGGAACGGGCATATTGGCCATAGCCGCCGCTCAAAGGGGTGCGAAGCATGTACACGCGGTAGATATTGAACCATGGTGTGCAGAAAACACGCTTCAAAATGCGGCTCGCAACGGATGTGCTGACCAAATTGAAGCGCAATGTGGTGATATTGATGTCACCGATTCCTCTTACAACCTCATATTAGCTAACATCAACCGGAATGTGTTGGTAAAACATATTCCCACTTATGCCCAAAAACTATCTCAAAAGGGGGTGCTTTTGCTCAGTGGTTTTTATGAAGAGGACGAAGAAATACTTAACCAAATTTGCGCTCAGAACCATCTTGCTAAGGTTTCCAAATCACAGTTGGGCAGGTGGATTTGCCTAAAATATGTATCTTCATGATTGTGAATATTCGTTTCGACCAAAACGACGAACAAACCCAGTCCGAATCGGATGTGATGGTGGCCACTGAGCGAGAGCATGAAATCATCTTGTTTAATGATGACGTAAATACTTTCGATCATGTGATTGCCACCTTGATTGCAGTCTGTGAACACACCCCCGAACAAGCTGAGCAGTGCGCGCTTATTGTCCATTACAATGGCAAGTGTGTTGTCAAATCGGGTAGCTATGCCGAACTGGAACCTAAGTGTCTTCGTTTGTTGGATGCAGGTTTGAGTGCAGAAATTGTCTGAAATTTCCTGTTGAAAATCAACTAATTGTAGATTTAATACTTTTGCAAGAAAAAGAATGAAAAAGATTGCGACATGGGTCGGGGTTTTCTGTTGTGTAATCTCCACCCTTCAATCCCAAACGCCCAATATGAGCACAAGTATTCACCAATTTATAGTTACTGACATCAACGGAGATGATTTTGATTTTAGCACACTAAAAGGCAAAAAAGTCATGGTCGTCAACACCGCTTCCAAATGTGGGCTGACACCTCAGTACGAAAAACTGCAGGCTTTGTATGAGCAATACAAAGAAAGTGGTTTTGTCATCGTAGGATTTCCAGCCAACAATTTTCTTTGGCAAGAGCCAGGAACAGATGCTGAAATCAGTGCTTTCTGTCAAAAAAATTACGGGGTTAGCTTTCCTGTGATGTCTAAAATATCAGTCAAAGGAAGTGGTAAGCATCCGGTGTATCAGTTTTTGACCCAAAAACAAAAAAACGGGGTAAAAGACTCTAGTGTGAGCTGGAACTTCCAAAAATACCTCCTCGATGAAAACGGTCAGTTGGTCGATGTAGTTGGACCTCGTACTCAGCCAGATGATGAAAAGATCCTTCAATGGATTAAAAGTTAGCAATGGAAAAAAACCTAGACATACTCGCTTTTGGCGCACATCCCGATGATGTGGAGTTGGGCTGTGGCGGTACCTTAGCCAAAGAAATCGCCGCGGGAAAAAGTGTGGGTATCATTGATTTGACTCGAGGGGAGTTGGGTACACGCGGTTCAGCAGACATTCGCGACAAGGAGGCACAACAAGCTGCGGCCATTTTGGGTGTGAGGGTTCGAGAAAACCTGGGTTTTAGGGATGGTTTTTTTAAAAATGATGAAGCCCATCAGTTGGAAGTGATTCGTGTTTTGCGAAAATTCAGTCCCAAGATGGTGTTGTGCAACGCCCGAAGTGACCGTCATGTAGACCATGGCCGTGCGGCAGCCCTTGTGCATGAGGCTTGCTTTTTGAGCGGATTGCGAAAGATAGAAACCCATGACGGGAATAACATACAAGAAGCATGGCGCCCCAGTCAGGTGTATCACTATATGCAGTGGAATAACGATGCTGTAGATGTTGCGGTAGACATCAGTGGTTATATAGAACACAAGTTAAAAGCTGTCGAGGCTTATGCATCCCAGTTTTATGATCCCAACTCTGATGAACCTGAAACACCGATTAGCAGTAAGAATTTTTTGGATAGCATTCGCCATCGGGCTGCCGATTTGGGCCGAGTCGTGGGTGTGACCTATGCCGAGGGCTTTACCTCCCAAAGACAGTTGGCGGTAGCCAGCCTTTCTGATTTGATATAGGCATAAAATATTTTGAAGCAAATTGTAAAAACCCGTACATTTGCGCCCGATTACGGTGGTTGTAGCTCAGTTGGTTAGAGCGCTAGATTGTGGTTCTAGAGGTCGCCGGTTCGAGACCGGTCTTCCACCCATCAAAACCCTTCGAGATTTCGAGGGGTTTTTTGTGTTTTGGACCCTTTGGATTTCTTTTTATTACTTTTAACACACTAACAAAAAAACAAACTAAAATGTTATTACAAATTATTATTGCATCTGCCTGTGTGTTGATCACACTAATAGGCGTATTTAAAAAAAACAGGGTTTATTTCAATATTGGATATTTTGTTTACGGCCTGATTGTTGTCTTTTCTGAACTCGGATTTTATGCCGACAACCAAGAAATGATCCACTTAGCTGTCGCATCTCTTTGGGTTATTCAAAGTGTCTTGGCCATTCCCAACAAGTTGCCTTATGACGGCAGCAAACTTGCCAAGTCGGCGGCTATTAAAATCTATACTTCACTTGTGGTCATCAATGTGTTTGGGGTATATATTGTATGTAACAGCGACGTTCCTGATTTTGCTTCTTATTTCCACATCGTGTTGGCGGTCTTACCGCTAGTAGCCATTTATATGGTGTTGTCCAATAAAGTGGCTATTACAAAATAGGACCCTAGTTCTGCTAATTAAGGTGGTGCCTTGGCATCGCCTTAATTTTCATCCTCAATCAATAGGCGCACCTGGACCAACACTTCGTTGCGTCTGTTGTAAAATTTATAGGGGCTGTCATAAGACAAAACCACCAATTCACCCAAAACTTCGATGCCTTTTTCCTCCAAACCGTTGAGCAATTGCTGTGTATGTGTTCGAACCTTTTCCGCATTGCTATAGCCCCCATAGCGAACAGCAGCAAAATAACCGGGGTCAGAGGTATACACTTTGATATTTGAGTTTGTAGGGGCGGGTGCTGTGTCCTTGTTGTATTTTTTGGGTAACACAAATGCCATGCGATTGCTGTTTCCGTCACTTTGCATGTGCACGGGTGTGGTCATGGCAATTTCCTCATTTCGGGCATTGTTGCCTGAAATATAGCGGAACAAATCAGAAAAGTTGTTATTGGAATTGTTGACTGACTGCACCTCGGCCATCACAGCGGGTGGGTAGTAGCGCAATTCAATCGCGCCCAAACTTTTTATTACTTCATAAGGTTGGGATTCGTATTTCTGACTCATCACAAGACTGCTAAAAGTGATACAAAACAAAAGAATTCTCATGGGCTATTCTTTCTTTTCCTCATCAAGTCGGATTCGATCTTCTCTGTTGACGATGGCCCAGGCCGTATGAAAAATCAACTTGGTACGCTTTTCTAGCAGATCGTAGTCGATCTTTTCTGGTGTGTCTGTCGGTGCATGGTAGTCCGGGTGGGTGCCATTAAAATAGAAGATGGCCGGAATGTTGTTTTTAATAAAGTGGTAGTGGTCAGAGCGGTAGTAGTAGCGGTTTTCACGATAGCGACCGCGCTCCCAAACCAAGGTGGTCGGGTCGTTGTAGCGGTAATCTATATTCAAATTGACATACTGTTGGTTGGCCACTTCAGAAACCTCATGGAGATCGTCAGAAAGAATGTCTGATCCGATCAGGTACATATAGTCGGGTTGGTCCAAGTGCAAAGAATCGACCCGTCCGATCATATCAATATTGAGGTTGGTTACGGTATTTTCTAGAGGATACACCGGGTTGTCAGTGTAGTATTTTGAGCCTAACAAGCCTTTTTCTTCTCCAGAAACATGGAGGAACAAAATCGACCTTCTGGGTCCTTCACCTTTTTCAACTGCCTGTTGGAAAGCTTCCGCGATTTCCATCATCGCCACTGTGCCCGAACCGTCATCATCGGCTCCATTATTTATTTGACCATCGGGTTCAACGCCTATGTGGTCGAGGTGTGAAGTAATTACCAATACTTCCTCTTTTTTGTCGGAGCCAGGAATGTATGCCAACACATTGGTGCCGTCTAAGGTGTTTCCACGGCGTGTGGTGAGTTCCATTGTCTGAAAATAGGTGTTGTCAGTATTACCTCCTGCAACCCCTATGGTTTCGTAATAATTTTTCAAAAAATGGATGGCTTTTTGCTCGCCCTCAGTCCCAGTTTCACGTCCTGCAAATTCATCAGAAGCGTATGTGTACAAATGCGTTTTGAGTTCTTCGCTCGAAATCGAGGCTGCGTAGTCAGCGGGGTTTTGACCAAGAATATGGGTAGTGTAAGCAAGTGCACACAAAGCGGTTAGAAAAAAGTTCTTTTTCATGAAAATTAGTTTAATATGTCTTAAATATAAGGGTTTTAGGCAACACGCTGAACCGGAAGTAGTTGGGCAATACCATCCCATAAGTCAATCCTTGCTTGTAGTGCCTCACAGGCAGCCTCCATAGCTTGATGCTGTTTGTCCTTGTCATCACCACACAATTCCTCAATCATTTGCAAGGCCATGGGACCGTGTGTGTCTCCGTCAACTTCAATGTGGCGTTCCAAATAATAGAGTAGGGTAGCGGCGCCGGTTTCGGGTTGTTTTGACAAACTTCTCACAAGCTCGATAAATACATCAGGAATAAGGTCTTCCCTACCAAATGTAAACACCCCTGCCACCACATGCACTTTGCCTTGTTCGATCCACTCCATTGTAGAGGTGACAAAATCTACCGCTGACTTGGGCGCATTGGACAATACGAGTGCGTCTCTCCAAGGAGTGCCGTTTTGGATGTGTTTTACAAAATTTTCAATCGGGCGTGTATCAGCTCCGACAGCTTCCATGGCTTGTAGATACAACTCAAAATGACTGACCGGATTGCCTTCAGCATCAACATCGCTTTCTTCACCCCAAACGATTTCATTGATCAGCCTACGGGTAGAGGGACTACCCGCGGGAACCCACGGGGTTTGTACACATGTGAGCTTTTGTTGTAAAAACTTCACCAAAGACATAAAGTCCCACACAGCAAAAGCATGCACCTCCATAAATGTTTTAATGGCATCAAGGCTGTGCAGTTGGTTGTAAAGTGGGTGTTGAATAAGACGCTCGCTCAGAGCTGCAAGCTTTTCATTTTGGAAATTCATCAATTTTTCTTTTTCAGCAACAAAAATACGCAGAACGATCCAATACTAAAAATCAGAAGAATCACTTGAAAATAAGTACATTTGGTCTATGCCTTCCCCAAAAATTATCGAGTGTCCAAGAGATGCCATGCAAGGCATCAAAACCTTTGTTCCTACCGTCCAAAAGGTTCGCTACTTACAATCGCTGTTGGACGTCGGGTTTGACACCTTGGACTTTGGAAGCTTTGTCTCGCCACGTGCCGTTCCCCAAATGAAAGACACAGAAGCTGTTTTAGAGCAGTTGGACACCACCCACACAAAGACCCGATTGTTAGCCATTGTCGCCAATTTACGGGGCGCTCAAAAGGCATGTAGTTATGAAAAAATCGATTTTTTGGGGTATCCATTTTCCATTTCGGAGAACTTTCAGATGCGCAACACTCATAAAACCATAGCGGAATCTGTAGGAGTGTTACAAAGCATACTAGAGCTTACCCAATCTCATAACAAACATTTGGTGGTCTACCTGTCTATGGGTTTTGGCAATCCCTACGGAGACCCTTGGAGTGTGGATGTAGTAGCCACCTGGACACAAAAATTAGCTGAAATGGGGGTAAAAATTGTTTCTCTCTCAGATACAATTGGCACGGCCAACCCACATGATATATCCTATTTATTCTCCCATCTAATTCCCGAATTTCCTGCCTTGGAGTTTGGCGCCCATTTTCACACCCACCCCAAACAATGGTTTGAAAAAGTAGCAGCTGCTTTTCAAGGAGGCTGCTATCGCTTTGATGGTGCTGTTCAAGGATATGGCGGATGTCCCATGGCCAAGGATGAACTTATCGGCAACATGCCTACAGAAAAATTGATCAATTTTTTTATTGAAAACAAATTGCCACATGGGCTCAATCTTGCCCATTTTGAATCGGCTTACAACAAGGCTACACAATTGTTTGCTTCCTATTCATAACTTTATTTAAAATAATTCTAAATAAACTTGCTTAGACATTTTGCTGCGTGTATATTTGCTATTATTTTTAATTAATCTAAATAAACATGAGATATTTAACTTTTACAATGTTGTGCATTTTTTCCCAATTCTTATTTGCCCAACAAGATTTTAACAGTGCCCAAACCCAAATGGCCAATCTTGCTGATAAAACTTCAGGACTTAGTATTGGAGGCTATGCAGAGATTACCTACAACAACCTGGAGGGTAGCCAAACCCCTGCGGAGCTGGACGTGCAGCGATTAGTGATGTTGTTTGCCTACAAATTTGACGATCGCACCCAGTTTGTTACTGAAATTGAATATGAGCATGTCCAAGAAGTGTTTGTAGAACAAGCGTTTTTGAATTACAATCTTTCAGAAGGCTTAAACCTTCGTGGTGGCCTGATGTTGGTTCCCATGGGGATTATCAACGAATACCACGAACCTACAACCTATAACGGCGTGGAACGCCCCAGTCTAGACGGCAAGGTGGTGCCCACCACTTGGAGAGAAATCGGGTTTGGTGTTTCTGGTCGTTTTAACACAGCTTCGATTCGCTACCAGGCTTATTTGATGACAGGTTCTGCGTCTTATCTTGATGATGTTTATGTATTACGTGGTTCAGATGGACTTCGCAAAGGGCGTCAAAAAGGGATCAGGTCGGTCGGTTCAGATACTAATTTTGCAGCCAAGGTGGAGTATTATGGTCTTCCAGGACTAAAACTTGGGCTATCCACTTACTTAGGCAATACGCAAACAACTGCCCCCGATCTCGAACAATCCCAAGTAGGGCTAAGCATGTTTGGATTGGATTATCGCTACACACGCGGACGCTTTTCATCCAGAGGACAGTATATTAATAGTACTCTGACCAATACGGAGGCCTACAATACAGCGGGGAATAAAGACTTGGGTTCCGCCATGCGAGGATATTATATTGAAGCTGCATACAATGTTTTGCCTGCCGGCAAAAAACAAAGAATTGATGCTTTTGTACGCTATGAAAACTTTGACACCCATGCCGAAACTGCAGGTTTGCTCGCTGCAAACGATGCTTATCATCGGAATGAGTTTACCTATGGTTTCTCCTATCACTTGGCCAATGGCGCCGTGTTTAAAGCCGATTACCAGTCCAAAGGCACTGCTGTAGAAGGATCAGATCGTGTGGGTCAGTTTAACATGGGAATCGGGGTATTCTTTTAATATATTTGCCGCGTGCTAGGAAAAAGATTTGTGCAACTGTTTTTATGTCTCTTGACAACGATAGGTTTTGGGCAAGAACCCAATGCTTCTTTGGTCAAAAAGATGCGCAAAGTGGTTGCACAAAGTTTTTCCGATGGCCAATTACAGCTTGAGCCAGTTTCCGACCAATTAAATTTTACAAATGGACACTTGTACCCGGTTTTGACTACGGGTCAAGGGCTTTTGGGGTATGCTTTTTTGGGGTATGCGCCTAGCAAAACAGACACCTTTGATTATCTAGTTGTATTTGATTCAGAATTTATCATCAAAAACATCAAGGTCTTGGTATATCGAGAAGATTACGGTGGCGAAATAGGCAGTAAAAGATGGTTGCGTCAGTTTGTCGGAAAGGATCCTGAAGCGAGCTTTGAATACGGTCAAAATATCGCTGCTATTTCAGGAGCGACCATTTCTGTGCAGTCTATGACCAGAGCTGTCAATTCCTTGTTGTCAAATATTTATCAAAGTCCTTTGTACCAATGAAATCCATTTTTGTAGGTGACCTCAGTTACCCTTTACGCTTGATGATAGGCTGTTTTTTGGTGGTACTTTCAGTAGGTTTTTTTACAGGAATATCCTTTGTTGGACAGACAGAAAGCATGACTCCTGAGGGTGTTGTTGAGAATTACAACGGAAATGCCGATGAGGAGGATGCTATGGTTATGAAATTTAAGAAAAGTCCACGTGAAATGCTCACCATCATCCACACCCATGTGTTGAGTTTGTCATTTATCTTTTTTCTCACCGGAATATTGTTGGGTTTTGCAAGGATCAACAAGCGACTTCAAATAATCTTGATGGTTGAGCCTTTTGTCTCTATCCTACTCACTTTTGGTGGTATTTATTTGGTTTGGTTGGGGTATGAATGGGTAAAATACATTGTTATTATTTCAGGAATGGCCATGACCTTGGCATATGTTGGAAGTGTGCTTATCCTTTTTTCCCAACTGAATTTACACAAAGGGGCTACTTCTGTCTAAATTCGTATCTTTGCATGCAACTAATTTTAAAATGGTTGCTATGTCATCACTACCTGCCAAAATCAGCGCTTTAGGTCTCACTTACGATGACGTTTTACTCGTCCCGAATTATTCCGAAGTGCTTCCGCGTGAAGTGAGTGTCAAGTCATATTTTTCTCGTAACATTCCCCTCAACGTTCCCATCGTATCCGCTGCTATGGATACGGTTACTGAGAGCCAAATGGCCATCGCTATGGCACGTGAAGGTGGGATTGGGGTATTGCATAAAAACATGACCATTGCTGCCCAAGCTGAAAAAGTGAGGAAGGTAAAGCGTGCAGAATCGGGTATGATAATCGATCCGGTTACTTTGCCGATATCCGCTTTGGTAGCAGACGCCAAAAAGTTGATGGCTGAATACCGCATTGGGGGCATTCCAATCGTAGATGACAAGCAAAAGCTTATTGGAATTGTCACCAATAGGGATTTGCGTTTTGAGAAAAACGATGCCCGCCCGGTGATGGAAGTGATGACATCAGAAAATTTAGTAACCGCCCAAGAAGGCATTTCAATGAATGATGCCGAAAGTATTTTACAGGCGCATAAAATCGAAAAGCTTCCGGTTGTTGACAAAGACAACCGCCTTGTGGGCTTGATTACTTTTCGAGACATCACCAAGCTCACCTTAAAACCCCATGCAAATAAAGACCGTTATGGGCGTTTGCGAGTGGCCGCTGCCATTGGTGTTACTGCAGATGCTGTCGACCGTTGCACAGCATTGGTGCAATCTGGTGTAGATGCCGTGGTTATTGATACAGCTCATGGCCATACCAAAGGAGTGGTAGAAGTACTTAAAAAAGTCAAAGCTACACATAAAGACCTCGACGTTGTGGTGGGTAACATTGCCACTGCCGAGGCGGCAGCTTTTCTGGCCGATGCGGGTGCCGATGGCATCAAAGTTGGTATCGGTCCGGGTTCTATTTGCACCACCCGAGTGGTGGCAGGGGTAGGGTATCCCCAGTTGTCTGCCATTTTGGAGGTATCCAAGGTACTCAACGAACGCAACGTTCCATTGATTGCCGATGGTGGTGTGCGCTACACAGGTGACATCGTCAAAGCGGTAGCCGCTGGCGCACAATCCGTGATGTTGGGCTCCATGCTGGCAGGAACCAAAGAATCTCCCGGGGAGACCATTATTTTTGAGGGTAGAAAATTTAAAACCTACCGTGGTATGGGCTCTGTTGAAGCCATGAAAAAAGGCAGCAAGGATCGTTATTTCCAAGATGTTGAAGATGATATTAAAAAACTAGTACCCGAAGGCATCGTAGGACGTGTGCCTTACAAGGGAGAATTGTATGAAAGCATTCACCAGTTTGTCGGAGGTCTCCGCGCAGGTATGGGCTATTGTGGTGCCAAAGACATACCCGTTTTGCAGAAAAATGCAAAGTTTGTTCAAATTACTGCCTCGGGCATACAAGAAAGTCACCCGCACAACGTTGCTATTACCAAAGAAGCACCCAATTATTCAAGGTAATCAATGAAAGTATATTTTGTACTCTTATTCGTATTTCTTTCCACGTGTAAATTTAACGGGGATGAAACAGGAGATGTAGTAGCTCGAGTTGGCGATGATTTTCTAAACAGAGCCGATCTTTCCTATCAAATAGGCGCCCAATTTTCTGGTGCTGACAGCGCTTTGGTGGCTAGCAATTACATCAACGAATGGGCCAAACAAAAACTTTTGCTAGAAAAAGCCGTCTTTAATTTATCAGAGTCTGAACAAAACACGCTCGACGATTTGGTACAAGCCTACAGAAGTGATTTGTACATAAAGGCATATATCGAAAAAGTGGTACAGTCACAAATTGATACCCTTTTGACAGATGCACAAATAGAGGCGTATTATTCGGATCATAGAGAGAATTTTAAAACCAATAAAGATTTGCTAAAGGGTAGGTATATAAGGGTTCGTAAAGAAAACTTTAACCTTCGCACCATCAAAAGAAGTTTTAGAAGGTTTAACCCCACAGATATGGCTTTTTTGGATTCCATAGCCCTACAGTTTACCACTTACTCACTCAACGACTCCATGTGGATACAAGCCAATCAGTTTTTTGATAGAATTTCACCCATTGATGAGGCCTCACAAAAGAATTATTTAAAAAACAACAAAATCTTTGAAATAGAAGACTCTTTAGAAGTATATTTGGTAGCTGTAAATGAGGTTATCAAACGCAACGAAACCGCACCGCTATCATATGTGCGACCTACGCTTAAACAGATCCTCATCAATAAAAGAAAATTGGAATTGATGCAACAGTTTGACAAGGCTGTAATTGAAGAAGCTCTTCAAAAGAATATGTTTGAAGTATATGAATAAACGAATCTCACATATTGTTTCTCTTGTTTTTTTGTTGAACAGCATATCTTTTTTTGGTCAGACCGATACCACGAAGCAAAGAATTAAAATTGATGGTGTGGCTGCGGTTATCGGAGACTATGTGATTTTGGACTCTGATATAGACAAGGCTTACGTAGATTTACAATCTCAAGGTATCCCCACCAAAAACATAGAACGCTGTAGTTTACTGGGCAAACTTATGGAAGACAAACTGTATGCCCATCATGCAGAGCAAGATAGCCTAGAGGTCAGCGATGCCGAAATCAATGACTATGTTGGCAGAACCATAGACTACTTCGTACAAGAGCTGGGTAGTATGGAAAAGGTGCTGGAGTTTTATAAAAAACCCAACGAACAAGCCTTTCGCGAAGAACTGTTTGAAATCAATAAAGTCCAGCAATTGTCTCAGAAAATGCAGGCAAAAATTGTTGAAGAAATTGAAGTTACGCCAGATGAGGTGCGTCAATTTTTCGACAAAATTCCCGAAAACGAAAGACCCATTTTTGGGGCAGAGCTGGAAATTGCTCAAATCGTAATCGAGCCTACACCTACTTCCGATGAGGAGGCGCGCATCATTCGTCAGTTAGAAAGTATGCGAAATGACGTTCTTGAAAATGGTTCGAGTTTTTCTTCTAAAGCCATTCTGTATTCTCAAGACCCTGGATCAAGAGCACGTGGGGGGCGTTACACTTTGGACCGCAAGCGCCCGATGATGGTTAAAGAGTTTAGAGACCAAGCTTACAGACTTAGAGAAGGTGAAATTTCTCAACCGTTTAAAACGGACTTCGGTTGGCACATTGTCACCGTTGATAAAATTCGTGGTCAATTACTCGATGTTCGCCATGTGTTGTTAGTGCCCGATGTATCCAATGTAGAGCTAGGGGAAGCAAAAAAAGAATTGGACCTCATACGCAAGCGTGTGCAGGATGGAGAAATCTCTTTTGAGCAAGCTGCTATCGAATTTTCTGATGACAAAGAAACCCGCTCCAACGGAGGGGTACTTATCAACCCTACCACAGGGGATACGCGTTTTGAACTCACCAAATTAGACCCCACTTTGTACAATCAGATTCTGAAACTTGAGGACGACCAAATCTCTACCCCGCTTCTAGATGAAGACCGTTCTGGGAAGAAAAAGTATAAGATTTTAAAAGTCACCAACCGCTTTGAACAACATGTTGCTGACTACGCACAAGACTTTGTCAAGATCAAGGAATTGGCGCTAAAAGAAAAACAATTGGATGCCATACAGAAGTGGATGGCTGAAAAAATCACAGACACCTATGTCAATGTTAATCGGGCACACAGGAGTTGTGATTTTGCTAACAAATGGATTAAAGAATAATTATAACTAGCCATGATTTTTAACTTGGACATGATTCAGGAAGTGTATGCCAAACTCGCAGACAGCGTGGACGCAGCACGTAAGCTCACCAACAAACCCCTAACCCTTTCGGAAAAGATTCTATACGCTCACTTGTGGGGCAAGGCTGACAAAGCCTATACTCGTGGAAAGGACTATGTTGATTTTGCACCCGACCGAATTGCATGTCAAGACGCTACTGCCCAAATGGCATTGTTGCAGTTTATGCAAGCCGGTAAATCAAAGGTAGCTGTACCTACGACGGTGCATTGTGACCACCTAATTCAAGCGAAAGTTGGGGCCGACAAAGACTTGCAATCTGCTTTGAATAGCAGTAATGAAGTTTTTAACTTTTTAGAATCTGTTTCTGACAAATACGGCATTGGCTTTTGGAAGCCCGGAGCCGGTATCATCCATCAAGTCGTATTGGAAAACTATGCATTTCCCGGCGGTATGATGATCGGTACCGACTCGCATACCGTAAATGCTGGTGGATTGGGTATGCTTGCCATTGGTGTGGGTGGCGCCGATGCGGTTGATGTCATGGCCGGAATGCCATGGGAACTTAAATTCCCCAAGCTTATTGGCGTAAAACTCACCGGAAAATTATCTGGGTGGACGGCACCCAAAGATGTGATTCTGAAAGTAGCTGGATTATTGACAGTCAAAGGAGGCACCGGAGCTATTATCGAATATTTTGGGGAAGGCGCACAGAACCTCTCCTGTACAGGTAAAGGCACCATTTGTAATATGGGTGCCGAAGTAGGTGCTACCACATCTACCTTTGGATACGATGCCGCCATGGAGCGCTATTTGCGTGCAACAGACCGAGATGCGGTCGCCGATGCAGCCAATGCGGTAAAAGAACATCTTACCGGGGATCCTGAGGTATATGAAAACCCTGAAAAATACTTTGATCAGGTCATCGAAATTGACCTTTCTGAACTCAAACCCCACCTAAACGGACCATTCTCTCCGGATATTGCCACCCCCATACACCAAATGGGCGACAAGGCGGCTGAAAACGAATGGCCCATCAAAGTTGAATGGGGGCTTATCGGTTCATGTACCAACTCCTCTTATGAGGATTTGTCGCGTGCGGCTTCGATTGCACAGCAAGCCGTCGATAAAAAACTTAAAACCAAAGCTGATTTTGGAATCAATCCCGGTTCGGAACAAGTGCGTTATACCGCGGAGCGCGACGGGCTTTTGTCTATTTTTGAATCCCTTGATGCTAAAATATTCACCAATGCCTGTGGCCCATGTATAGGTCAATGGGATCGTGAAGGAGCAGACAAACAAGAGAAAAACACCATTGTTCATTCTTTTAACAGAAATTTTGCCAAGCGAGCTGACGGAAACCCAAACACCCATGCTTTTGTGGCTTCCCCAGAAATGGTGGCTGCAGTTGCCATCGCAGGTCGATTGGATTTTAACCCCATGACTGACAAACTGATCAATGAGGCCGGTGAGGAGGTTATGTTGGATGAACCCACTGGATGGGAACTTCCACCCAAAGGATTTGAAGTAAAAGACAATGGCTATTTGGCGCCTTCGGAAGATGGCAGCGGAGTATCTGTTGTTGTAAGTCCAACTTCAGAACGTTTGGAGTTGCTAACGCCCTTTGAGCCTTGGGATGGTCAAAATATTACCGATGCCAAGTTGTTGATCAAGGCACATGGAAAATGTACAACAGACCATATTTCTATGGCAGGCCCTTGGTTGCGTTATCGAGGTCATTTGGATAACATTTCGAACAACTGTTTGATCGGGGCGGTCAATGCTTTTAATCAAAAAACCAATTTTGTCAAAAACCAGATAGATGGTCAGTATGGCGGTGTTCCCGATACGCAACGTCGGTACAAAGCTGCCGGTATTCCAACCGTTGTTGTGGGCGATCACAACTACGGGGAAGGTTCCTCAAGGGAGCACGCTGCTATGGAGCCACGTCATTTGGGTGTCAAAGTTGTTTTGGTAAAATCTTTTGCACGTATCCATGAGACCAATCTCAAGAAGCAAGGGATGTTGGGACTTACGTTTGCCAATGAAAACGACTACGACTTGATTCAAGAGGACGATACTTTCAACTTTGTGGATTTGGTTGACTTTGCGCCTGGAAAGCCTCTGACTATTGAGTTGGTACACAGCGACGGAACTACAGATTCCATCCTAGCAAATCATTCTTATAATGATGCGCAAATCGAGTGGTATAAAGCAGGTTCTGCATTGAATCTTATCAAGCAGCAAAACGCTTGACAAACAGTAGGATAATCCCTATTTATACGCTAATTTTGACAAAAAATTAGCTATGCTGCGTCTTCAGAGTTGGGTACGTATTTTATTCTCTACACGCCTTACAGCCGTTTTGTTTATCGTCTTTTGTGTGGCCATGGCGGTGGGTACTTTTGTTGAGAGCATTCACAACACTGCTACTGCCAGAATTTGGGTATACAATGCCTGGTGGTTCGAGGCGATGATGGGTGTTTTTGTGCTTAATTTTTTGGGAAACATCAAGCGTTACCAGCTTTTAAGCTGGCAGAAATGGCCCGTTTTATTGCTTCACATTTCTTGGATTCTTATCATCTTGGGGGCTTTTGTGACACGTTATTTTGGATATGAAGGCGTAATGCCCATACGTGAGAACACGAGCAGCAATACTTTCTTCAGTGAAAAAACCTATTTAACTGTGTTGGTTGACGGTGAAATAGGCGGGCAACCCATGCGAAAAAAGCTCCAAGACGATTTGCTGTTGGCCGAACCGACAAACAATGATTTTCGATGGAAGACTGATTTCAACGGACAACCTCTTACAATCACTTACGCTGATTTTTTGTCGGGTGCCTCAGAGGGCTTGGTAGCTGATCCCAACGGGGATTATTTTTTAAAAATTGTCGAAGCAGGTGATGGGAATCGCCACGATCATTACATCCAAATGGGAGAAGTGGTCAGCATACACAATGTGTTGTTCGCATTTAACAAACCTACCCAAGGCGCTATCAATGTTCAATGGGCAGATGATGATTTTAGTATTTCAACCCCTTTTGGTGGTACGGTAATGACAATGGCTACCCAAAGTCTTTCTGATGTGGCTGTAGACCAAAAATTGCCACTTCAGTTTCGATCCTTGTACAACTTGGCGGGTATGCAGTTTGTGTTTCCCGATCCGCCCATTCGTGGGTCATATGGAGTGGTTCCTGATGAAGATGCCCCTTCAGATGCTTTGACAGTATCTATTGCGACAGCCGGTGAAACACGAAGTGTTCAAGTTTTGGGTGCCAAAGGGATTACCAATGACCCCAAAAAAGTAACCGTAGGGGGTTTGGATTTTTGGGTACAAGCGGTGTTGATTTTGATTATGGGAGCATCCAAGCGCCGAAA
>JBMYLY010000018.1:0-26482 GCA_049596815.1 Flavobacteriaceae bacterium | reverse complement strand
GCCTCTCCCTGAATAGGCTCTACCAAAAATCCAACCACGTTGGGGCGCGCTTCCAAAGCCTCTTTTAGCCCTTGGGTGTCGTCATAGGGAATAGAAACAAATCCAGGGGTATATGGCCCAAATTCGTTGGTTGCCACAGGGTCGTGTGAAAAAGAAACTATGGTCGTTGTGCGGCCGTGAAAATTGTTTGCACAAACGATAATTTCAGCTTGATTTTGAGGGATATTTTTTTTCTGATATCCCCATTTTCTAGCCAATTTGATCGCTGTTTCCACAGCCTCGGCACCGGTATTCATAGGGAGCAACATATCGAAACCAAAATACTGTGTCGCCATCTCCGCATAGGGGCCAAACTTATCGTTGTGAAAAGCCCGAGAAGTGAGCGCCAAGGTTTGGGCTTGCCCAATGAGTGCATTCGTAATTTTTTGATGACCATGACCTTGGTTCACGGCAGAATAGGCTGAAAGAAAATCAAAATATTTTTTGCCTTCTACATCCCATACATAAACGCCTTCACCACGTGCCAACACTACCGGGAGGGGGTGGTAATTATGGGCGCCATATTGATGCTCCGCATCAATAAAAGATTTGGTACTTGTAAGGGCGGTTTCCTTCATTCTTGGGATTTTGTACGAAAGTAAACAAATACCCAACAATAGAAAAAAATTTAGATGGACATACCGAAAATTCGTTCTATTTCGTTCAGTAGTTTTTTGTATTTGCCACGAGGCACCCCCAGCCGAAAACCATTCGACATCACACAAGTGTATGTTCCAAGTCTTTCAATACGTGCAATTTCTCTAATATTGATTATAAAAGAGCGGTTGAGTTTGTAAAACACATCGGGGTCCAAAATACGCTCAATTTTGGTCAATGCTTGAGAACTCTGCCGGACAGACTCATCACGCATCACCACAGAGGACCTAGCACCATCCTCATATACGGACTCTATAAAGACAATGTCTTTTACGGGGACAAATTCAATTTCTTTTTTGTGCCGCACAGGGATGGATTGATTGAGGGTGTAGTTGTTATTGGCAAAGCGACCGATGACCTTGGCATCAAAAATAGATTGTTCGTTTTTGTGTATTCTTTCTTTGATTTTGGATATGGTCTCTTTTAAATCTTGAATCTCTATGGGTTTAAGCAAGTAATCGACAACCTCATATTGGATAGCCTTGAGTGCGAACTCATCATGAGCCGTGCACATGACCACATGCACATCAGAATGGTCTATGTTGTCCAACAGATCGAAACCACTGCCGTCGTCCAATACGATGTCCAAAAAAAGTACATCGGTAGTGTTGTCCTCAAAATAGGCTTCTGCCAAAGATCTTCGGCTAAATTCGGCAACAATCTCTAGCTCCGGGCAATATTTTTTAATGTAGTAGGACAAAAGCTCCACATTGCGTGGCTCATCATCAACTATGACACAATTCAATTTTTTCATGGTACATTTGGTTCATCATAATCCAAAAGAAGAATCGACAAATTTTTTTGTCAATATAGCAATAATTTGGAAGATTAATTTGCCATTAGTAGGTATTTTTTGGGTTCAGAACAAATGTAATAAAAATGAATTTTATTGAAAGTACCGCCAACACACAGCTCAAGGAGGTCAGTGGGTTGATTGCCAAATCGGGACTGCGAAAGAAGAGTGATATTTTTGTTATTGAAGGTCAAAGAGAGATTGATTTGGCCGTACGCTCGGGCTTTCATCTCAAAAAATTGTTTTGGTGTCCCCAACTATGGCAAGAATCATCATTTGAAGATTGGAAAAAACACAGGGCCATAGATGCGCCCATTGTTGGACTTTCTGAAAAAGCCTACAATAAAATCTCTTATCGCAGCAGTACGGAAGGGCTGATTGGCCTGGTTTACAAAAAAGATTTTTCGTTAGCCTCGCTTAAACCCTTTGAAAAAAATCCGCTCATATTGATAGTGGAACAATTAGAAAAGCCTGGAAATTTAGGCGCCATTCTTCGAACTGCAGATGCAGCTCAAGTGTCATGTGTGCTGGTGGCTCAACCCAAAACGGACCTGTATAATCCCAATATCATACGTTCTAGTGTAGGGGGGTTTTTTTCAGTTCCTATTGGGGTTGGAACCAACGAGGAAGTCCATAGTTTTTTGCAAAAAAATAACCTCAATGTGTATGCTGCATGTTTACAAGATGCAACGGACTATCACAAACAAGACTATGTGCCACCCACAGCCCTTGTGGTGGGCGCAGAGGATAAAGGCTTGAGTAGGTTTTGGCGGGAACGTGCCGACAAAATCATAAAAATCCCCATGTTGGGCGCTGTCGATTCTATGAATGTTTCGGTAGCGAGCGCAGTTTTAGTTTATGAAGTTTTGCGCCAGCGGAATTTCACATAGTAGAATCAAAGGAATTTCTTATTTTTAGGCTATGGCTACAACGGTAGATGTACTGGAAGAAAATGCGCTAATTGCCAAAGCTTACAAAGAGCTTTTGCGTTCTAGCTACCAAACGTTGAGCGCTGCGGACAAAAAGCTGATTCGCTTGGCCTTTGACACCGCTGTTGACGCCCATAAAGACCAACGCAGGAAAAGTGGTGAACCCTACATCATGCATCCCATAGCGGTTGCAAAAATTGTTGCCGATGAAATTGGGCTGGGTGCTCACTCCATCGCAGCCGCATTGCTCCACGATGTGGTAGAAGACACAGCCTACACCATCAGTGACATTGAACAACTTTTTGGCCCAGTGGTTGCCAAAATTGTAGATGGATTGACAAAAATTTCCAGTCTCAAAAAGGACAAAGATGTTTCCTTACAGGCTGAAAATTTTAGAAAAATGCTACTCACCCTCAATGACGATGCGCGTGTGATCATCATAAAAATCGCTGATCGTCTTCACAACATGCAAACGCTAGGTGTCATGGCTGAGGAAAAACGTGCCAAAATAGCCTCGGAAACACTTTACATTTACGCCCCCTTGGCGCATAGGATCGGCATGTATAATATTAAAACTGAGCTTGAGGATTTAGGGCTCAAATACACCGAGTCTGAAGTTTACAATGACATCAAGACCAAAGTAGCGGAAAGTCTCAAGGGACATGATGGTTTTATTCAAGAGTTTATCTCATTGGTCCAGAAAAACCTCAAGAAAGAAAAGCTCAAATTTAGCATTGAAGGGAGACCCAAATCGATTTATTCCATTCGTAGAAAGATGGCCATGAAAAATCTTTCTTTCAATCAGGTTTATGACCTACTTGCCATACGGATTGTCTACAAGTCTACGCCTGAGCAAGAAAAGTTTTTGGCTTGGAAGATTTACTCAATCATCACCGACCATTTTCGCCCTAATCCACTGCGACTACGAGATTGGATATCAGCGCCTAAATCTACCGGATACGAAGCATTGCACATCACCGTTATGGGGCCCAACGGACGATGGATTGAGGTTCAAATACGCTCTGAGCGCATGCACGAGATTGCCGAAAAAGGCTACGCA
Source organism: Flavobacteriaceae bacterium (assembly GCA_049596815.1). Taxonomy (GTDB): domain Bacteria; phylum Bacteroidota; class Bacteroidia; order Flavobacteriales; family Flavobacteriaceae; genus UBA724. Next base: position 23,004 of record JBMYLY010000018.1, on the reverse strand, counting down.
GCTCATTTTAAGTACAAGCATGGCAATCAAGACGAAAAAGGACTCGAATTGTGGCTCAACCGCTTGCGTGAAGTACTCGAAAATCCCAACCCCAATGCAGTCGACTTTGTCAAGGATTTTAAGCTCAATCTATACGCCAGTGAAATTTTTGTCTTTACCCCCGATGGTGATTTGAAGTCCTTGCCCAAAGGCGCCACACCCATCGACTTCGCCTTTAGCATCCATACAGAAGTGGGCATGCACACCCGAGGCGCGAAAGTCAATGGGAAGATAGTGCCATTAAGCTATGTGCTTCACAGTGGCGATCAAGTAGAGATCATCACCTCAGAAAAAGCAGCCCCCAATCCCAACTGGCTCGACTTTGTGATCACCTCCAGAGCTCGTGCCAAGATTAGGGCTTCTTTGAGAGAAGAAAAGAAAAAGATTGGCGAGGAGGGCAAAGAAATTCTGCGTCGCAAATTGCGACAAATGAAATTTAAGTTTAATGAAAAAACCATCAACAGCCTGGTGGTGTATTTTAAACTCAAAACCAGTCTTGACTTGTTTTACAGAGTGGGGATTGGAACGATCGATAACACCAAACTTAAAAAGTTTGCCGCCGACGAAAACAACAGATTTTTTCAATTCTTTCGAAGACGTTCCACTAGCAAACCCGATGTTGCCGATTTGAGCCAAGAGGTGGTTACGGCCAATTATGACCAATTGGTATTTGGCAAGGCACAAGAAAAATTGGAATACAAACTCAGCCCTTGTTGCAATCCCATTCCGGGAGATGAGGTGTTTGGATTTGTGACTGTGAGTGATGGTATCAAGGTACATAAAACCGAATGCCCCAATGCCATCACCCTTAGGGCAAATTATGCTTATCGAATCGTCAATGCCAAATGGATCGATTCTACCCAAAGTGAGTTTACTGCCAAATTATTGTTGTCCGGACTGGATGATATTGGCTTGGTCAATGAAGTCACACAAATTATATCAACCCACAACAACATCAATATCAAACGTGTGTCTTTCGACTCCAATGACGGGGCTTTTGAGGGCGAAATACTGCTTCAGGTTAAAAATAAAACCCTACTCAACAGGTTGATACAACAGCTGCAAAAAATCAACGGAGTAGACAAAGTGGTACGTGAATAAAAATCTCCGTAACTTTGCTTCTTTAATCAAATGAGTAAGAATCAGGAAATAGTACGTGATGTATTTGTCCAGTTTTTGGACAAAAACGGGCATAGAAAAACCCCTGAGCGTTTTGCTATTCTTGAGGAAATATACCAAAGTGACGATCATTTTGACATTGAGTCGCTTTACCTCAAAATGAAGAACAAGAACTACCGGGTCAGTCGTGCCACGCTGTACAATACCATAGAGTTGTTGTTAGATTGTGGTTTGGTTCGCAAACACCAGTTTGGACCCCAACACGCACAGTATGAAAAGTCTTACTTTGACAGTCAACACGATCACATCATTTTGACAGATTCGGGCGAGGTAAAAGAATTCTGCGATCCTAGGATTCAAATGATTAAAAAAAGTATCGAAGACGTGTTTGGCGTTGACATCCACAGCCACTCACTATATTTTTACGCAACACAAAAGAAAAGCAGTAGCTAAATGGCAGTAGACTTACTCCTAGGGCTCCAATGGGGCGATGAAGGAAAGGGGAAAATCGTTGACGTTCTCACAAAAAATTACAACATCATAGCAAGGTTTCAGGGAGGTCCCAACGCAGGGCATACCCTAGAATTTGATGGCATAAAGCATGTATTGCATACCATTCCCTCGGGTATATTTCACCCCGAAGCGATCAACATTGTGGGCAATGGAGTGGTGATAGACCCTGTGATATTCAAAAAAGAGTTGGAAAATTTAATGCCTTATGGGGTGGATTTTAGCAAAAAACTCCTCGTGTCAAGAAAGGCCCATCTCATATTGCCCACTCACAGACTCTTGGATGCCGCTTCCGAAAAAGCCAAAGGTGCTGCCAAGATTGGCTCTACTTTAAAGGGTATCGGGCCTACGTATATGGACAAAACGGGCCGCAACGGTATTCGGGTGGGAGATTTAGAACTCGAAAATTGGAAAGACAAATACAGATCTCTGGCTTCCAAGCATGAAGCCATGATAGCTTTTTACAATGTAGAACTAGAATACGATTTGACCACACTCGAAAAAGACTTTTTTGAGGCAGTCGATTTTATGAGAGACCAGCTACAATTTATTGATAGCGAAGCCCATTTGGCGGATGCTCAAAGTGATGGAAAAAAGATTTTGGCAGAGGGTGCGCAAGGGTCATTGCTGGATATTGACTTTGGCACCTATCCCTTTGTTACCTCCTCCAATACGACCGCTGCAGGTGCCTGCACAGGACTGGGAGTAGCCCCCAACGCCATAAAAAATGTGTATGGAATTTTCAAGGCCTATACCACCCGTGTGGGAAGTGGCCCATTCCCTACCGAATTATTTGACGAAACCGGAAAAACCATTGCCAAAGTAGGACATGAGTTTGGAGCTACAACCGGAAGACCCAGACGTTGTGGGTGGCTCGATTTGGTAGCGCTGAAGTATGCGGTGCAAGTCAATGGCGTAACCGAACTGATGATGATGAAAGCGGATGTGCTTTCGGGAATAGATGAATTGCAGGTTTGTACAGCCTACAAGTACAAGGGTGAAACCATCACCCACTTACCATACACATTAGACGAAGACCTCATTGAACCTGTTTATACCAAACTGGAAGGCTGGAAAGAAGATCTAACAGGATTGACTGAGGTCAATGCATTGCCAGAGGAACTGAATCGATATATAGCCTTTATCGAAGACTATGTACAAACCCCCATTCGATTGGTTTCTGTAGGACCGGATCGAAAACAGACCATATTCCGTCCTGAAAAACAATAACGGATGTTTAAAACCTGACGCTCGTGCTGCGATTTTTTCACTTGTTGCTGTTGCTTTGTTGCCTTGTTGGGTATACACAAGAGGAAAAACAAGTGGACATTCGTCAGTCGGGTTCTTTCGAGGTGGATGAATCACGTTATCCCGGAGCCAAAATCCTAAAAAAAAATGATGAGATACGTGTGCATCTGCATCATGATGGTATGGACATCTGGTCAGATGAGGCCTATTTGTACGAGGCAGACAACTTTTTTGAGGCTTTGGGCAGCGTCGTAGTGCGTCAAGGGGACAGCCTGCAACTGACGAGTGCGTATTTAGAGTATAGCGGCGCCAAACGTTTTGGGGTATCCAAAACCGATGTCGTTTTGGAAAACAACCAAACAACCCTATACACAGATACCTTATATCTTGATAGAATCAAACAAGAGGCTTATTACACCACCAAAGGAACCATCATAGACGAGGAAACAACCATCGAGAGTGTTTCGGGAACTTATTTGATTGAGTCAAAAAAATATGAATTTCAAAAGGATGTTGAGATTCAAAACCCGGATTTTGAAATGTTTTCTGACCGTTTGGATTTTTACACCGAAAACAAACATGCCTATTTCTATGGACCCACGACCATTATAGGACCTGACTACGAGGTTTTTTGCCGCCGTGGGTACTATGACACCGAAAATAAAAAGGGCTATTTTCAAAAAGAAGCCGCCATCGACTACAACGCACGCCATATCACTGGAGACAGCATCTACTTTGACGATGGACGTCAATATGCGTCAGCTAGTCGAAATGTGCAAATTATCGATACGGTGGATAACAACATCATTCGTGGGCATTTTGGAGAAGTATTTCAAGAAAATGACTCCGCCATGGTGACCCTAGAAGCTGTGGCTATCAATGTAATTGACGGGGATTCTCTCTATATCCATGCCGATACGCTTGTGGCTACTGGTACGCCAGAAGATCGCATTTTGAGAGGGTATTACGGAGTGCGAATCTTTAAGTCTGATTTGAGTGGAAAATCAGACTCTATCTACATACGTCAAAAACTGGGGAGAACAAAATTGTTGCGCCTACCTCTCAGTGATCGAGATCAGCAGTTACTCACACCCAGCGAAATTACCCAACGCAACCCCGTGTTGTGGTTCGGAAAAAGTCAAATGACGGGAGATGTGGTGCATCTTATCAATGACACCGTAAACAACGTTCTAGATTCTCTTGTGATATACAACAACGCATTTATTGTGGAGCAAGACTCTTTGAACCACAACAACCACAACCAAATTAAGGGAATCGACCTATTTGGAAAATTCATAGACAACGAACTCCAGACAGTGGACATTGTTAAAAATGCTGAAATGATTTACTACCTCTATGATGATGAAGACATGGAGTTGGTAGGAATTGATAAGGCTGTCTGTAGTTCCATGCGTTTGTTTATCGAAGACAATGGCATCAAAACAATTACCTTTTTTACCGAACCCGAAGGCACGGTATATCCCGAAGAAGATCTTCCTGAAAATGGACGTGAACTTCCTGCTTTTTTATGGCGTGGAGATGAAATTATTGAATCTATCGACCAGCTGATTATCAATAAAATGGAACCTCCAGCTCCAAAACCCAAGGTTGTTGAAAAGCCATTCAAGAAAAAGAACTTGAAACTGATACCAAATGAATAGCGCTGAATACACCTATTTTTTGGAGCATCAGGCACAAACCACGGGCGCTCCTATGGGACTGCAGATCAAAAAAGCGCGAGGCAGCTATATCACAGACGTTCACAACAAACGCTATTTGGACTTTGTGGCCGGAGTCTCCGCTTGCACGTTGGGACACCGACATCCAAAGGTGGTGCGTGCCATCAGACGTCAACTGCGAAAACACCTTCACGTAATGGTGTATGGTGAGTTTGTGCAGAAAGAACCCGCTTTGCTTGTCAAAGAACTTGCCGATGCGTTGCCAGACAGTCTTTCGTGTACCTATCTGACCAATTCAGGAACCGAAGCCATCGAGGGTGCGCTAAAGTTGGCCAAAAGAGCTACCGGACGTGCAGAAATTGTAGCCGCTCAGCTCGCTTATCATGGCAATACCCAAGGCGCCATGAGCGTGATGGGGTACGAAGCCCGAAAAAGTGCATATCGTCCCCTAATTCCAGGAACGCGTTTTGTACATTTTAATAAGCACGAAGAACTTGACAGAATCAACGAGCATACAGCTGCGGTCATATTAGAAACCATTCAAGGTGGAGCGGGTTTTATTTGCCCCAAAGACGGCTACATGGAAGCGGTGCGCAAACGTTGTGACGAAGTAGGTGCCCTGCTAATACTGGACGAAATTCAACCTGGCATGGGACGCACGGGCAAATTGTTTGCTTTCGAACACTTCAACATCGTTCCCGACATTCTTGTCACCGGGAAAGGGCTTGGAGGCGGACTGCCCGTTGGGGCATTTTGTGCTTCAAAAGGCCTGATGCAGCTTCTCCAGAGTGAACCTGAACTGGGGCATATAACCACTTTTGGCGGACATCCCCTGATCGCTGCAGCGTGTAGAGCCACTTTAGAAGAAGTGACAAAAGGGTCTTTGATGAATGAAGCCTTAGAAAAGGAACTACTAATTCGAGAACTACTTGTACATCCTGCCATTACAGAGATTCGCGGAAAAGGCTTGATGTTGGCGCTGATAATGGAATCTGATTTCATCGCGAAAAAACTGGTTGAGGCTGCTCTGGAGGCGGGTTTGATTCTTTTTTTCTTGTTATTTGAGCCCAAAGCCGTACGTATTACACCCCCTTTAACCATTTCAAAAAAGGAGTTAACCAAAGGCTGTAAGCAGATTATCTCTCTGTTAAACAGACTATGTTGATTAAATTGTTAAAAAAACCAAAGGCAATTTCACCAAAAACCCTTTTGTAGCTTCTAAATTTAGAAAAACAAACTACAGCGCTTATGTCTACCGGCCCTGAAGCCTTTGACCAAAGTCCCATCACTCGTTTTGAGACGATGTTACAATCAGATCAAATCCACTTTTTTGACGCTACCGAGTTTGAGGAAATTATTCAGTTCTATATTGATACTGGCAATCTTGGAACGGCTAGAAAAGCACTAGAGATTGGTAAAAAACAACACCCCGATTTTTCAGGACTGAGACTCCTACAGGTGGAATTAATGTTGCTAAACAATCAATACGAGGAAGCCGAAAAGATTATCGACGCGGTGGGTGAAATGGAACCATATAACGAGGCGGTCTATTTGCACAAAGCGGTGATTTTGTCTAAAACCATGCGTCACCAAGAAGCGATAGAGTTTCTAAAAACAGGGATGGCATATGCTGAGGATGCACTGGAATTCCACAACCTCCTTGCCATGGAGTATTTGTACTTGGACAGCTTTATCATGGCCAAAGAACATTTTATTAAGTGTATAGACTTGGATCCCAAAGATACCCATGCGATGTACAATATCATTTATTGTTTTGAATCTTTGGAGGACACAGATGGCGCTATAGGTTTTTTAAATGAGTTTCTTGCTAAAGACCCTTACAACGAAGTGGGTTGGCATCAATTGGGAAGGCAATATGCTGCCAAAAACCAACCTGAACAAGCTTTAACAGCTTTCGACTTCGCCATTATTTGTGATGATGCCTTTATTGGTGCCTATTTTGAAATGGGAAAGATTCTAGAAAAACTAAAACGATGGAATGAGGCTATTTTGGCTTATGAAACTACCCTTCAGATCGATGACCCAACTTCCTTTGCTTTGCTTCGCATTGGGGAGTGTCACAAGGCATTGGGAAATGTAGCATTGGCCTTACGCTTCTTTAAAAATGCTTTGCACGAAGACCCATTGTCCGAAAAGGCATGGATTGCGCTTATTGATTTGTTTTTGATTGAAAACAACTACAAACAAGCGCTTTATTACCTGAAAAAATCCATACAAATCGACAACTCCAATATCGAATTGTGGAAGCGGTATGCCATGACCCATCAGACTATGGGCTTATTGGAAGAGGCCGATATTGCCTACGGTGAATGTGTCAATTTGGGGAACTACGAGTTGAGCACATTCATACAATGGGCAGATGTGCTCAAGGAAATGCAAGAGTACAATAAGGCAGCCGAGGTTTTGCGTCAAGGACTCGAATTTTACCCCGAGAATAGCACACTTAACTTTAGACTGGCTGGCATTTGCCTGCTGAATTCACAAACATATGAGGCACGATTCTTTCTAAAGAATGGCTACCTGTCTGATGCAAAAGAGTTGGAAAACTTCTACCTTCAATTTCCTCAATTCAAAAGTTCTTCTTTTGTAAAGAACAGCCTTCCCATCGACCTCTAAACCACTCGATTTAGTACTTTTGTCCTCATTGGTAATATGCGTATGCGTTTGATTGTTCTGTATCTAAAAGGTTTGTGTATGGGAGCTGCTGACATTATACCCGGGGTTTCGGGTGGCACCATGGCACTGATTACGAACATCTATGAGGAACTCATACGCTCAATAAATAACCTGACATATAGTTCCGTAAAAAAATTATTCAGCAGTGAATACAAAACGGCATGGAAAACACTCAACGGTAGTTTTTTAATGTCTTTGGCCTTGGGGATAGGCACCAGTATTATGGTGTTTGGAAGTTCTATTCAGCATCTGCTTGTTCACCACCCTATTGCGCTGTGGTCTTTCTTTTTCGGCCTGATTCTTATGAGCGCCTTGCTTATTGGAAAACAGATACAAAATCGGTCTTGGACAGTCATAGGGTTGTTTTTTTTGGGAATGGCCATTTCGTTGATGGTGGGATTTTTGAGTCCGGTACAAGCCTCAACTTCCTTGCCATATCTTTTTTTATGTGGGATGCTGGCCATAGTGGCGATGATATTGCCGGGAATTTCGGGTGCCTTTATCCTGATTCTTCTTGGGGCTTACGACACCGCACTGGAAACATTAACGCTCATTCGTGGTTTTAAGACCCAAGGGTTTGTGTTTTTGGCAGCATTTGCTTTGGGTGGTATCATCGGGCTGAAGGCGTTTGCCAAACTGCTAAACGGGCTGTACCAAAATCACAAAAACCGCGTTTTGTCTTTGCTGGTGGGTTTTATGCTTGGGTCGCTTTACAAAGTTTGGCCCTGGAAAAAAAACGTCGCGATAGGAAACGATGACTTCATCAGAGAAATTGCCATATGGCCAGACTTAACTATGGACAATCATTCATTTTGGTTGGGGGTGCCATGCGCCATAGCAGGCGCAGGACTTATCATGCTTTTTGAATTTGTTAGCAAAAGAAAAAAAACATGAACCAAAGAGGGCTTTACGACAATATACTTTTGGTGATTAAAGGACTCGCCATGGGTGTGGCCAACAAAGTACCCGGCGTATCTGGAGGAATTATTGCGGTAGTCACAGGTTTTTATGGAGAGTTTTTGTACTCATTAAAAAGGCTAAACTTCAAAGCCCTCATGCTGCTACTCACGGGCCGTTTTAGGAGTTTTATTCAATATACCAATATGGCCTTTTTAAGCCTTATAACTCTAGGGATTGTCATCAGTTATTTTACCGTTTCCAGACTGCTAGATTTTGCATTGATCCATTACGAACAACACGTATGGGGTCTGTTTTTTGGCATGGTGCTGATGTCTGCGGTGTTATTGATACGTGATTTTGGCCGCTGGAATTTTAGGTACCTACTTTTTTGTGCTTTGGGGTTTGCCACAGGAGTTTTACTGATTTTTCTAGAACCCGCAGAAGAAAACCGAAACCTCTTATTTGTCTTTTTCTGTGGTATGGTGAGTATCATCGGCATGACATTGCCTGGTTTATCAGGTTCTTTTTTGTTGATTTTGATGGGCAACTATGTATTGCTCCTTGTCGATGCGGTCAACGCGCTAGGAGCTTTTGGCATAGGACTGACACAAAGCATTCCTTTGACAGAATTGTACAGCACACATAAAGAATTGCTCAACATATTGTTGGTGTTTATTCTCGGGTCTCTCACAGGGCTGGTAGCCATCTCGAGCCTTCTGCATTATGTGCTGATGCGTTACGAAAAGCGTTTGAGTACACTCATCATTGGTTTTATTATCGGTTCGCTACCCATTTTATGGCCTTGGTCTGAACACCGAACCATCAAAAGCACATTAGGGGAAACAACACGAACCGTTGTTTTGGAACAAGGAACAATGTATACAATTATGTGGCTTGTGTTGGGGGGTGTTTTAGTATTTGGATTGGATTTTTATGAAAGAAAAAAATAGAGTTTTTGGCTTATTGGGTCGCAACATTGACTATTCCTTTTCACGCGGATATTTCTCAGAAAAATTCGAAAAAGAGGGCATTGATGCGGTTTACAAAAATTTTGATCTAGAAGACATCTCGGAACTCTCAGGCGTTTTAGAAAAACAATCGATACATGGTCTTAATGTGACCATTCCATACAAAGAAGAGGTCATACCATATTTGGATGAACTGGACAAAACAGCCCAAAAGATTGGTGCCGTCAACACAGTTATTTTTAGAAAAGGAAAACGAATTGGATTAAATACAGACTGTATTGGTTTTGAGCGCGCCTTGAAAACCAAATTGAAACCTCACCACAAAAAAGCTTTGGTGCTGGGAACAGGGGGCGCGTCAAAAGCCATCTGTTTTGTGTTCGAGCAATTGGGCATCAAATACCAAATGGTTTCCAGAACAGCGGGCTTACACAGAAAAACATATGCCCAATTGGAGGCCAATGATTACCACACACATCCTGTAATCGTGAACTGCACACCTTTGGGCACCCATCCAAATGTCGAAGACAAACCACCCCTAGACTATGACCATATCAGTAAAAAACACCTTCTTTTTGACCTGATTTATAACCCCAGTGAAACACGCTTTCTTGCTTTAGGCAAAGAGCGCGGTGCTGACACCTCCAATGGTCTATATATGCTTGAACAGCAAGCAGAAGCCGCATGGGAACTGTGGAATCGGTAAGTTTTTTTCATAGTTTTTAGGAATTCTTATATTAGGGTTGACAAACCGATTACAAAGCATGCAAGAAAGTAACGACACACATTTGCACCATGCAAATGAAGAACAGGTGGGCAACGAAGCCCCTAAGCAAGAGGAAATAACAGATGAAGTAACTCCTCAAGAAGAAGGCAATGCCCAAAATCAGGAGGAAGAAACCCAAGAGAAGACAGATGGGCTCACTGAGGAGTACAGCGCTATGGACCTCAACGAACTGGTAAAGGCACTGGAAAAGCTACTCAGCACGGGTAAAGTTCATCACGCTAGAAAATCATTTGATGCGCTTATTGCTACTTTCAATAGAAAGTACCGCACCCTTATCGACTCAAAAAAACAAGCCTTCGTTGAAGGTGGTGGACTTGAGGAGGACTTTGAAATCATCATTCCCGAAAAATCCAAGTTTGAATCTCTTGTAAAGCGTTACAAAACAGAACGCAGCCAATACTATAAAGAGTTTGAAAAAAACCTACAAACAAACCTAAAAACACGCCTGGAGTTAATTGAAGAGTTGAAAGGACTCATCGGGCTCGATCAACCCATAGGAGTAACCTATAAGCAATTCAAAACGCTCCAAAGCAAGTGGCACGAAACAGGACATGTGCCCAGAACGGAAGCCAACAATGTTTGGAGAACCTACCGCCACCACGTGGGTATTTTTTATGATTTTCTCCACCTCAATCGTGAGTTTCGCGAATTGGACTACAAATACAACTACGAACAAAAACTCAAAGTTATTGAAGAGGCTGAGGCTTTGGCCGGAATGGAAGACATTCAAAAGGCATTCAGAAACCTGCAAGACCTGCACAAGCGATGGAAAGATGAACTCGGGCCCGTGGCCAAGGAGCACGGAGATGCCTTGTGGGAACGTTTCGGAGAAGCGACGAAGATTATCCATGACAAGCGTCAGTATTTTTTAAAAAATCAGGAACTTATTTTGGAAGAAAACCTTCAAAAAAAGCAGTTGATTTTGGAACAGATGAAGAGCTTGAACGAAGAGCAAGCAAACTCACACAGTGCCATGCAAAGACAGATCAACAAAATGGAAGGCCTCAGAACTTCCTTTTTTGACATTGGCCACATCCCTAAAAGCCAAAATGACTCCGTGTGGGCAGACTTTAAAAAAACCATGGGTGTGTTTAGTCGAAAGAGAAACAATTTCTACAAGAATCTCAAAAAGTCCTACAACGAAAACCTCCAAAAACGTTTGGAGATCATCAAAGAAGCTGAGGAACTCAGCCAATCTGATGATTTTAAAAACACAACTCCTAAAATCATTGCACTACAAAAAAAATGGAAGGAAACCGGAGCGGTTTCAAGAAGGCAAAACGATAAGGTTTGGAAAGAATTCAGAGCCGTATGCAACGCCTACTTTGACCGTATGGATACCAGCCGAAACCAAGCGACAGCTCAGGAGCAAGAGGCATGGAACAATAAATCTGAGCTTTTGAAAACTGTGCAATCTTATACCGAGCCAGACGAAGGAAGTGTTGAACAGATCGAGTCTTGGGTGGAATCGTGGAGCAACTTAGGGGCTGTAGCCAAAAACAAGCAACACATAGAAACCAAGTTTGTTACTGCCATCGCAAAAGCCTACAAAACCCTCGGGCTAAGCACTGGAGAGATTCAGAAAAAACGCTACACGCTGCAATTGCAACTCATGTCCGACCAACCCGATGCTTTACACAAAGAAAGAGCAACAATTCAGAGAAAAATAGAGGAAACCAAACAGCAAATTATTCAATTGGAAACCAATATGCAGTTCTTTAGCGAAAATTCCTCGGACAATCCTATTGTAGCCAAAGTAAATAAAGACATTCAAAAGCATCAAGCAACACTGGAAAAACTCAAGGAAAAGAAAAGGATGTTAAAGTCAATCTGATTTAGACATTTCCTTTGCCGACTGCCACAGTTTCTCCAAAGCATCCAAATCGAGGTCAGATATTTTTTTACCACGGTCTTGGAGTTGTTGTTCCATCAACTCAAAACGATCGACAAACTTTTGGTTGGTTCGTGCCAATGCATCGTCTGCATTGATCCCCATAAAGCGCGCATAATTGACCAATGAAAAAATCAAATCTCCGAATTCGGCTTCCGTTTTCAAGCTATCCCCGTTTTGTACCTCCACCAAAAACTCGCCCAATTCTTCTTGGATTTTCAGTGCAACATCCTCTGTTTTTTTCCAGTCAAAACCCACACCAGCGGCTTTCTCCTGCATACGATGTGCCTTCACCAAACTGGGCAATCCTTTCGGCACACCTGCCAGCACCCCTTTTCGACCTTCTTTGAGTTTGATCTGCTCCCAATTTTGCTTGACTTCCTCTTCGTTTCGCACCTCCACATCTCCATAGACATGCGGATGACGTTGGATGAGCTTGTCACAAATCTCGTTGGCCACATCGGCGATATCAAAAGCACTGAGTTCACTTCCAATCTTCGCATAGAACACAATGTGCAACAACAAATCGCCCAATTCCTTTTTGACCTCTTCTACATCATCTGCCAATAGGGCATCGCTTAACTCATAAGTCTCCTCTATGGTCAAGTGTCGTAAACTTTCAAATGTCTGTTTTCGATCCCATGGACATTGACTTCGCAGCTCATCCATAATGGTTAGCAATCGGTCAAAAGCCTGAAGTTGTTGGGTGCGCTTTTCCATCAAATATTGAGTGATTTTTTGTCAGCAAATGTCATGGGATAATCGGCCTCGACTTTGCCCCTGGCAATTTGTGTAAGCTTGGATTTAAGCAACTTTTTTTTGAGTGCACTCAATTTGTCGGTAAACAAAATACCTTCTATATGATCGTATTCGTGCTGAACAATGCGCGATGCGATACCATAAAGTTGCATTTGTTGGGGTTTAAAATTTTCATCCAAAAACTCAATGCTTATCTCATCTTTACGGGTCACATCCTCCCGAATGTCCGGAATGCTCAAACAACCTTCGTTGAAATCTTCCATAACCCCACTTCTGGCCACTATGGTAGGATTGATAAACACATGTTTAAATTCTTTGAGCGCCTTTCGCTCTGACAAAATCAGGTCAGTATCTCTATAAAATGGACTGCCATCAACCACAAAAAGTCGAATCGGCAAACCGATTTGGGGGGCAGCCAAGCCCAAACCATTGGCACCATACATGGTCTCCCACATATTTTTGATAAGCTGATTGAGGTCGGGATACTTCTTGTCGATCTCAGCCGCCTTCTTTCTGAGGACCGGATGTCCATATGCAACAATGGGTAATATCATAGTGTGTTTTTTTGTGCGGCCAAAAAAGATTGTAGAATGAGCGTGGCACTTACCTTATCCACCAGACCTTTGTTGGATTTGGCTTTACGAGTGTGTCCAGAGCTTGCAATCGATTGAGCCGCAATTTTTGAAGTAAAGCGTTCGTCGTAGGTGTAATGATTCCATTTTGGGAATCGGGACTTGCATTCGTTGACAAATGTTTCCACATGCGCAGTCATCTCGGAGGGTTGGTTGTGAAGACGCATGGGCATACCCACCAACAATCCGGAAACATCAGCCGTTTTTTGGTAGTTCTCTATGAAGTCAAAAATTTGATGGGTCGCTATGGTGTCATGACCAAAGGCAAATACTTGTGCATCGTCTGTAACGGCTACCCCACAGCGTTTGAGTCCGTAGTCTATAGCAATAATCCTACCCATAGTTGCAAAAATACGCTTATTGATACAATTTGTGTACGAACCTATTTTTTGCTCAATTGACCCTATATTTGAAAAAAAATTGATCATGACGCATTTACAGAACACCATAGAATCCGCTTGGGACAACCGTGAATTGTTAAAACAAGATGAAACCCAAAAAGCCATTCGCGCTGTCATCGCTGCTTTGGACGCGGGCGAACTTCGTGTGGCCGAACCTCTTGCCTCCGGATGGCAGGTCAATGAGTGGGTCAAAAAAGCGGTGGTGCTCTACTTTCCCATACAAGGCATGGAAACCCTTCAAGCCGGACCGCTAGAATTTCATGATAAAATTCCTTTAAAAACCGGATACAAAGAAAAAGGCATCCGTGTGGTACCCCACGCAGTAGCACGTCATGGTGCTTATATTTCTCCCGGAACCATTTTAATGCCCAGCTATGTAAACATAGGCGCCTATGTAGACGAAGGCACTATGGTAGACACATGGGCCACAGTAGGAAGCTGCGCGCAAATTGGAAAAAATGTGCATTTGAGTGGTGGTGTAGGAATCGGAGGGGTTTTGGAACCACTCCAAGCCGCACCCGTCATCATTGAGGACAATGCTTTTGTGGGTTCACGCTGTATCGTAGTGGAAGGTGTCAGAGTGGAGACCGAAGCGGTTTTGGGGGCCAATGTGGTGCTTACGGCATCAACAAAAATCATAGATGTAACTGGTGATGAACCCGTTGAATCCAAAGGAGTTGTTCCAGCACGCTCTGTGGTCATTCCAGGCAGTTATACCAAAACTTTCCCTGCAGGAGATTTCCAAGTGCCTTGTGCGCTTATCATCGGCAAACGCAAAGAAAGCACCAACAAAAAAACTTCTTTGAACGACGCCTTGAGAACCTATGATGTTTCTGTATAAATCCAATTATATAGGCGTCAAATAGCTTATTTTTGTTCCACTTATGGAACTCAATCACGCCATCAAAGTATTGCATCAAAAAGGCAGCCTGATCTATCCTTCAGATACGGTATTGGGCTTGGGTTGTGATGCGACAGACGAAGCCGCCGTTCAAAAGATTTTCAATATCAAAAACAGGCCTCTAGGCAAAGCACTTATCGCTCTGGTCGCTGATATGGAAATGCTTTCTGAATACGTCGATGTGGTTCCACAAGCTGCCAAAAAATTGTTAGAAACATCTGAGCAACCGACCACCATCATTTACCCAAATGTCAAAAACATAGCTCATTCAGCCATGAGCGAGGAAGGTTCTATGGCTTTTCGCATCCCCAAGCCGGGTTTTGCCTTGGATTTGGTACGCGGTTTTGGAAAACCCATCATCAGTACCTCAGCAAATTTGAGTGGCGCACCCATCCCGCCCAGCTTGTCAGCTGTGGATCCACAGCTTTTGGCGCAGGTAGACTATGTCGTACCTTTGTGTGCAACATTGAACAGTACCCAACCTTCCAGATTGGTGTTGATCAAATCCAATGGAGAGACAGAGATTTTAAGACCGTGAAACCCAGTCCCGACATACAAGAAGCATTACAAGCGCCTATTTTTAAACAAATTGGTGCCGTTGCCGAGCAATTGGACTCCCGCGCTTTTGTCATTGGAGGCTATGTACGAGATGTGATTCTCAAACGAAAAACACCCAAAGACGTAGACATCGTTTGTGAGGGAAGCGGCATTGCACTCGCTAAGGCGGTTGCCAAAAGTCTTGACAACAGCAGCAAAGTACAAGTCTTTAAAAATTTCGGAACAGCCATGCTCAAAGCAGGCGATTGGGAACTGGAATTTGTGGGCGCCAGAAAGGAAAGCTATCGGAGTCAGAGTCGCAAACCCATAGTTGAAAACGGCACTTTAGAGGACGATCAAAAACGACGCGACTTTACGGTCAATGCACTTGCTGTGGCGCTAAACCCCAGTGAATTTGGGCGTTTTATCGACCCTTTCAACGGCTTAAAAGACATGGAGGATCAGCTGCTGCGCACCCCTTTAGAGCCTGAACAAACCTACACAGACGATCCTTTGCGAATGTTGCGCGCCATAAGGTTTGCCGCACAACTCGATTTCAAGATTGAAAAGGCTTCCCTTGATGCGATTCGCACACTCAACAACCGATTGGAAATTTTATCCAAAGAACGCATAGTCGATGAGTTGCACAAACTTATGCTGACCCAAAAACCCTCTGTCGGATTTGTATTGTTGGAAAAAACAGGCTTGCTCAAACATATTTTGCCCGAACTTATCGCCCTTAAAGGCATTGAAGAGGTTGAAGGACAACGTCACAAAGACAACTTTTACCATACTCTGGAGGTGGTAGACAATATTTGCAAAACAACCGACAATCTTTGGCTCCGTTGGGCAGCACTTCTCCACGATATTGGCAAAGCACCCACCAAAAAGTTTAGCAAAAAAGTGGGATGGACTTTTCACGGCCATGAATTTGTAGGCGCCAAAATGGTGTACAAGCTTTTCAAGCGCTTGAAAATGCCCCTGAACGAAAAAATGAAATACGTACAGAAACTGGTGTTTATGAGTTCCCGACCCATCGCTGTTTCTGAAGACTTGGCCACGGATGCCGCCGTGCGTAGGTTGGTATTCGACGCAGGGGACTATATCGATGATTTGCTTACCCTCTGTGAGGCAGACATCACCACCAAAAACCCGCGACGTTTTAAAAAATACCATGAGAACTTCGAAAAAGTGCGCCAAAAAATCGTGGATGTGGAAGAACGAGATCGCATAAGAAACTTCCAACCTCCTGTGGATGGGGCTGAAATCATGCGTACTTTTGATCTAAAACCATGCCGAGAGATTGGCATATTGAAAGAATATATCAAAGAAGCTATTTTAGAAGGAAAAATCCCCAACGAACACAAAGCCGCACACGCTTTGATGCTTGAAAAGGCTGCCGAATTGGGACTAAAAGCCACATCGTCATGAACCAAGGCATTCTCAATTGGAACAAATGGGCACTGATTTCAGTGTATTTGGTGATTTTGGCTGGCTCAGTGGTCAGAATGACCGGTAGTGGTATGGGCTGTCCCGACTGGCCCAAATGTTTTGGATACCTGATTCCTCCTACCGAACGCAGCCAACTCGATTGGAAACCCAACACCAGATACCAAGAAGGCAATGTCATCATTGTTGACGAAAGCCTGCGAGTGGCTGTCAAAGACTTTGAGAGCGGCAACGCTTATGACCCCAACCAGTGGGAACCCTATACCAAACACGATTATGCCAAGTTTGACGCTGCCCATACTTGGATTGAATTTATCAACCGTCTGTTGGGGGCCTTGTCAGGATTGTTCGTCTTAGGGCTGTTTGTACGTAGTTTGACCTTCATTAGAAAAAAACCCATCATCCCTCTGCTGTGCTTCTTAGCGGTAGCAGGTATGGGCTTTCAGGCGTGGTTGGGCAAGACCGTTGTAGACTCCAATCTATTGCCCACAAAAATTTCAATCCATATGGCCATGGCATTGGTCATTATCGGATTGTTGTTGATCGTTCGCGCACTGTGCAAGCCCATAGGCTTGGCCAAAAAACCTTCTCCGGTTTTGATGTATCTGATAAGTTTTGCATTTGTACTGACCCTTGCCCAATTTGTTTTAGGCGTACAAGTGCGACAATTTGTAGATGTACAAATCCAAAAATGGGGCTATGAACAAGCGGCACTGTGGTTGCAGCATCCCAAACTGGATTTTTATATCCACCGATCTCTTTCCATTCTGGTGATTTTGGTCAATGGGTATGTCTTTTTTAAAGTACGCCTAGAAGGATTAGCAGAAAAATACATCCGTTGGGTTTTGGGCTGTGTGGTGGCAGAAATTTTGTTGGGAATCGCAATGTATTACATCGATTTTCCATGGGGAAGCCAACCTTTGCACCTTTTGATTGCCACTGTGCTATTTGGTGTGCAAGCCTACTGGATACTGCGTATAAAAACAAAAAACTATGATCTTTCGATTTAGAATAATTCTCGATGCTGAAGAAGATGTTTTTAGAGACATCGAACTTCAACAAAGCAATACTTTTGAAGATTTACACAACGCCATTTTACAGTCTTTTGGTATCGACGGTCATGAAATGGCCACTTTCTATTTGAGTGATGACGATTGGAACCAAGGGGAAGCCATTGCCCAAGCCGATTTGTTTGACGAACCCTGCAGACTGATGGCAGACACCCTGCTAGAGGATGTGTTTTCTGATGCGCAAAAAAATGCGCTGTACATCTATGACTTCCTAAACATGTGGACCTTCTTTGTGGAATGTATGGAAGCGGCCGAGACGGTTGTTGGTACTTCTTATCCCAATTTGGTTTTTAGCCACGGACACCTGCCTCCTGAACCTCCTCCTAAACGCTTTGAGGAATCAGCTGAAAAAGACCCAGAAGAAGTGGACGAAAATTGGGAAGAGGACTGGGGCGATGAAACCAATGAAGAGTGGTATTAATCAACCACTACGCAGCATCTCATGATGCTCATAGTTGCGTTTAACAAACTCAAATGCGGCACGCATAATACCCCCCATATTGTAGCTGTTCTTAAAATTTTTATCAGGAATATAAGCGTAAATTTCAGCCTTAAGTTGACTCACATTTTCTGGCGTAGACAATTCATCTTTAAGCATACACTTCAACAACTGGGTCAAACGACCCTCGGTACTTAAAATCCGCTTGGCGACTATGGAACGTTCTTCGATTTTATACTGATCCACCGCATTTTTGTCCAAGTGGGCACGAACCAACTCCACCATGGGAAAATTCTCCTTAAAAAACTGTGGACGATAGACTTTTAATTTGGCTTCATAGGACTGTTGGTCAAAATCAATCGCGCGAATTTTATACACCACCTGATCAAAGTCATGCGTGGGTACGATAACATAGTTGTAAGCACGCATATCCCCTAACAAACGTATCATACAACGCTCATTGAATTTGACAAACTCCTTGGCGATTTGACTTTTTTCACTTTTGCTACACTTGGGCAAATGGTCTTTGATAAACTCATCACCCGGAATACCTGCAATATGTTCCTCTATCAGCGTATTCTCACAGACCAAAAAATTGAGGTTGTAGGGAGACAACATATGCTCTACTTCCAAACCATAAGCACGAGAGGCATCTGCTTTTTTCACATAGAAATAGGTGAAGTTGTCGTTGAGTATGTTTCTGATCTTGATGCGAAAAGGTTTGGAATTGCCAAAGGTGCAATAGTCAATGGCATCTACGTTTAGAAAACCAAAGTTGCTGGTACTACCATCAGAAAGTAAGAGTGTGTAAATGCGTTTCAGGTTTTCGTCAATCTCGGCACGCTCCGACTCATTGTAAAACACACGCACCCACAGACTGTCATTGTCATGCTTGTCCATCACAGCCACAGAACCGCTAAAACGCAACAAATCCTCGTAATCAATCGGCAGTTGAATCGTACGGTTGTAGTGGTCCAAATAGTCGCGCAAAAAAGGGCTTATTGGATAGGTGGGTTTTTTTTTGGAAATCAATTTTTCCTCGGTGGCCATACCACAAATGTACAGGGTTTTGTAACATAACACATACAAAAGCGTTTTGATAGTAATAGATTTGATATTTTTAACACATAGAACCCAAGCCTGTGTCTACCATTTTACACGTTGAGAAACTGACCAAACACTACGGCCGCATACAAGCAGTCCGTGAATTGAGTTTTTCCATCAAAAAGGGAAACATATACGGCCTTTTGGGACCCAACGGAAGTGGAAAATCCACCACCTTGGGTATGATTCTCAACGTGGTCAACCCCACATCGGGCAGTTACCATTGGTTTGACGGCACCACCGATACCCACCAAGCCCTCAAGCGCATCGGAGCCATCATAGAACGACCCAACTTTTACCCCTATATGAGCGCAGCTCAAAACCTGAAATTGGTGTGTCTCATCAAAGAAATCGACCCCTCAGTCATCGACGAGAAATTGGAACTGGTCGGTTTGTTAGCGCGAAAAAACGACAAGTTTAAAACCTTTTCCTTGGGTATGAAGCAACGCTTGGCGATCGCCTCGGCTTTGCTTAACGACCCTGAAATATTGATACTGGACGAACCCACCAATGGGCTCGACCCTCAGGGCATTTTCCAAATCAGAGAAATCATACACAAAGTAGCCGCCCAAGGCACCACCATATTGTTGGCCTCTCATCTGTTGGATGAGGTCGAAAAGGTATGTACCCATGTTATCGTATTGCAAGAAGGCGTCCGGCGTTACGCAGGGAGTGTCGACGCGCTTACCGCCAGTCATGGTTATTTTGAATTGGCCACCACCAATATGGAACGTTTGACCCAACTGCTTACAGACCACCCCGATGTGTCTGAATTGAAACATAAAGATGGCATGGTCTGGGCTTATCTCAATAAAGAAGTGGGTGCAGAAACCATGAGCCAATGGCTTATTGAGCAGCAATGCATACCCACCCATTTGGTGAAAAAGTATGAACGTTTGGAAACCCAATTTTTGGCACTCACCCAAAACACAAGCTCATGAAACGATTGCTACAAATAGAGTACCATAAAATGATGGCGAATCGGTCGAGTCGGGTGTTGATTGTCGCTTATTTTGTGTTGCTCAGCCTGATCGCCACCATAGCCGCCATCAAATTTGACATTGGACCCATTGAGTTTCATCTGGCGGAGCAAGGCATTTTTAACTTTCCGTATATCTGGCATTTTAATACCTATATAGCTGCCATATTCAAACTCTTTTTGGCTGTAGTCATCGTGTCTATGATGGCCAACGAATACAGCTACAAAACCCTCAAACAAAACCTTATCGACGGTCTTAGCAAGTACGAATTGCTCAAATCAAAGGTGCTGATGGTCGTGGCCTTGTCACTTGCCTCAACACTCTTTGTTTTTCTGCTTTCCTTGGTCTTGGGGTATGGTTTTTCGGACTATAACGAAATCCGAATCGTATTTAGAGATTTGGAATATCTGGTGGCGTATTTCGTCAAACTGTTGGGGTTTTTTAGCTTTTGTCTGTTTTTGGGCATCCTTATCAAGCGCTCCGCTTTCGCATTGGGCTTTTTGGCGGTTTGGCAAATGGCTGAAGGCATCGGCTTTGGACTGATGAAGTGGAAGCTTTCGGACTATCTTCCCTCAATAACAGCAGAACAAGTATTTGCTTTTTTTCCACTCAACAGCATGTCAGAACTTATCCCCCAACCCTTTACACGCCTGTCTGCTGTCAAAAACATAGCAGGACAAATCGGTGAACAAGTAGGCACCAATCACGAGGTGTCTTTGGCCACCATATTGACTGTGTTGTTGTGGACAGCCCTCTTCTTGTGGGCAAGCTACCGCGTTCTAAAGCGACGTGATTTATAAAGCCAATAACATATACTCAGCCCATACATTGGACAGAATTGTGGTAATTTTGCCAAACTATGGATTTTAAAGTCGTTTCTGATTTTACGCCTACCGGAGACCAACCGCAGGCCATTGACCAATTGGTCAAAGGGATAGAAAGCGGTGATAAGTTTCAAACCCTTTTGGGGGTTACAGGATCGGGGAAGACTTTCACCATGGCCAATGTGGTGGAACGCGTGCAGCGCCCCACCCTCGTTTTAGCACACAACAAAACCCTGGCAGCCCAGCTATACTCTGAATTCAAACAGTTTTTTCCCAACAATGCGGTAGAGTATTTTGTGTCGTACTACGATTACTACCAGCCGGAAGCCTATATCCCTACCACGGGCACCTATATCGAAAAAGACTTGTCTATCAATGAAGAAATTGAAAAGTTGCGACTTAGCACTACTTCCTCTTTGTTGTCTGGACGACGCGATGTATTGGTCGTAGCATCTGTTTCTTGTTTGTATGGCATCGGCAACCCCGTGGAGTTTAAAAAAAATGTGATCTCTATTGAGGTGGACCAACTGATTCCACGTACACAGTTTTTACACCAGTTGGTGCAAAGTCTTTATGCGCGTACCACAGCCGATTTTTTGCATGGCACCTTTCGGGTCAAGGGGGATGTGGTAGATGTGTTCCCAAGCTACGCCGACCACGCTTTTAAAATCCATTTTTTTGGGGATGAAATCGAAGCCATAGAGGTTTTTGACCCTATCACCAATGAGATAAAAGAAACTTTTGAAAAGCTCACCATTTACCCGGCCAATATGTTTGCAACCTCTCCAGAAGTATTGCAAAATGCCATTCATCAAATCCAAGATGATTTGGTGGCTCAAGTGAGCTATTTTAAGGACTTAGGAAAACACCTCGAAGCCACCCGATTGGAAGAACGCACCAATTTTGACCTCGAGATGATACGTGAACTGGGCTACTGCTCAGGCATCGAAAACTACTCTCGCTATATAGACGGACGTGCTCCGGGAACCCGCCCTTTTTGTCTGTTGGATTATTTTCCCGATGATTTTTTGATGATGGTGGACGAAAGCCACGTGACACTCTCACAAGTACATGCCATGTATGGCGGAGACCGCAGTCGCAAAGAAAACTTGGTTGAATACGGCTTTCGCTTGCCTGCTGCCATGGACAACCGCCCCTTAAAATACGAAGAGTTTGAAGCCTTGCAGAACCAAGTAGTCTATGTAAGTGCCACGCCTTCTGACTATGAGCTACAACAAACAGAAGGGGTCTATGTGGAGCAAATCATACGGCCTACGGGCCTGTTGGACCCTGTGATTGAAATACGCCCCAGCCTCAAACAAATCGATGACTTGGTAGAAGAAATTCAGTTGCGGGCAGAAAAAGACGAACGGGTACTTGTCACTACCCTCACCAAACGTATGGCCGAAGAGTTGACCAAATACCTGTCGCGAATTTCCATACGCTGTCGCTATATCCACAGTGATATCGATACGTTGGAACGGGTCGAAATCATGCAAGATTTGCGCCGTGGGTTGTTTGATGTGCTGATTGGGGTCAACCTACTGCGGGAAGGGCTCGACCTGCCCGAGGTGTCCTTGGTGGCCATCATTGATGCGGATAAGGAAGGGTTTTTACGTTCGGCTCGTTCTCTGACCCAAACCGTGGGACGTGCGGCTCGCCATCTGAACGGTATGGCCATTATGTATGCCGACACCGTGACCAAAAGCATGCAAAAAACCATAGACGAAACCCAGTACAGACGCGAAAAGCAATTGGCCTACAACGCCAAACACAAGATCACCCCACAAGCGCTAAACAAAAGCTTGGATACGGCCTTTGCGTACGATCAAACCCCCAAGCCCATGGCGCAAGCCACCGAACCTGAACTAGAATACCTCAGTCCACAACAACTGCAAACCAAGATTCGCGAAAGCCGCAAAGCCATGGAAACCGCCGCCAAAGCGCTGGACTTTATGGAAGCCGCCCGACTGAGAGATTTGATCCAAAAATTTCAAGAGAAATTGGCAGAGACCAAATAAAAAACCGACCTATCGGCCGGTTTAGTGTTTACTTTACCTCAATGTGTTTTTT
>JBMYLY010000017.1:0-27416 GCA_049596815.1 Flavobacteriaceae bacterium | reverse complement strand
GCCTTAAAGGCTTGCTTGAGGAAAGTAAAACTGAATAAAAAACGGAACCATCCCATATTCATGTGTGTGAGGGCAAAGATAATAAAACCAAAGGGGTGAAAATAAATGATATTTTTGCAGCATGAAGCCAAACGTTGCGGTGATAATGGGGGGTTATACCTCTGAATATGAGATTTCGTTAAAGAGTGGTTCGGTGGTAGTTCAACACTTAAACAAAACCCAGTACAGGCCCTACCCGGTTAGAATCGACAAAAAGGGCTGGACCGTATTGGTGGATGACACTTGGTTGCCCATCGATCAAAAAGATTTTAGCTGTGGAGACCTGATCTTTGATGTAGTATTTAATGCCGTTCACGGCGCTCCCGGGGAGAACGGAGAGTTGCAAGCCTACTTTGACAAGAGGGGCATCCCTTATACCGGATGTTCGGCCGAGGTATCAGCCTTGACCTACAACAAGAGTAAGACCCTGGATTTCCTACAGCCTTACGGCATTTCCATGGCCCACAGAATGGTGATCTCTAAAAGACAAGAAATTGATACCAAAAGAGTTGTCGAAACCGTGGGGTTGCCATGTTTTGTAAAAGCCAATCAGGCGGGAAGCAGTTTTGGGGTTAGCAAAGTTTATGAGGCATCTGAACTTTTGGGAGCGATTGCCAAAGCATTTCAAGAGGATGATTGTGTGTTAATCGAGTCTTTTTTAGAGGGCACCGAGGTGTCTATTGGCGTAATTACTTACGAGGGGAAAGTACGTGTTTTGGCGCCCACAGAAATTGTAAGCAGCGCTGATTTTTTTGATTATGCCGCCAAATATGAAGGTCAATCCGAAGAAATCACACCTGCACGCCTTTCCGAAAAACAATTGAAAAACCTCAACCAAGCGGCACTTAAAGTCTATGCATCTTTAGGCATGAAAGGTTTTAGCCGCAGCGATTTTATTTTTGTGGGAGACATCCCTTATTTTTTAGAAATCAATACCGTTCCCGGTCTGACCGAGGCCAGCTTGCTACCCCAACAAGCACGCCATGCAGGCATACCGCTCAGTGAGCTATTTGAAGCCGCTATAGCCGAAGCCCTTAAAAAATAAATACCTTTGTGGTATGAAACGTGCTGTTTTTCCAGGCTCATTTGATCCCTTTACCTTAGGGCACATGGACATCGTTGTACGCGGTACAACCATTTTTGATGAGGTTATTGTTGGCATAGGCGCCAATTCGGAAAAACAATATATGTTCTCTCTAGATCAGCGCAAGGATTTTATTGAAAAATGCTTTGCTGACCATCCCAAAGTTCGTGTAGTTTCCTACGAAGGAATGACCATCGATTTTTGTCGTGAGGTGGGTGCAAACTATATACTCAGAGGAGTGCGCAACAACGGCGATTTTGAATTTGAAAAAGCCATCGCACGCACCAATCGAAAACTTTCAGAAATAGAAACGGTTTTTTTGTTGACATCGGCCAGTACTTCTTTTATCAGCAGTAGCATTGTAAGAGAAATTATTCGAAACAAGGGAGACTACACCCAGCTTGTGCCTGATTGTGTCAGGATTTAAGGGCCGTTTGATCAAACAAATGCTTGATGTTTGGGTAGGTTTTTTCTAAAGCTTTTCGGGTCTTTTTATCATTTTTCCAAACCGCTTTAGTGATATCTTCTTTGGTTTCAGGCTTTAAATCACCTGTGTAGGTAGTACTCATATAAAACCAAAAAGTTTCTTTGAGCTGATAGACGTCATTGCGTTTAAAAATGTGGTAAGTCATACCGGCTAACCCTTGCATTTTTAGTTTTTTTACTCCGGTCTCTTCTTTTACTTCTCGCACAGCACCGTCCTCGATGGTCTCTCCTCGATCGATTTTGCCTTTCGGTAAATCCCATTTGCCTTTGCGAAAAATAAACAGCGTGTGCCCCTCAGCATTGGTCACCAGTCCACCACCGGCCTGGGTAACGGGCAGTTTGGCTTTAAAGTAATGCATGAGCGTACGCGCGTCATCTCCGAGTAGATATATTTTTTTGGCGTCTGTTTTGCGAAAGTGTTTTAAAACATCCGAAAAGGCAGTTTCAGCAAGTGGCAACACAAGCGCATCAGAAGATTTGGGTTTTTTGGCGGTAAGGACAATCAGTTTTGCATTGATAAAAACTTTATACTTTTGCCCCATGATTCATGACTCCTTTACAGCAAAAAAAGTTGCTGAATTTCTCTTACAAATAAATGCAATAAAGTTGGAACCCAAAAATCCTTTTAGTTGGGCCAGCGGGTGGCAATCACCCATTTATTGTGACAATCGTATCGCGCTCTCATACCCTGCGATAAGAAATTATTTGAGAGAACAAATGGCCAAACAAATTGAGGAAATCTACGGTAAGCCCGATGCCATTGCAGGCGTCGCCACAGGAGCCATCGGCTTGGGTGCTTTGGTGGCAGAGCAACTCAATCTGCCGTTTGTGTATGTGCGTCCCAAACCCAAAGCTCATGGGCGTCAGAATCAGATTGAGGGATGGCTGGAGCCCAACAGTACAGTAGTGGTCATTGAAGATCTGATCAGTACCGGAAAAAGCAGTCTACAGGCAGTGGATGCACTCCGCGATTTTGGCGCCAATATCAAAGGTATGTTGGCCATTTTTTCCTATAATTTTCCCGTTGCCCAAGACAATTTTGAACTATCAAAAGTACAGCTCAACACCTTGAGCAACTACGAACACCTTCTGGAACAAGCTTTGGAATCTGGGCATATCAATGCCACAGATGCCGAACTTCTGAAAAGCTGGCGTTTGTCACCCGAAACTTGGAAACCTTAAATTGTCGATATGGAGATTAACAGTTCATTTGCAACCGTCAATCAGCCTTTAGAGGCTGTCTTTTCTCGGCTCAGCACACCAGAATCTTTTGGAGTTCTTATGCCCGAAGGAGCCTCATTCTCTGTAGGAGAAAATGACTCCTTTAGATTCAAGTTGGGCAGTATGCCTGAGCTGAGCTTGCGTATCAAAGAACGCATCAGTCCCGGCACCATTATACTAGAATCCTCTGGAGGTAAAGTGGCGTTTGAACTCATCGGGCAATTAGAAGCTTTAGAAGAAAATCAAACACAAGTGCAGCTACAGTTCAAAGGGGACCTCAATCCCATGATGGCCATGATGGTCAAAAAGCCACTCACCCAATTTTTAGAAGCCTTAATTGGAAATATGGACAAACTTTAGGGTCTTAGGCGCAAATAACAATTGTTTGTCCTTAGTCTGAATCGTTAAGCGTCCATCTTTTTGCACACCCGTGATGACACCCTCAAAAGGGACTCCGTTTTGACTGAATTTTCCAAGTTTTTGAAACCCATACAGACGATCGAGATAGCCATTTGTGCATGAATCTAGAGTCGGTTTCAAAGCATTGACAATTGCCTGCGAACAAGACACAACCAATTTTTCTATATCAAAGTTCTTCTCAGTTTGTAGGCTCATGGAAGTAGCGTTCGGTAAATCCAGGAAGTTTGATTGGTTCACGTTGACACCAACCCCAATGGCGTAGGGTTGCACTTGGCCATTACTGATACTAGACTCTATGAGTATGCCTCCTATTTTCTTTTGACCTGACAAAATGTCGTTAGGCCATTTGATTTGAATTTCAGGGATGTTATGGTTTTCCAACCAGTCTGCTAAAGCTATAGAAACCCATTTGTTAAGTTCAAAAGATTGCCCCACAGGAAGTCTTAAATCGGGTATATACAGAGAGAAAGTCAGGTTTTCGTTGGGAGCACTGTGCCATACATTGCCTGCCTGACCCTTTCCTTGAAACTGGTGAGGGGTCCACAGTACAGTCGGCTGTTGGGGTTGCATGTCTTTGACATAATTGCGCAAATCATCATTGGTAGATGCGGTGGCACTAAGTTTGATTATATGCATTGAACAAAATTAAGTATATCTCATTGTATTACATGAATTTGTAATAGATTTGCTCAAATGGCTATTGTATGGTAAAAACCACCGGTCCCGACAACCTCATCACCCACATTATAGATGCTTTGGAAGATGTTAAAGGAGAAGATATTTGTGTGATGGACTTGCGTGATATTGAAAATACTGTATGCCAATATTTTATCATTTGTTCGGGTACTTCCAATACCCAAGTGAGTGCGCTTG
Source organism: Flavobacteriaceae bacterium (assembly GCA_049596815.1). Taxonomy (GTDB): domain Bacteria; phylum Bacteroidota; class Bacteroidia; order Flavobacteriales; family Flavobacteriaceae; genus UBA724. Next base: position 23,293 of record JBMYLY010000017.1, on the reverse strand, counting down.
CAGGTGCGGTTCAAAAAAAGGTCAGTAAGGCATTAAAAGAAAAACCCTTGCAAGCGGAAGGGTTAGAAAATAGCGAATGGGTACTTATCGACTACGTCGATGTTGTGGTGCACATTTTCCAGCGTCACATACGCGAACATTATGATATTGAATCTCTATGGGGTGATGCAAAAGTGACAGAAATTGCCTCAAGTTATTGATTGAGATTGCTTCTAATACTATAAAATGGCTAAAAAAGAAAAAGCACCTAACAAAAAACCCAGCATCAGTTCCTATTGGCTGTATGCCCTGATAGCGGCATTTTTTATCGGAATGTCGTATTTCAACAATAGCGGCAGTATGTCTGAGCGACAACAAATCAACATCTCCACTTTTGAGAAGTACCTTAACGACGGTGATGTGTCTCAAGTATTGGTAATCAACAAAAATGTGGCTCAGGTAACACTGAAACCTGACGCCCTTCAAACCCCCAAACACAAAAATGCCCGCGCTGAAGACTTCTTTGGAAGGTCCAACGAAAAAGGGCCTCACTACCAGTTTGAAGTGGGTAATTTGGAGCTTTTTCAACGCAAACTCGAAACAGCCGAGCAAAAAGGAATTGACTTCTTCTACGAGTTCAAAACGGTTGAAAATCGCTGGTTAGATGTGCTGATTGGGTTTTTACCTCTGATTCTCATTATTGCGGTTTGGATCTTTTTGATGCGTCGCATGTCGGGAGGCGGTGCCGGAGGTGCCGGGGGACAAATATTTAATATCGGAAAATCCAAAGCGCGCTTGTTTGATGAAAATTCAGACATCAAGGTCACTTTTAAAGATGTTGCGGGGCTGGAAGGCGCCAAAGAAGAGGTGCAAGAAATTGTAGACTTCCTTAAAAACCCAAGTAAATACACTGTTCTTGGAGGTAAAATCCCCAAAGGAGCCTTGTTGGTAGGACCTCCGGGTACCGGAAAAACACTATTGGCCAAAGCCGTAGCCGGAGAGGCTAAAGTGCCGTTCTTCTCTTTATCAGGTTCTGACTTTGTGGAAATGTTTGTCGGTGTGGGTGCTTCCCGCGTTCGTGACTTGTTCAAACAAGCCAAAGACAAATCACCTGCCATCATATTTATAGATGAAATTGATGCCATCGGTCGCGCTCGTGGTAAAAACAATATCACTGGGTCGAATGACGAACGAGAAAACACACTCAACCAACTCCTCACGGAAATGGACGGATTTGGCACAGACACCAATGTGATCGTATTGGCAGCCACCAACCGAGCCGATGTGTTGGACAAAGCACTGATGCGTGCAGGGCGTTTTGACCGTCAAATCTACGTGGACCTACCCGACCTCAGGGAAAGAAAAGAAATTTTCGAAGTCCACTTAAAGCCTCTAAAAGTAGACACCAAACTCGATGTGGATTTCTTGGCCAAACAAACACCTGGCTTTTCAGGGGCAGACATCGCCAATGTTTGTAATGAATCTGCGCTGATTGCTGCTCGAAAAAACAGAAAAAAAGTGGGCCGTCAAGACTTCTTGGATGCTGTTGACCGTATTGTTGGAGGTTTGGAGAAGAAAAGCAAAATCATAACCCCCGCAGAAAAAAAGACCATCGCCTATCACGAAGCCGGTCATGCTACGGTGAGCTGGATGTTAGAGCATGCAGCCCCACTGGTGAAAGTCACCATCGTACCACGAGGTCAGTCTTTAGGAGCTGCTTGGTATCTGCCTGAAGAGAGACAGATTGTTCGCGCCGAGCAAATGCTTGACGAAATGTGTGCAACCCTTGGTGGACGTGCTGCCGAGCAGATCGTGTTTAACAAAATTTCCACAGGCGCTTTGAGTGATTTGGTCAAAGTAACCCGTCAGGCGCGTGCCATGGTAACTGTATATGGATTGAACGACAAAATCGGAAACATTACCTATTACGACGCAGATGGGCAGAATGAATTCGGATTTACCAAGCCCTACAGTGAAGAAACAGCCAAACAGATTGATCTGGAAATATCTAAAATCGTAGAAAGTCAGTACAAGCGTGCCCTAGCACTGTTGCGTAAACACAAGAAGAAACTAAGTCAACTAGCGGACGTTCTATTGGAAAAAGAAGTGATTTTCAAAGACGATTTGGAGACTATTTTTGGCAAAAGACCCTTTGAAGTAGAAGAAGCTGTGTCTGAAACCAAAAAAGACGAAGAAGCTTCTGCAGATAAATCTGCCTGAAAATCCATTTTAAAACCGCATAGTTTTCTATCTTTAGGGATTCAAAAATCTAATTTGATTTGAAGCGGTTTCTGTCATCCCTTTTCGGTAGTGCGCCCAAGCAAGAAGAGAAGGAACAACCCGAACGCAGCAAATATATGCCTGCCCAGGAAGTTCCTATCGAAGAGGGTTTTACACTGAAATTTACCCAACAAGGCGGCAAGTTTATCTATTGTGAAAACACAGATGAAGCCCTACGTGCATTTGACGATGTCATTAAAGAGAAAAAATGGACTTCTTCGGAAATGTTGTGTTTTGACACCGGTCTACTTGAACGTTTCCAACGTGACGACATCACTCCTACCAAAACCAACCTAAACGCTAAATTTTTACTCACTTCATGTGAATTTCTGGTCGCCCACGATGGAAGCATCATCATGTGTGACAAGCAGATTGCCAACCACAAGCTGTCCGATCTCCCAGAATGTTTTGTGATTTTTGCTGGCACCAAACAACTCACAGACACATTGAGTGAAGGCCTAAAAGGTATCAAGCACAAATACAAAAAGAATATACCCATCAACATTACCTCTATCAAACACTTTAAAAAAAGTGCAGAGGACAACCAAGAGAACTTCCTCACATACGGCTTGCCCATTAAGGATGTATTTCTAATCTTACTAGAAGATTTTTAATGACCTCTTTTTCGCTACGAACAGTTTTTGGATTCCTCTATGCCGGACTTTGGCTCGGAACCCTTTGGCTTAATTCTAATTTTTATTCAATTTTTTTGATTGGGGTCTCTTTGGTGGTTACAAGAGAGTTTCTCAATCTTCAAGGTACTTCGTCTCTATGGAAAGTGGTTTTGGTATGCGGATTGACATATGGTTTGTTTCAAACACAAGTTCCCCTTATCATTTGGGCATTCGGAGCTGTTCTGATTCAGCTTTGGTTGGCCTATCACATGGTCGCCCTAAAAAAATTACAAGCAAAAAGCCTCAGCACCATGGCAATCGCATGTTTTCATATATGCGCACCTATTTTTTTGCTTTTATATGATGGAACTGAGGACAATGTTTTCAATCAAGAGCTAATTACTGGGTTTCTTTTGCTCGTATGGACCACAGATTCTGTTGCCTTTGGCTTTGGTTCTTGGTTGGGCAAAAGACCTCTGTATGCTGCTGTGTCTCCGAACAAAACTATGGAGGGTGCGATTGCGGCCATATGTATCACTCCTATTGTGGGATATGGCATGGGTCAATACAGCAACATAATACCTTCAAATTTATGGTTGCTTTTAGGTCTGTTAGTAGCGGTACTTTCCATCATTGGTGACTTGGCTCAAAGCCACATCAAACGTTTGGCCAATGTAAAAGACAGTGGCAAACTTATGCCGGGCCACGGGGGCCTCTATGATCGAATAGATAGTCTTATTTTTGTGGTTCCGTTTTCATACATCATACTTTATTACATAACATAATATGTTTCACAAAGAAGGGTTTCGCATAATCATAACCACCTTTATACTGTGTGCCATCGTTGCATTGTTGGCAGAATATTTTCTATCAACCTATTGGGTCAAAATGGGGGTACAAGTCCTATCATTAGTTGTCCTCGTTTTGGTACTTCAATTTTTTCGAAATCCTAGCAGACCTGCCTTAGCAGAGACCGAACACATCGTATCTCCTGTAGACGGTAAAGTGGTGATTATTGAGGAAGTATTGGAACCCGAATATTTCAAAGACAAACGTCTTCAGGTTTCTATTTTTATGTCACCTCTCAATGTACACGTGACTCGGTATCCCTTGAGTGGAGCGGTCGTTTTTAGCAAATATCATCCGGGGAAGTACTTGGTGGCTTGGCACCCCAAATCCTCTACACTCAACGAACGAACTACTATTGTAATAGACAACCCCAAACATGGAAAAGTTTTGTACCGTCAGATAGCAGGCGCCGTAGCACGACGCATTGTCAACTACGCCACCGTGGGAGACCAAGCAGTTCAAGGAGAAGATGCAGGTTTTATAAAATTTGGCTCACGCATCGATTTGTTTTTACCGCTTGATACCCCTTTGGCAGTCAGCCTAAACCAAAAAGTCAAAGGAGGTGTCGACTTTATTACCCAACAATAATATGCCCCAAAAACCATGACTTATCCTGAAGCCATTTCTTGGGTAAACAACTATGTAGATGAAATTCCCAAAGATGATTTGTTACGATTGTATGCCTATTATAAGCGCATCGAGGTATCCCATTCGCAACGAGATAAAGAGGAGCACAACTTGGTAACTGCTTTCAAGGCCAACGCGCTGGTCCAAATGGGCAAACTAACCAAAGAGGAGGCTAAAAATGCATATGTAGAATTGGTGATGAAACTAAAAGAAAAACTAGGACTGTAACTGTACCAAGTTTTGTTCTATCAAGCTGATTTTTGCTAAGGTGTCTTCTTCTTTCTTTTTTTCAATAGCTACGACTGCCTCGGGCGCATTCTGCACAAAACGTTCGTTGCTCAACTTCTTTTGAACTCCTTTTAAAAACCCCTTTTGATAGTCCAACTCCTCTTGAAGTTTTTTGATTTCTTCCTCCGCATTTTCGATTGCAAATGGAATAAAATATTCAGAAACGCCTACACGGAAAGACAAGGCCTGCTGTGGAGCCGTATCGGTTTGCTGACATGAGGAAACATTGGCTAGCTTTTGAACAACAGACTCAAAATAAGGCATTTTATTTGACAACTCTAATAGATCCAAAGGAGATTTAAAGGGGATGTTTTTTTGTTTGCGTATCGAACGGATCGCAGACACCATTTGGGCAGTGTGGTCAAATTGTTCTAATACTTTTTTATCAGCTTTTTTTGCTTCAGGCCAAGAAGAAACCACCAAGGCTTGGTCTGCAGTGCGCTTATCCAATAGGTGCCACAACTCCTCCGAAAGAAAAGGCATAAATGGGTGTAGCAACCTGAGATTGTCTTCAAAAACACGAACCAAGTCCGCATATGTCTGTCTGTCTACAGGCGCCCCATAAGCCGGTTTGACCAACTCCAGTAGCCATGAGCAAAAATCATCCCATACCAACTTATAAATCGCCATCAATGCATCCGAAATACGGTATTTGTCAAAATGATCATTGACCTGTAACAAGACTTCTTGAAATTTTGATTCATACCACTCAAGGCCCAATCGCACAACCTCGTCCTGAGGTAGTTTTTCGTCTACTTCCCAACCTTCTATCAGCCTATGGGCATTCCAAATTTTATTGGCAAAGTTTTTTCCTTGTTGGCATAAGGATTCGTCAAACAGCAAATCATTTCCGGCAGCGGAACTCAGCAATAAGCCCACCCGAACGCTATCGGCTCCATAAGATTGAATCAGCCCCAAAGCATCGGGAGAATTCCCTAACTGTTTGGACATTTTCCTGCCTTGTTTGTCACGAACCAAACCGGTCAAGTAGACCTTTGAAAAAGGTTTTTCTGAACGGTAGGCATATCCCGACATGATCATTCGGGCCACCCAGAAAAACAAAATGTCAGGGCCCGTGACCAAGTCTTGGGTAGGATAGTAGTAATTGATTTCTTTATCATCAGGATTTCTTATACCGTCAAAGACCGTAATGGGCCACAACCAAGAAGAAAACCAAGTGTCCAACACATCTGGGTCTTGTGTAAGATCCTCTATGCTAAGAGCAGGATTTCCCGATTGTTTGCGTGCTTTTTCCAAAGCTGATTCTTTGTCCAAAGCCACCACAAAATCTTGTTTGTCGGAGCCATAATAATAGGCCGGTATTTGCTGTCCCCACCACAACTGACGGGAAATATTCCAGTCTCGAATGTTCTCCATCCAATGGCGGTAGGTATTGATAAACTTATTGGGAACTAAAGACACATCTCCTTTGTTGACCGCCTCCAAAGCAGGGGCGGCAATCTCTTCCATCCGCAAAAACCACTGGTCCGACAGTCTGGGTTCTACGACCGCCTTGGTGCGTTCAGAAAGGCCCACTTTGTGTGTATGTGGTTTCACGTCTTCCAAAAGTCCCATCGCATCTAGTTCTTTGGCTATGGACTTGCGCACGACAAATCGATCTTGCCCTTCATAGTGCAAGCCTTTGGCGTTCAGCGTACCGTCAGGGTTAAAAATATCGATTACATCTAAGTTGTGGGTATCCCCTAGCGCCTTGTCATTCTCATCGTGCGCGGGAGTTACTTTTAGACAGCCGGTACCAAACTCAAGATCGACATAAGTATCCGTAATTATAGGTACTTTTCTGTTGGCAATCGGTACTATGATCTGCTTTCCGTGTAGGTCTTTGTATCGATCGTCTTCTGGGTGTACAGCCACGGCAGTATCTCCCAACATGGTTTCCGGGCGGGTAGTGGCGATGGTAATGGTTTGATCACTATCGGCAACTTGATATTTTATATGGTACAACTTCCCCTGACGCTCTTCGTGAATCACTTCCTCATCGGAAAGGGTGGTTTGGGCTTCAGGGTCCCAATTGACCATGCGATACCCACGATAGATAAGTCCCTTCTCGTACAAGTCTACAAACACACGCAACACAGACTCGGTCATATCCTCATCCAAGGTAAATTTGGTACGATCCCAATCACACGAGCAGCCGAGTTTTTTGAGCTGCTCCAATATGATTCCGCCATGCTCATGGGTCCATGCCCAAGCATGTTCTAAAAAAGCCTCTCTACCAATATTCTCTTTTTGAATGCCTTCATTTTGTAGCTTTTGAACCACCTTAGCCTCTGTAGCAATGGAAGCGTGATCCGTACCGGGTACCCAACAAGCATTGTAACCCCGCATTCTCGCACGGCGAATCAACACATCCTGAAGGGTGTTGTTCATCATATGTCCCATATGCAACACACCGGTCACATTGGGTGGCGGAATTACGATTGTGTAAGGGGTGCGGGCGTCGGGTTGCGACTTGAAATATCCTTTTTCAATCCAGTATGCATACCATTTTTTGGATATTTTTTCTAAGTCAAGCTTGGTGTCTAAACCCATTGAAAGCTGTTTGATAAATTGCAAAACAAAAGTAGCTAACTCCTCTTGATTAAAAAAGTTGGCACAAGTGTTGCACCAAATTTTGTAACTTTATAAAAAATTCGAACCATGAAAATTCGCTTACTACTTATCGCAATGGTTTTGTCGTTTACGACTGTCCAATCCCAAGAAGCGCCTCAAATTGTTTTTGACTCATTGACCATCGACTATGGAACCATAGAAAAAGGCGATGATGGCGTACGTATTTTTCGATTTACCAACAACGGTACAACCCCTTTGGAAATCAAGCAAGTTCGTTCTTCCTGTGGTTGTACCATTCCCAAAAAACCTGACGCTCCCATAGCACCGGGTGCTTCCTCAGAAATTGAGGTAAAGTATGACACCCAACGTGTGGGGCCCATTCGGAAAACCATCACCGTGAGTTCCAACGCATCCACGCCTGTGGTTGCGCTCAAAATTAAAGGGGAGGTCATCGAACCCGAAGAAGAAGAGGAAGAAGAATAATCCAATTCTTGCGTAAGACAATTTTTTCGACATACTTGTTGCAACACAAAGCCTGTATTTTTTGCATCTTTGCAACAAATAGTGCGTTATGCCCGAAATTTCGGTCAAAGGAAGAAACCTTCCTACCTCACCCATAAGAAAATTATCAACCTATGCCGATGCTGCCAAAGCCAAGGGCGTGGACGTAATTCATCTTAATATTGGTCAGCCCGATATTCCTACGCCTCAGATTGCATTGGATGCGGTTCACAATTTTAAAGAAAATGTATTGGCCTATGGACCCTCGGAAGGGACTTTGGCCTACAGAGCCAAAATGACAGCATATTTTGCCAAGCACAATATTCAGGTATCTCCTGAGGATATTTTGGTGACTACGGGTGCAAGCGAGGCCATTATCATGACCTTGGATTGTATCACTAATGAGGGTGATGAAATTATCATCCCTGAACCTTTCTATGCCAACTACGATACCTTTGCTGCTGCTTGTGGTGTAAAAGTTGTCCCTGTACCGTCTGGATTGGACACCAATTTTGCCTTGCCAAGCATCGACACCATCGAATCGTTGATTCACTCAAAAACGAGAGCCATTTTTATATGCAACCCCAATAACCCTACGGGCTATGTGTATACCCAAAAAGAGCTTGAAGACTTGGCACAGTTGGTCAAAAAACATGATATTTTTCTCATTGTCGATGAGGTTTACAGAGAGTTTGTCTATGATGACGGCACCCACTACTCTGTATTGTCCATTCCCGGTCTGGAAGCGCACGCCATTCTGGTAGATTCTATGTCCAAACGCTACAGTATGTGTGGCGCTCGAATCGGTTGTTTGGTCTCCAAAAACAAAGCGGTCATGGAGGCCGCGCTTAAGTTTGCCCAATCGCGCTTGTCGCCCCCTACGTTGGGCCTATTGGCTTCTGAAGCAGCTATGGATGCGCCTCCTTCTTATCTTGAGGAAGTCAAAAAAACATACCAAGAAAGAAGAAACACACTTATCGATGCCCTAAAAGCAGTTCCAGGAATTGAGGTAAGTCTTCCCGCAGGCGCTTTTTATTGCTTGGTCAAGTTGCCTGTTGAAGATAGTGATGATTTTGCCCAATGGCTGTTGTCGTCCTTTGAGCACAATGGAAAAACGCTCATGGTTGCGCCTGCCTCTGGGTTCTATGGAAACCGCGCGTTGGGAAAGTCATTGATTCGCATTGCTTATGTGCTTGAGGCCTCAAAACTCAAAGAAAGTGCTGAGCTGTTAGGAAGGGCTTTGGCCGCGTATCCCAAAACACTACAAACAAGTAATAAAAGATGATTGAAAAAGATGTTTTACTAACATCTTTTAACAGCTTTGGTGTGGCTGTCAAAGCGCCTTTGTTTGCTTCTGTTGACTCGGAAAAATCCTTAGTAGACATATTGCAGGATGCTCGTTTTGAAAATGCATGGATACTGGGTGGAGGTAGTAATACTTTATTTGTTGAGGATCCCAAACAAGCCGTTGTCAAAATGAATATCTCGGGAATTGAAATTATTGAAGAAGATTCACAGACAGCTCTTGTTAAAGTAGGTGCCGGTGTCGATTGGCATGAATTGGTACTGTGGTCTTTAGAACACAACCTGGGAGGCATAGAAAACCTAGCGCTAATTCCTGGCCAGGTTGGGGCTGCACCTATACAAAATATCGGAGCTTACGGAGTGGAACTCAAAGATGTTTTTAACAGTTGCAGGTTTGTACATCGTGAAAGTCTGGAAGTAATAAGCTATGATGCTGATCAGTGCCAGTTTGGGTACAGAGATTCTGTGTTTAAAAACAACCTAAAAAACAAAGTGGTGATCACCTATGTGTGCCTTCGCCTCTTCAAGAATGGACACACACCCAAAACAACCTATGGAGCCCTTACGTCTGTTTTGAATACATGGGGGATTAAAAATCCAACAGTACAAGAGGTGGCCCGCGCCGTCATACAAATTCGTGAGAGCAAACTCCCGGACCCTAAAGAACTGGGCAATGCAGGTAGTTTTTTTAAAAACCCCATCATCAGTAAAGATGCGTATCAGGCCTTGCTTGACAAACACCCAACGTTGCCTTCCTATCCTGCCGAAGAGGGGTATTGTAAAATCCCTGCCGCATGGCTTATCGAACAAACAGGCTTTAAAGGCAAAAGAGAAGGCGATGCAGGTATGCACAAACAACATGCCTTGGTGCTTGTCAATTATGGCACTGCATCCGGTAAAGACTTAGTCGCTTTCAGTCATAAAGTGCAGGAAGCGGTTGCCAACAAGTTTCAAATCCACTTGGTTCCGGAGGTAAATATCCTTTGAAACCCTATATTTGCAGCATGGAATTATTTCTGATAACCTTGGTCTTAGTCGGTCTTGCTTTTGCAGGGATCGCCATCAAGATTTGGGCCAAAAAAGGGGGAGAATTCGCCGGCACTTGTGCCAGCCAGAGTCCTTTTTTAAACAAAGAAGGAGAGCCCTGTAGTCTTTGTGGTAAAATGCCCGCACAACAAACTGACTGCGACTTGCCCAAGCCCCAACACAACTAAAGACAGAATTGCTATCTTTAGGCTTCCTTGGACAAAGAACAACAACAAATCTGTGATCACATAAAGAAAGCGCAGGCTGGAGACCAACATGCGTTTAGAGTTTTGTTGGATTTACACTGGAATGCACTCTATGGATTTCTGCTCCACAGGGTAGAAAATGAAAATGATGCCGAAGACATCTGTTTGCAAGCCTTCTCAAAAGCTTTTGATAAAATCGATTCTTTCGACCCGGAATTTCAGTTTAATACTTGGCTGACCACCATCGCTAAAAACCTTCACATCGATTTGTTGCGAAAGCAAAGCACCCAAGCCCAAAGAGCTTCTCAGACCGAGCAACAAGCCGCTGAAAGTGTGGCAGACGACACCCTCGGTCCCGAAGACCAATTGATACGGTCTCAAAATCTCTCCAAATTGTTAGATCAAATCAAACAACTCAAGCCTCATTACCGAGATGTCATTCAGTTGCGCTATTTTCAAGAGTGTAGCCACAAAGAAATTGCCGACCAACTCGGCTTGTCGATTAGCAATGTCAAGGTGCGGCTATTGCGTGCCAAAAAACTATTGGCCGAAATCATCAACACCTCTTCATGAATATCTTGCGAAAATTAGGTCCTGGCTTGTTGTTTGCAGGTGCCGCGATTGGGGTCTCACACCTAGTGCAATCTACCCGAGCAGGGGCTGATTTCGGCTTGGGGTGGGTCTGGGCTTTGGTATTGGTCAACCTTTTCAAATATCCTTTTTTTCAATACGGCCCACGCTACGCGATGGCTACGGGCGAAAGTCTTTTGGAAGGATATAAAAGACTAGGCAAAGGGGTGTTGGTCACCTACTTTATCCTGACATTGGCAACCATGTTTACCATCCAATCTGCCGTCACCATCGTAACCGCCGGACTGGCAGTTGAACTTTTTGGCATCACCAACAACGCTGTTTATTGGAGCTTGGGACTCACTGCCTCATGCAGCTTGCTATTGGTTGTAGGTCGCTATGCCACCTTGGATCGCCTGATGAAAATCATCATCGTTACGCTAAGTATCAGCACTTTAATAGCTGTGATATTGGCGACTCAAAACACCCAAATGCCTTCTTGGCAACCTACTTTTCCTGTCACAGAAGCAGGACTGGCTTTTTTGATCGCATTTATGGGATGGATGCCCGGACCATTGGACATCTCTGTGTGGCACTCCTTATGGACTTTGGAAAAAAAGAAAAGTGTAAAGGGTTTTAATATAAAAAACAGCTTGTTTGACTTTAATGTAGGCTTTGCGACCACCTTCTTTTTGGGAGGTTGCTTTTTGTTGTTGGGGGCTTATGTGATGTTTGGAAGTGGCACCCGTTTTTCCAATAGCGGCAGTGTGTTTGCAGGACAGTTGATAGATCTCTACACAAACAGTTTGGGCCAGGGGGCTTACTGGGTCATTGGAATTGCGGCATTTACAACCATGTTTAGCACCACCCTGACTTGTCTAGACGCGTCGCCACGTGCCATGGCCAAGACTGCACGGTTGATGCGATTGCCCAATTTTTTAAGTTCCTATGCGCTTTGGCTGGCCATTTTGGCAGTCGGCACCAGCTGTATTTTTTTGTTTTTCCTCGCTGATATGGGGCTATTGGTCGCCATAGCCACCATACTTTCTTTTATTACTGCTCCATTCTATGCGATTGCCAATTTTGTACTGATCAAAGGCAAACACACCCCTGAAATGCATAGACCCAAAGCCTTTTTAAAAGTGCTCAGCTGGGCGGGTATCGTATTTTTGATAGGCTTTAGTCTGTGGTATCTGACCACGTTCTAATTTGTGCTTTTGACGTATCTTTGTCACATTAAAATTGCTTATGTCCGCCACAACTAAAGTTGCACAATCCAAATCTCACAGCCCTAAACCCAAGTGGCTGAGAGTCAAGTTGCCAACCGGCAAAAAATATACCGAACTACGCGGATTGGTGGACAAATACAAACTCCATACGATTTGTACTTCTGGCAGTTGCCCCAATATGGGGGAGTGCTGGGGTGAAGGTACTGCCACCTTTATGATATTGGGAAATATCTGTACACGTTCTTGTGGGTTTTGTGGGGTACAAACCGGACGACCTGAGAGTGTGGACTGGGCAGAACCCGAAAAAGTAGCGCGTTCTATCAAACTGATGAATATCAAGCACGCAGTCATCACTTCTGTAGACCGTGATGACTTGGCAGATATGGGTTCTATCATATGGGCCGAAACCGTACAAGCCGTACGACGTATAAGCCCGGGGACGACCATGGAGACACTGATACCCGATTTTCAAGGCATTGAAAAACATATCGACCGTATCGTTGAAGTGATGCCCGAGGTGGTTTCTCACAATATGGAGACCGTACGCCGCCTCACCCGTGAGGTTCGCATCCAAGCCAAATACGATCGTAGCCTGGAGGTATTGCGCTACCTCAAGCAAGCCGGTGTGCGACGTACCAAATCGGGTGTGATGCTCGGATTGGGAGAAACCGAAGAAGAAGTACTGCAAACCATGCGTGACTTGCGTGAGGCAGATGTGGATATAGTGACTTTAGGTCAATACCTTCAACCTTCCAAAAAACACTTGCCTGTCAAAGAATTTATCAGCCCTGAACAGTTTGAAAAATACGAGGTATTTGGCAAAGAAATGGGCTTCCGCCATGTAGAAAGTGGCCCCTTAGTGCGTTCTTCTTACAAAGCGCACAAGCATATTCAGTAATTTTTAACAGTATTCCTGTTCCTTGTAAGAAGGGCAAAACCATAGGCCGTACCTATCCCGACCCCAAAGGCGGTGCCTCTGTTCCCTATTGGTTTTATTATATATTGCCAGACTGAAACTGAGATGAAATCAAATCTGTAAAAACGGACTCCCCAGAAAGAAAGCCTTGTCGTATGGGCAAAAAATACAGTTTTGTGAGCTTGTGTTGTTTAAGACGTACATAGTCTTTTTCGGTGGTCAATATGGGCAGGTTGTAGGCTGCAATCTTTTTGATATCAGCTGGGCTAAAATCATGATGGTCGGTAAAAGCCAAATGGGTGTAGTTGGCACCCAATCCATCTAAGTGTGTCAAAAGCGGCTTGGGCCGGGCAATGCCAGTAACCAACACAAAATCCTTTTGTATAAAATCTGACAGCAATTCTTTTTGGGCGCCTTGCAACCAATCGTCATATGCAATGTATGTAAAGAAAAGCGCTAGGTGTGGTGCCAATTGAAGGCGTGCCTTAAACGTTGCTTGTGCTTCATGAGAAAGATCGGGGGGACATTTGGTCACCACCACCACATCGGCTCGGTTTTTACCCACGGACGCTTCACGCAAATTTCCGGCAGGCAACACACAGTCATGAAACCAAGGCTGATCGTATGTGGTCAGCAAGATTCGAAATGAAGGCTCCAGTTTTCGGTGCTGATAGGCATCGTCGAGCAAAACACCCTCCAAATTGGGGTGCAATCGGCGTAAGGCGTGAATTCCATGGGGTCGGTCTTCATCTACAGCCACCACAAGATTCTCAAATTTATGATACAGCTGAAAGGGCTCATCCCCCAACTGTGAAGGGGTAGATTGGGAATGGGCCAACTGAAAACCTGATGTTTTTCTTTTGTAGCCACGGCTAAGCACTGCAATCTTATGGTCTTTCTGCAACAATTCGACCAGATAGGCCACCATAGGTGTTTTACCGGTGCCTCCCGCACTGAGGTTCCCTACCACGATGGTGGGTATGGGAAAGGATTCGCTTGTAAGCCAGTTTTTAGAATAAGCCGTATTGCGCAAACGGGTGATGCCATCGTACAACCACGAGAGTGGAAACAAAGCTTTGCGCAGTAACTTCATAAAATCAAAATTATAACATTTATCTTTGGGACGATGCGTATAGCCGATATCATTGCTGTTTTGGAAACCTGGGCACCAATTGCCTATGCAGAAGACTTTGACAATGTGGGTTTGTTGGTGGGCGACAAAAAACAGTCCACAGAAGGAGTTTTGGTCACTCATGACTGTTTGGAAGCAGTGGTCGAAGAAGCTGTCAGCAAACAGTGTAAGTTGATCGTTTGTTTTCACCCCATTCTTTTTGAGGGACTAAAAAAAATCAGTGGTAATAGCCATATGGAGCGCGCCATTCGCAAAGCCATCAAACACGACATCGCGATTTATGCCCTTCACACCGCCTTGGACAACCAACCCCATGGGGTGAGTTTTGGGTTGGCGAATGCTTTGGACTTACAAAACACCCGCGTTTTGATGCCCAAAAAGGGGACGCTTCAAAAATTGAGTTTTTATGTTCCTGATAGCCACGCTTCCGCTGTCCAAAAAGCGCTGTTTGATGTAGGTGCGGGGCAGTTGGGTGCCTATGACCAATGCAGTTTTGTGCATGCGGGCGAAGGCGGATTTCGACCTCTCGAAAACAGTCAGCCCCATGTGGGAGCGCAAGGAGTTCGTCACCAGGAAGCCAAACAACAAGTACAATTGGTTTTTCAGGCCCATTTGCAGCAGCCTGTAGTACAGACCCTATTGGAAAACCATCCCTATGAGGAAGTAGCCTATGAAATTACCATGCTGGACAACTTCAACCACCATTTGGGCATGGGAATGATTGGAGACCTGCCAGCCCCTATGGAACCCACTGCGTTTTTAAGTTTTGTCAAAGAAAAGTTGGGCACGCCCATGCTCCGTCACAGTGCTACAACCAACAAGTCCATTCAGCGCGTTGCTGTGTTGGGCGGATCGGGCAGTTTTGCCACAGACACTGCCATGGCCAAAGGCGCTGATGCCTACATCACCGCAGACCTGAAATACCATGACTTTTTTAAGGGTCATGACAAGTTTTTGGTAGTGGATGCAGGTCACTTTGAAACCGAGCAATTCACAAAAAAACTGATTGCTGAATATCTTATCAAAAAATTACCTAATTTTGCAGTCCTTTTATCGGGGTTAGATACCAATCCAGTAAAATACTGCTAAGCATGGCTAAAAAAACTGAAATTTCTGTAGAAGAGCGCTTACGAGCGCTATACGATTTGCAACTCATTGATGCGCGTATCGATCAAATCCGCAACGTACGAGGGGAACTCCCTCTAGAAGTAGAGGATTTGGAAGATGAAGTCGCCGGACTTACCAAAAGAGTAGAAAACACCAACACAGAAATAAGTGCCTACAATGATGAGATCAAAGTCAAAAAGAATTTGATCGAATCTGCTAAAGAAATGATCAAAAAGTACGGGGAGCAACAAAAAAATGTGCGCAACAACCGTGCTTATGAGTCTCTAAACAAAGAAATTGAGTATCAAGAACTCGAAATCGAGTTGGCCGAAAAGCAAATCAAACAACTTAAGGTCCTCATCGAACAAAAGAAAGAAGCACTTACGCAAACCGAAGAAAAATTGGGTGAGCGTCAAAACCACTTGAAACACAAAAAAGATGAGCTCGACGCCATCTTGGCTGAAACCCAAAAGGAAGAAGATTTACTGCTTAAAAAATCTGCTGAGTTTGAGAAGAAAGTCGAAGACAGATTGGTAAATGCTTACAAAAGAATCCGCGGGTCTGTACGCAATGGTTTGGCTGTAGTGCCGGTAGAGCGTGGGGCTTCAGCAGGCTCATTCTTTACCATTCCCCCTCAGGTGCAGTTGGAAATCGCTTCCAGAAAGAAGATCATCACTGATGAGCACAGTGGTCGTATTTTGGTTGATGCCGAGCTTGCCAACGAGGAGCGCGAAAAAATGAAAGCGCTGTTTACGTCTGCATAAACAGTTACAATTTTTTGTTATAAAATTATCACAAAAACAATCTTTTTGTTACATTTGATTGGTAATCTCGTGTGTGTCAATGACACACATTTGAAGCAAATACCTCTCTATGCCTCATGCCGTTCCACTCCGAATTTCAAGCATTCGAAACACTGAACACACCCTCCAAACCTACCACCAACTTTCTGAAGATGCACTGATGGATTATGCCCTCAAGCACGAAGGGGCTCAATGTGCTGACAACGGAGCTTTGTCTATTCGCACTGGTGATTTTACAGGACGTTCGCCCGAGGACAGGTTTATCGTTCGCGATGACATCACACAAAATGAAGTGTGGTGGGGCGCAATCAACAAGCCTTTTGACCCAAAAGATTTTGATCGGCTTTTTGACAAAATGATGGCTCAGATAGAGTCAAAAAATCTTTTTTCGCGGGATGTTTTTGCCTGTGCAGACCCACGCTACAAAACATCGATTCGTGTGTTGACAGAATATGCTTGGTCCAACTTGTTTGTACGCAATATGTTTATTCAGCCCAAAGAAGAAGAATTGGAATCGTTTTCATATGATTGGCTGGTGCTCAATCTGCCGTCTTTTACAGCCGACCCGGAAGAGGATCAAACGAGGCAAAAAAACTTTACCATCATCAACTTCACCCAAAAAATCATATTGATTGGCGGAAGTGGCTACACGGGGGAAATTAAAAAATCTGTTTTTTCAGTACTCAATTTCACCCTACCCACCCAACACGGGGTGTTGCCCATGCATTGTTCTGCCAATTCAGGATTGGACGGCGCCTCTGCCTTGTTTTTTGGCTTATCGGGCACCGGCAAAACCACCTTGTCGGCCGATCCCACTAGGGCATTAATTGGAGATGACGAACACGGCTGGACACCCGACAACAAAGTGTTCAATTTTGAAGGCGGTTGTTATGCCAAAGTCATCAAGCTTTCGGAAGAAAAAGAACCGGATATTTTTGCAGCCATCAAAAAAGGAGCTTTACTAGAAAATGTGGTGATGGACACCAACGGAAAAGTCGATTATTATGATGATTCCATTACCCAAAATACCCGCGTGAGCTACCCCTTGGATCACATCAAAAACACCCAAAGACCCTCTATTGGGGACCATACGCGTCATGTGTTTTTCCTCACTGCCGATGCTTTTGGTGTGTTGCCACCCATCAGCAAACTGACACCCGAGCAAGCAGCCTATCACTTTATTTCGGGCTATACGGCCAAAGTTGCAGGTACCGAAGAGGGCGTCACAGAACCTGTTCCTTCTTTTTCTGCTTGTTTTGGCGCGCCCTTTATGCCTTTGCATCCGGTGCGCTATGCCGATATGTTAGCAGAAAAAATGCGAGTCAACAAAGTCGATGTATGGTTGATAAACACCGGTTGGACAGGCGGTCCCTATGGTGTGGGTCACCGAATCGCCTTGCCCTACACTCGCGCCATGATTCAAGAGGCGCTTTCGGGTGCCTTGGGTCAGTATGAATACAAAACCTACCATATTCACTCTGTTTTTGGAGTCGCACAGCCTCGCTCATGCCCGGGAGTTCCCCAGTCAGTACTCAGTCCGCGACAGACATGGAATGATGACCAGGCCTACTACAAACAAGCCTATCGCCTGGCAAAAACTTTCCGAGAGAATTTTAAAACCTTCGAAACCATGGCCTCCAAAGAAATCCTTTCGGCAGCGCCAAAAATAGGTTAAAGCCTTTCCAACATCAAAGCAGATGCGCCTCCACCGCCATTGCAGATGGCAGCCAGTCCGGTCTGGCGTTTTTTGTGGTGAAGCGTATGAATGAGTGTGGTCACAATACGTGCACCTGAAACACCAATCGGATGCCCCAAAGAAACACCACCCCCATGAATATTGATCACATCTTGAGAAATTCCACAGGCGTTAACAAACGCCAAAGGCACCATAGCAAAAGCCTCGTTGACTTCAAACAAATCAATTTCGGAGGCTTTTTTTCTTTGTTGGTGCATCAGTTTTTGGGCGGCCTCTATGGGGGCGAGTGTAAATCGTTGGGGTGCCAAAGCCGCATCGCTGTAGTCGATCAGACGGGCCAATGGCTGTAAGCCCATTTTCTCAACATAGCTTTCCCCTGCCAACACCAAAGCGGCAGCCCCGTCATTGATGGTAGAGGCATTGGCAGCGGTGGCGGTACCCGCTGCACCAAAGGCTGGGCGCAGTTTTGGAATCTTTTCAAAATTGACTTTTTTGTACTCCTCGTCTTCGTTCACCACAAGTGGGTCTCCTATACGTTGTGGTACCTTGACAGGAGCTATTTCAGAAGCAAAAGCACCCGATTCGGTCGCCCTTTGTGCGCGTTTGTAAGACTGTATCGCATAGTCATCCTGATCCTCTCGGCTGATGCCTTCTTGTTTGGAAACCGAGTCGGCGAATACACCCATCGCAACCTGATCAAAAGCATCGGAAAGTCCGTCTTTGGCCAAACCGTCAACAAATGTCACATCGCCGTATTTGCTACCCCAACGCAGATTGGGGGCGTAGTAAGGCACGTTAGACATGCTCTCCATACCACCACAAACCACCACATCGTTGATGCCTAGCTGGATGGATTGTGCCCCCAACATAAGGGCTTTCATTCCCGAAGCGCAGACTTTATTGACCGTGGTTGCAGGTACCCGATCGGGTATTCCGGCTGCCAATGCCGCTTGTCGGGCAGGCGCCTGACCCAAATTGGCCTGACACACGTTGCCCATAAAGACTTCCTGAACAGCAGCAGCCGAAACCCCTGATGTTTCTATGGCTGCCTCAATGGCTACTGTACCCAGTTGTACCGCCGTCAAAGGTGACAAAACACCTCCAAAACTCCCTTGGGGGGTGCGTTTGGCTGAAATGATAAATACTTTTTCCATGGGGATGATTGTTTAAATTAGTTTGTGATGGTTTTTGCGAAATCGGAAAACCAAGCAATCGATTCGGGATTGCGCAATGATTCCACACTGAGTACTTCCTCGGCAGGCCTGCCCATTAATATATGCTTCATGGGAACCTCCACTTTTTTGCCGCTTATGGTGTATGGAATGTCTGGAACATAAAGAATTTGATCGGGAACGTGACGGGGTGAACACTGGTTTCGTATCCATTTTTTAATGTCGGTGGTATCCAAATTCACTTGGGTTTTTACAAACAACAACAGTTGTTCGTGTCCTTCGTTGGTTAGGTGAATGACCAAACTGTCTTCGATGTCTTTAAACGCAGTCAAAGCGTTGTACAACTCCGAAGTGCCGATTCTGACACCATATCGGTTGAGAGTAGCGTCGGAGCGCCCGTGGATGATGATGCCTCCACGCTTGGTTTCGGTAGCCCAGTCGCCATGGTGCCAAACATCTTTGTACTTGGAAAAATAGCTTTTTTGATAGTGCACAAAATCACCATCGCCCCATAAACAAACTGGCATGGAAATAAAGGGCGCAGTGAGTACCAATTCACCGGCTGTTTCGACTTGCGCATGACCCTCACTGTCCCAAACCGCCACAGGAGCCCCTAGCATTTTGCATTGAATTTCCCCTGGGACAACTTCCTTTTCGGGATGTCCTCCCACAAATGCTGTACACACATCTGTGCCACCACTCAATGAAATGACTTGGGTGTTGGGAAAACGCTTTTGCAAAGCTTTGCAAACCGAAGCCGATAGCGGAGAACCCGTAGCGCCAAGGGTGCGCAATGCTTGTAAGTGTGTGCCGTTAAAAACTTCCTCTTGTTGTTCTACTTGGTTTTGAAAATACACAGCCCCATGACCAAAATGGTTGATTTGTGCCTTTTGCGCAAAACGCCATAGCACCGCGGGATCGGGCGCATGGGGCGCACCGTTGTACACACAAAGCGTAGCACCACAAAGCAAACTACTCAATGCGTAGTTCCACATCATCCAGCCCGTGGTAGTATACCAAAAATAACGCTCTCCTACTTGTACGTCTTGATGAATGGCCAATGCCTTGAGATGTTCCAGCAGCATTGCACCGGTGCTGTGCGTAATGGCCTTGGGTTTTCCCGTAGTTCCTGACGAAAAAAGAACCCAAATGGGGTGTGAAAAATCCACCGGCTCAAAGTGTAATGGGCCGATATCGCTTGTTGGTTCCTCAAAATTGGTATGCCTTCCCAAATCCAAAAGCTGTACCGGTTGAGGCAAATGTTTGGCCAACAGACCGACCTTGTCTCTGACATCATAAGACTTGCCATTGTAGTGGTAGTCCATATGCGCCCACAAGACTTTCGGGGCTAGGGGCACAAAACGATCTTGCACAGCTTCTATGCCAAAATCGGGTGAGCAAGAAGACCAAATGGCTCCCAAAGCATTGGTGGCCAAAAAAGCCGCAACCGTCTCGGGGGTGTTGGCACAATAGGCAACCACACGATCTCCTTTGCCAACCCCGTGTTTGCGCAAGATTTTTTGAAAAGCAATCACTTTAGACAAAAGTGCTACCCAGCTGATTTCGGTGTAAGGATGGTTTTCGGCTTGGTAGACAATTGCAGGGCGGTCGTTGTTTTGCTGCCTAAAAACATGGTAGGCATAACTGAGCTGGGCCTTTGGAAACCATTGGGTTTTCCAAAAAGGACGCGCAGGGATCACAGCCTTGTCAGCAGTTTGGTCAAACTCGATGTCAAAAAACGCAGCGATACTTTCCCAAAAGTCTGACGGATGGTCAATGCTCCACTGATGGAGTTGGGAATAATCAGAAAAACTTAGTTTGTGTTCTTGGTCCAAGTAGGCCAAATAACGGTTGTAGTGGGATGTTGGGGTTGTTTGCATAGGAGTTCAAGTTAAAAAAACCCTTTGAGATAACAAGTGAAAATGGTAAGTTTAGGTTCCAAATCACACAAAAACCGATGGCAAAAGGATTGTTTATTTTATTTATTGTTTTTACAGTGGTAGGCATGCTGCATATGGCCGCACTCAGACTTGTGAAGACACCGGAGCACAAAAAACAAAAAATCCGAAAAGTGTTTTGATATGTATATGGCGTTATATTCTCCACCAGTGGGATTGTAAACTTGGTTTCTACAGATGCTTTTGACTGGGGCTTTGATTGGGTTTTTGTAGCCCAATGGGCGCTTGGGGTCGGCATCATAGTTCTTAATTTTCTTGGGAGGATAGAAACAAAAAAAACTACTCAATAATAATCTTTTCAGTTTTTAAAATGTTAGAATCAGTTTTTATTGTCAAAAAGTATACACCTGATTTTAACACTCCTTTATTAAATGAAAACATATTTTGTCCTTTTTTAGCCGCATCGCTATACAGAATTTTAACTAATTTGCCGTTAGTATCAATTAGTTCAATTTGAATCTTCGTTTTATTTTCTATGCTGAATTTAACATTGAACATATCAAAAACAGGAATTGGATAAACGTTGATTTTATTTTGAATGGGATTTGGAGTTTGTGAAAAACCAAGTGAAGGATTATTTACCTCTGCAATCCAAGAATCAAAAACGTGGTAGTTTTGGCGATTTTTTCCAAAACCACCGCTAACCCATACTTCAGGTGAAGAAGCGTTTTGTTTACGTGAAATACCCGTGTAATCCCCCCAACGAGCAACTCCGTCACTTTGAGCAACATCAACGTATGTTTCACCTGCTCTAACTAAACTTGAACCAGACCAATTTCCAGAATCATCGCAACTAACAACTCTAACTTCTGGGTAAATAAGTGATGAACTTCTTAAAAAACAAATCATTGCTGATTTATCAGATTCCGATGTTCCAAATGATGCTACAGAAGGATAATTGTAATCATAACCATCTAAACCTAGAATTGAGTTCCAAATTGACAAATCCGAAACTGTTAATCTGTTATAATTAACACCACTATATCCATTAATATATTCTGAATTAAATACAAAGTGTATAATTCCATCTAAATAAAATGCTTTTAGTGCTCTGGTATCTCCATAATCTAATACTACTGTTGTCCCATACTGAAAAGCATTTCCTGCTGATGAAAAATTGGTTTCGATTGAATAAACATCAAGTTGAGGCGTTCCTGACAAATCATCCGTTAAATCGTAAAGAAGATAATTATCACTAGAGTTAATATACTCCCTTGTACTTACAAAATATATTCCAGGACCATAGTTACCTTGAATTCCATAAGATGCAGGAACTAATGTAAATGGACCTCCTGAAATATTGTACCAGTATAACCATGTTAAATTAGTGCCCGAAAAACCCATATTTTTATCAATTTGGTAAATTACAGCATCATTAAATGTGCCTGATGAATCAAAGAGATTTCCTGTTATATAAACTTCATTATTTGAAACTCCAATTTTTGGATAATCAAACCACAAATTGTTTGATGTTGGGTCGCCTGTCAAATAATAAACCCACCATCCATCTAGTGGGTTGTTAGTTTTTGAAAAGCATGTCAACACCTTGGAAGTAGATGGAGTTGTGCCGTGCAAGACTACCATAAAAAATCTATCGGCGCCACTATCATATAAAACAACAGGGTCATATATAGAAGATGTTAAAGACGCATCGTTAAAAAAATCATCAAACGAAGAAGTGTATAGTAGTGTACCAGAAGTGTTGTAATATTCAATATTTGAATTCATGGTACTAACAATATAACCATCGTTTGAAATTGCTAATGAATTATCAGGGGGTGTACCGCCATCAAACCTATTGCCCTCAAAATTTGTTCCAATGACAGGATTACCTTCAACTTGGTTTGTTTGGATTTTATTTATTTGATTTTCGTCTGGATAATGATTTTTTAAGTTAAGGAGTTTTAATTTGGTTTTTTCATCAATTATATTTTGAATTTCTGGTGACAATCTGTGTTTTTTTTCAAAGTTGATTAAACTTCTATTCCACTTTGGAGAAGTTTCGTCATGAATTACTTCCATTGGGAGTGTATGTGTTAAAACATCTGACTTTACTGGTGATGTATTGATTTTTTTTGAATAAGTAATTGGTTCTTCTATAAGTATTTTTTTATGTTGTCCATATATTGTAGTAAATGCAAAAAACAGCAGTATTATTGAAGTAGTTTTTTGTGAGAAACTCATTATATTTTTTTTAAATTAAATTGTATAGTCAATAACTTTAAAGTTTTAGAAACATAACGAAATTACGCTTTTTATGTATTAAAACGTAACGAAGTTACGGTTGATCGTGGGCGCGAAGGGAGTAACCTTCGGTTTTTCCCTAAAAGGTTTGTTTGCCAAACGCCCTGTTTTTACCTGCGGTAAATAGGTCAAAAAAAAAATCTGCTCAAGCAAGCTTGGCAGACTTTGTTGTTTTGCCCTCTATTATCAGGACGTTTGGTGGGCGCGAAGGGATTCG
>JBMYLY010000016.1:0-27538 GCA_049596815.1 Flavobacteriaceae bacterium | reverse complement strand
CTTGACCCCGACCAAAATATTGACCAATTCTTTAAAGCGATATTGCTCAGCGCCGAAATACAAACGATTTTCCCAAACTCATGAGGGGTTCGTATTCGGTGGTTTCACCCAACAACACCAAATTTTCATCATCGCTTTTTCGAAAGCTATAATGCGCCAAATTGCCGGTACGTGTACAGACTGCGTGAACCTTGGTCACATATTCTGCGGTAGCCATCAGGTGAGGCATGGGCCCAAAAGGATTGCCTTTGTAGTCCATGTCCAATCCGGCTACGACCACTCTGACCCCTTTGTTGGCCAAGTCGTTGCATACCGATACAATTTCATCGTCGAAAAACTGGGCTTCGTCTATGCCCACCACGTCACAGTCATCCGCCAAAATGCGGATGTTAGCGGCTGCCGGTACGGCAGTAGATTGTATTTCGTTGGCGTCGTGGGAGACTACCTTGTCATCGTCATAGCGGCTGTCTATGCTGGGCTTAAAGATTTCTACCTTTTGTTGGGCAAATTTGGCACGCTTCAGTCTGCGAATCAATTCCTCGGTCTTACCAGAAAACATAGAGCCACAGATGACTTCAATCCATCCGTATTGTTCATTATGGTTGACGGTATTTTCGAGAAACATAAATCGGGTTTTGATAAAAAACTACGAAACCCAAAGGTACTAAAATCGAACCACCCACTCACCCAAAGTGCAAATTTTACAATCATTCATAGAAATGTTTTTGCTGCCTTGTAAAAAACCCTATATTTATTTCATTAACCCAAATTTTATTTATGATGAAAACCTTACGAATTGTTTATTGGATTGCAACCGTTCTTTTTTGTTCATTAATGCTCTATTCGGGCGGCATGTATTTGACCAAAACCGAAATGATGCAAGAAGGCTTTGTGTCGCTTGGCTATCCAGCCTACCTAGTTTTGCCGTTGGCAATTTTGAAATTACTCGGCCTAGCAGTGATTTTGTACAACCGCTGGAAGTCGCTCAAAGAGTGGGCCTATGCCGGTTTTGTAATTGACATCTGCTTGGCGGCGGTAGCACACTTGGATGTGCAAGATGGAAATGAGTCGGGTGCAATTATGGCATTGATTTTGGTCTTAATTTCATATTTGATTGGAAAAATCGCCCGTCCGTAGCGGCACCCTCTATATCGTACCCACTCCCATTGGGAATTTGGGAGATATCACGCATAGAGCCATAACCGTGCTATCTGAAACTGATCTTGTATTGTGTGAAGACACGCGTACTAGTGGCAAGTTGTTGCAGCACTACGGAATAGAGACGCCCACACGTGCGCATCATATGCACAACGAGCACCGAGAGGTAGAACGTCTTACTTCGCAACTTTCTGAAGGGATGTGTATGGCTCTTATTTCTGATGCCGGTACGCCGGCAATTTCTGATCCGGGCTTTTTGTTGGTACGCAGTTGTTTGGCCGCCGGAGTAAACGTGATTACTTTACCCGGACCCACGGCTTTTGTGCCTGCATTGGTACAAAGCGGACTGCCTTGTGAGCGTTTTGTGTTTGAAGGTTTTCTTCCCCATAAAAAGGGGCGAAAGACACGTATTGAAGCACTTGCAAACGAAACCAGAACCATGGTATTTTACGAATCCCCCCACCGCCTTGTTAAAACCTTACAACAGCTCGCAGAAGCTTTTGGTTCAAGTCGCCAAGCCTCCGTATCCAGGGAAATTACCAAGTTGTACGAAGAAACCCAAAGAGGCACACTATCGGAACTGCACACGCATTTTGAAAATCATGCTCCCAAAGGAGAGTTGGTATTGGTGGTAGGAGGTAAATCTTAAGTATGCGTTGGAATCTAAAAACTCATCCTACCCCCAAAATAAAGGCTCATTTGGCAGAAGTCTTAGGGGTTTCCCCTGTGGTGGCACATTTGTTGGCACAACGAGGGATAGAAACGTTTGAAGCTGCCAAAGACTTTTTTCGTCCCCAGTGGGGTCAGTTGCATGACCCCTTTTTGATGAAAGACATGGACCGTGCGGTGGATCGCTTAGAAAAGGCGCTTTCTGAAAATGAAAAGATCATGGTCTTTGGGGACTATGATGTGGACGGTACCACGGCAGTTACGCTCATCACTCATTATTTGAGGTCGGTGTCGTCAAACGCGACGCCTTATATTCCGGATCGTTATAAGGAAGGCTATGGACTTTCCAAAGAAGGTATTGACTTGGCCATCAAAGAAGAAATGACGCTGCTTATCTGTTTGGACTGCGGCATTAAGGCGGTCGACTTGGTGGACTATGCCCAAGAAAACGGGATAGATGTTATCATCTGTGACCACCATACCCCTGGACCTGTTTTACCAAAAGCACATGCGGTTTTAGACCCCAAACGTTCTGATTGTGCCTATCCTTTCAAAGGTCTTTGCGGGTGTGGGGTGGCGTTTAAGCTCATACAAGCCCATACACAACAGCGCGGTACCCACCCCGAATCTTTACATTCCTATTTGGACTTGGTTGCTACCGCCACTGCCGCAGATATTGTACCGTTGATTGGAGAAAACAGGGTTTTAACGCACTTCGGATTGGAAGTATTGAATAAAGCCCCCAGACCCGGATTGCAAGTGTTGATGGGTGCGCAAACCAAACGCCCCATACAAGTCAGTGATATGGTGTTTCGCATGGCTCCTCGGATCAATGCGGCAGGCCGAATGAAACACGCCACCCATGCTGTGGACTTGTTGTTGTGTGCGGATGTGGGTGAGGCACAAGTCCATGCCGAGGCCATAGAGTCTTTTAACACCCAACGCAAGGAATTGGACCAGGAGGTTACCCAACAGGCCCTAGACCAAATTGAGCATTTGCAAGATAAAGACAAGGCAGCCACGGTGGTCTACGACCCTAACTGGCACAAGGGGGTTATTGGCATCGTAGCTTCCCGCCTGACAGAAACCTATTATCGCCCTACGGTGGTTTTTACCCAATCGGGTGGGCAGTTGGCCGCTTCGGTGCGTTCTGTACGCGGCTTCGATGTATACGCGGCACTGGAAGCATGTAGTGTGCATATGCTGCAGTTTGGCGGGCATAAATATGCAGCAGGATTAACCATACTGCCCGAGAAATATCCGGCTTTCAAACAAGCATTTGAACAGCAAGTCGCCAACACACTGCTGCCTGAACAAAAAATCCCCACACTAGATATTGATGTGGAGGTCAAGTTAGCTGACCTGACGCCCAAACTGTACCGGATTATAGAACAGATGGGGCCTTTTGGCCCGGGGAATATGCGACCCGTATTCGTAGCTCATGACATTCATGATTCAGGTGCGGCACGCTGTGTGGGTGCAGACCAAAGCCATTTAAAAGCCGCTTTTGTTTCTTCCAACAATCAGCATATAGACGCTATAGGTTTTGGTATGGGCGCATCTTTAGAAGAGCTGAAGAATCAAAAAAAGTGTTCTGTGGCTTTTGTGATGGATGAAAACGAATGGAATGGTAAAAAAAGACTACAATTGCGCTTGAAGGGGATTCAATAAGGACTTATAATAAAAAACCCCTGCAGTTGCAGGGGTTTGTATAGCATTTTTTGATGCAATTTTTAGAAGCGGTATGTAAGACCCAGTGACCAAGTTCTCAAGTAACCTGGATCAATCCTGTTTGATGTATTTATACCTCTCCAAACACTGTCGGTAGCGTTTACATAGTTGTTGGTTGTCATTTCTTCAATATACATGGTGTCAAATATATTAAAGACAGACAGCCTAGCTTGCAAATCATTTTGTTCTAGAGGAATGTCTAGCGTTAAAGACATATCAACCAAAGTATGAGATGGTAGCTTTACAGTCCCATTGTTGTCAGGGCTAGCAAAAACATCATCTGAGAAATTGACTCTTGAATACAAATCGGCATAGTGATTGGCAGAAATATCAAGCCTTGCAACATCATTGACCCGGTACATCAACTCAAAACCACCTGTTGTTTGTGCCGCGTCTCCGACCTTAACACCATCAAGGTAAGATATATCCCCTTGACTAATAGTCTGTCCAGACTCACTAAATGTAGTTGACTTTACATTAGAAGCATATGTCCAGTCTCCAACAGAAAGATAACCTTTGAGCATGACATCAGAGGAGGGTCTGTAGAAAAACTGCGCTTCTACACCACGGTGAACTTGTGATATAGGATCTGATTGTGAATAGCTAAGAACTGTGTTGTTATCATCATACTCAGTACTTGAAATAACTCTGTTATCCCACTTCGTGGAATACAAATCAAATATTGCTTTGAAATTGCCTGTTTCGTAGCTGTAGCCTAATTCAAAACCGGTGATTTCTTGATTTTTACCTCCTGCAACATTTAAGTTGTTTGAGTAGCGAATATTGTCATACAAATCATCGTGGAACGGTTGGCGGCTGTAGAACCCGAAATTTCCATAAAGCTTAGAATTGGAAGATATTTCATGAGCGGCACCAATTTTAAGATTATAACCATCATTGGTTACTTTTTCTGCCTTACCCAAGTCAAACATAAAATCTTCCTTTACATGTGACTGGGACGATACAGCCCCTTGAAAGTATGCTGAGTAACCATCTCCATCATATTCAATTTGACCGAACAATCCGGCGTAGTTGATGTCTTCTTCGTAATCATAAGAAATATGATATTCATCTCTACTACCTTTTGGAAAATCGAAGACCGCATCCCATGGATTGTATCCATATGACTTGGTAGCTCCTTTGTAGGAGGAAAGCCCAAGAAAATCAGTAGGTGTTCTGAAGTGAATCCCGTTATAATGACGAACATCAAAACCAATGTTGTATGAAAGGTTGTCAGACAACTTGGAGCTAAAGTTTGATACCGCACCATACCAGTTGTGACCGTTAACAGAGGCTTTTACCACACCCTCTGATGTTCCAGCTTTGTTGGCACTAATGATGGCATCGTAGTCAACCAATCCTTGGTCAGTGTAGTAAAACTTACCTTCTTGGTATGCAAAACCACCCCTACCATGAGAACCATAAAGAACGGTAGATAGGGAGCTGTTGTCATTGATAGTCCAGTCCCAACTTAAGTTATAAATAGGTTTGTGATAAAAGTTTCTTCCTCCGGGATAAATTTCATTGTTTCTAACACCACCCCAGTCGGCATATTCGGTTCCTTGATCAAGGTATGTTTGAAGACTTTCACCTCCACCAGCCCCATGCCACTGAGGTGCACCTGTGATAAACATATTGAAGACATTATTTTCATTAGGCTTATAACCCACAGAAAAATAATAGGTTTGACCTTGCCCTTTTGAAAATTGCATGTATCCGTCTCCGCTCCAATGACCCAAAAGCATAGCAAAAGCCCAACCTTTGTCATTCAATCCGGTAGATAGGTACAATGAGTTTTTGAAATAATTGTTGTGCCCAACCATAGACTTATAAAAACCTCCGGCTTTAGTATCTACAGTTTTAGTAACAATGTTCACCGTACCACCGACAGAAGAAATAGCCAGCTTCGAAGATCCAAGACCCCGCTGAATTTCTACTTCTTGAGCAATGTCAATCATACCACTCCAGTTGGACCAGTACATTTTTCCGTCCTCAACCCCATTGATAGGCTGTCCATTGATCAAGAATGCAGTATTGGTTTGGTCAAACCCTCTTAAATACATAGAGCCGTCACCAAATCCCCCACCTCGATTAATCTGAACAGAAGGTGTTGACCTCATCACTTCTATGAGGTCAAATGATGACCCTTTTCTCTCGATTTCTTGCGCAGTTATATTGCTAACAGCAATAGGTGTCTGCCTGTCTTTGGCTAAGTCAATTACCCCAGCTAGTACAACAACCTCATCAAGGTCAGTTGTCACAATTGTGTCTTGCTCTTGTGCGTGTAACCCCACAAAAAACAAGCTTACAAATGTGTAAATAAAGAAATTTTTCATAATTAGTTTAGTTAATAATTGAAGCTAATTTACTGAATTTGGAGCAGCCTTTGTTAACATATTATTAACAGTATTACAATAAATCGTCAACTCTTATACCGACTTAAAAGATTGTAGGTAGAACTATCGTGTTGGCCTTCTTTTCCGCTTTGTAATTCGTTTAAGATTGAATTTGCCAGCTGCTTGCCAAGTTCCACGCCCCATTGGTCGTAGCTGTATATGTTCCAAATGATGCCCTCCACAAAAATTTTGTGTTCGTACATGGCCACTAATTTACCCAAACTCTCAGGAGTGAGTTTGTCTATCAATAGGGTGGTGGTGGGCTTATTTCCTTCAAAGATTTTAAACGGTACTAAGACTTCTTCTACGCCTTCTTCCCGCACGGTGGTCTCTGACTTTCCTTGCATCAAGGCCTCGGTTTGGGCAAAGAAATTGGCCATCAATTTTTGGTGGTGTTCTTCGTATCCAAACAACGATTTTTTAAAACCAATAAAATGAGCAGGAATGGTTTTGGTACCTTGGTGAATAAGTTGGAAAAAGGCGTGTTGGGCATTGGTTCCGGGTTCACCCCATATGAGGTTTCCGGTTTGATATGTCACAGGCTGGCCGTTTCTATCAATGCTTTTGCCATTGCTTTCCATTATGCCTTGTTGCAGGTAGGCAGGAAGGCGGTGGAGGTATTGGGCATAGGGAATAATGGCCTCACTTTCTGCCCCAAAGAAGTTGTTGTACCAAATGGTAATCAGCGCCAAGACCAAAGGAATGTTTTCTTTGATGGGTTTCTGAGCAAAATGATCGTCCATCTTTCGCGCCCCCTCCAGTAGGGATCTAAAATGTTTGGGTCCTATTCCCAAAGCAATGGTTAGGCCCACGGCACTCCAAAGAGAAAAACGCCCACCTACCCAATCGTTCATTGGGAAAACATTGTCAGGGTCGATACCAAAAGCATCAATCATGGGCAGGTTGGTCGAAACGGCCACAAAATGAGCGGCGACCGCATCTGTACCCAGAGCATCTGTCAGCCATTTTTTAGCTGTGGTGGCATTGGCAAGGGTTTCTTGGGTGGTAAAAGATTTGGACACCACCACAAACAAGGTGGTTTCGGGATCTACCTTTTTGAGTATTTCTTGTACATGATCCCCATCTACATTTGATATAAAATGCAAACCGAGGTGGTTTCTGTAATGCTCCAAAGCTTCGGTAACCATTACGGGCCCAAGGTCAGAACCACCGATCCCGATATTTACCACATCGGTAAATTTTTTCCCTGTGGCACCAAGTTTTTTTCCATCAATTACAGATGCACAGAAACGGTCTATTTTGTCTAATACCATGTGGACTTCGGGCACCACATTTTCATTGTCAAACAATATTTGCTTTGATGCATCTGCTCTTAAGGCCGTATGCAAGACCGCTCGATTTTCAGTGACATTGATGCGTTCTCCACCATAATACTGTTCAATGGCTGTAGACAATTGACATTCTTGCGCGAGTTGGTCAAGAAGTTCAAGGGTATGTGCGTTGAGGTGGTTTTTAGAAAAATCCACATAGAAATCTTCCCATTCTATTTTGAATTGGGCGCCTCTTTGGCTGTCCGTTTCAAACAAGCTTTGCAGCTTGGTGTCTTGAATTTCTCTATGGTGTGCTTCCAGCTTCTTCCAAGCCTTTGTCTGTGTTGGGTTGATTTTCGGTAATGGCATGTGTTTCCTTTTCTTGTTCTTCAAAATATATACAATCCAATTTGTCCTTCCAAGGACTCATATGGGCCATATACATGGTTTTAAGTTCGGGCGAAATGGGCTTGGCTTCGGGGAGTTTTGTTTTAAACGGATCTACCTGTTTTCCGTTTTTCCAAAATCGATAACAGACATGCGGGCCTGAGGTATAACCTGTCATGCCTACGGTGCCGATAAAATCCCCTTGTTGGACATATTGCCCCACTTTGACACCTCTTTTTTTCATATGCAAATATTGGGTAGAATAGGTGCCGTTGTGTCTGATGGTGACATAGTTGCCATTGGCTCTTGTGTAGCTAGATTTGGTTACCGTTCCTGCAGCGGTTGCTCGGATGGGTGTGCCCACAGGTGCCGCAAAGTCGGTTCCATAGTGGGGCCGTACTTTTCCATAATAAGCGATTTTGCGACGGAGATTGTATCGGGACGAGATTCTTGAAAATTGAACAGGCGCTTGTAGAAAAGCACGTCTAAGATTTTTACCATTTTGGTCGAAATATTCTGTGATGCCTCGAACCGAGTCTGATTCAAATTCGATGGCATATAGTGGCTTACCTCTGTGTTCAAAATAGGCTGCGTGTATGCGGTTATGGCCTACGAAAATGGAATCACTCACATATTTTTCCGTAAATACAATTTTAAAACGATCTCCTTTTTCCAGCCGAAAGAAATCGATGGTCCAAGCATAGATGTCAGACAAGTCATAAGCTACCAATGGGGTGATGCCCTGGTCATCCAAAGTTTCTGAAAGGGAGCTCATAATAACACCTGAAGCCTCACGCTCTACCAAACGTACTTCTTTTTGTTTTTTCTGGGCCCATAGAGAGTCTTGCAAGTTGACCACCACATAATCGACGGCATTGGGCTGATAGACAAATACCTCAGGTGTTTGAAGAGAATCTTTTCGGCACAACACAGTGTAAGGTTTGCCGATTTGAATCTTTCTAAAATTATAGGCTATTTTGGCTACTTGGTTGATGTTGTATATCTGCGGATAATACAGACCTTGTTTTTCTAATATAGCACCAAAGCTATCTCCTCTTCTCACCGTGTCGCGCACCACTTGATAATCATTGAGATTATAACCAAACTCTATGATTTTTTCTGGTGGGTTAGCGACTTCTGAAGGCGGTTCGGGCTTTGTGTTTGAGCAACTCCATAGGGAAAGCCCCAATACAATACCCAAAATGTATGTTCGATCAATCATTTACAATGATTTTAAATGGGTGTTTAAGACCGCGAAAAGCATCCAAATCTGCATCTATTGAGCCTACTCGCAAATCGGCTGTGAGGCGAATGGGAATTTTGTTTTCATCGTCGCTTATCCATAGGGTTAACCCTTCTTCCTTGCTAAAAACCCGCCCTGATTCTACATAGGGTCTGAATTTTAAGCAAGAAACCACGCCAAATTTAGTATTCAGTTTTTCTTTACCCAAAAATTTGAACTTAAACACAAAATTACTCAGGTCATAGAATATATTTATGGCAGCAAATTCTCCAATTTCAATGTCGCTGATGTCAAAATGATTACGCAAAAAATAAAAAGCAGAAATAAGGTCTTGTACATTGGGTTCAATAGAAGCCACATTCAAGGCCGAAGTTTTCAGGTTGTTTACGGTGCAAACTTTGTTGGCATGATCAAAATCTATGGTCACATGCTTTGTGTAACCACCCTCGTTGATATTACGAATAAAATGTAGCGGCCGCACGATGTCCTGCTCAAAAATACTGTCGTAATAATCGTCAACTTTGAAGAAAAGCCGCGCCAAGCCGGTAGTGCGCCCTATTCCGGAAGCATGAAAGGCCGGTCTTCCTTGATAAATAGTGTCTTTGACACTGAGTGTGGCGTAGCTTGCATTGAAAAAACCATAGTGGATTCGAAAACGAAACCATTCACCTCCCTGAAAAGCATCACCGACTTTTTCTTGATAAACAATTCTTTTGTGGTTGTCTATGCTTTCAGTATCTAAGTTTTGCGTCAGCCCTTCGATGGAGCCAAACAAAGCAAAAAGAAGCACAAAATTTCGGAGCAGCGTCATGCGTGGCAAAAATAAACATTCCATACACTCATTTGGCATTAATTTATGTTAAAACCACCAGCCAATATTAACATATATTCTCCTTCTTTTCACCTCAGGACTGTAGGACCAAGTGAACTCCAAAGGCCCTAAAAAGCTATCGAGCCCATAGCCAAGCGCATAGCCCGAAAAGTCTGGGGGTGGCAACCAGGCCTTGTTTGTAAAAATATCATTTCCAACTCTGGCAAAGTTGGCTTTAGCAAACATATGGTGTTTGTTGTTAAAGTTGTAATCCAGCACAAAGCGGGCTTGCACATAACTATCGCCTGAAAGTGCATGAGGGGCATAGCCCAAAAAGGCTTTGTGATTGAGCACATAATGATTCCCATAGCCTCCCAGCACAAAATCGAAGGTATCTGTTTGTGGGTCATCGACAGTAAATCCACCAGAAGCCTCTATGGTAAAGAATAAGTTTGAAGTGAGACTTTTCGTCATTGACATATCGGCTTGAGCAATAAAATAGGGGTCAGGTAGGGTGTCAAAACGCCTGGAATTTTTGTAAAAATATGCTTGGATGTTTCCGTTAAAGTGACCCCCTTTGGTGGGATAGTGCATATGATCGCGTGTGTCAAGACCCAATGCGCCTTCAAAGCTGTAATAGTCAGAATCCTCAATATAAAAAAAATCATTGGTGCGGAAGTCAATCAAGTTTGTGCGCTGTGTGATGTGTTGGTGCATGATTCCAATATTGAGCCTAAAAGTCTCACGAAACAAGGTGCCCAATAGCAATTCATTTTCTTGAATCCAGTAACGCATGATTGTCCCAGAGTTTAGGGTTGGCAACGAGGGTAAGGGTTGCTGAATGTCACTGCTAAACTGATTTAACCGTGAGTGTAAACCGATACTCCAATACAGACCTTTGTCTATGTAGTAGTCGAACTGATAGCGTACATTGTCTCCGAATATCATATCCAACGAAAGTTCATCGTTTTTAAACAAGGCATGTTTCCATGTGAGGTTAAACAAGGCCGAGCTCAAGTATAGGTCATCGTAATGAACGCCCAATTTCAAAAATAAATCATTGGGAACCTCTTCCAAGTTAAGACTCATCACTGTTTCTAAAGGACTAGGGTCAAGTGTATATCGAAAACTTTTAAAATTGTTAGTGGCGGCCAGATTGGTCAATCCTCTAGAAAAGGTTTTATAGGACATAGCGCCCGGAGTTTTGAACCTCAATTTGCCGTTGAGGTAATTCCGTCCAAAATGTGCCAAATCGGGAATTTGTAATTTATCAATAGTTAAGGATTGAGCGATAGGTTTTACAATCCGCTTTTTTGGGGCTTTGGCTTGTCGGCTTGCAATGGATAATAGCTCAGCTTTGTAGTGCGTGGCTTCTTCATGTCCAATTTGCACCAAGGTATTTTTGGCTTCAAACGACAACAGATTGAAAGCACTTACATCGGGATGTATATAGAGATCGGTCGCTGCTTTTTTTTGCTCCATTTGTGCAGCAGATTCGAAGCCGCTAATCTGCAGCATAATATCTGCGGCAGATCGCAACTGAGATTTTTCAATCAGAGCAGATTGCACATCGACACCAATTATGAAATCTACTTCTTGTGTTTGCATATGGCCTATGGGGAAGTTGTCAGCCACCCCTCCGTCTATATACAATTTGTCACCAACGGCTACAGGCGCAAAAAGGGTGGGCAGCGCACTACTGGCATTTATAGCCAAAGGTAAAAACCCACTGTCTAAAATAGTGAGTTCGCCGGTCTCAATATCGGTAGCAGTGCAGTAGAAGGGGATGGGAAGTTTGTCAAAGTCACGAATACCATGGGTTTCGTGGAGCAATTGCACCAAAAGGTTATAGACATCTTGACCTCTTGAAAGGGCGTCAGGGAATTGAATTCGAAATCGATCAAAGGGGAGTGTCAGTGCATATCGCTCGGCATCTTCCTTCTCTGTAAATGACATAGCACGACGGGGATATTGGTCTGCAATAAGTTGGTTTAGATCGGTTTGTTGCAGCAATGCCTCTATTTGACTTGCAGAGTAGCCCACTGCGTATAGTGCCCCGACCACGGCACCCATACTCGACCCGCCTATATAGTCAATTCGCACACCGGCCTCTTCAATTACTTTGAGTACCCCTACGTGGGCGATGCCTTTGGCGCCTCCACCACTCAACACCAAACCTACTTTGAGGTCGTGGGGCTGACCCAAAGCGATCGTGACAGAACAAAGCAATGTGTATAGAAATTTTTTTTTCATGAATTTGGATGTAAGTAGGCAAAAATTTGTTTGGCTTTGGCAGTTCCGACCACATCTGTCAGCTCCATTTCGGTCGCTGCTGTCACACGCTTGACCGATTTAAAGTTTTGTAGCAGCTTGACAATGGTTTTTTCTCCTATGCCCGGAATTTGATCCAATTGAGATTGGACTGCTCCTTTGCTTCTTTTGTTTCTATGCAAACGAATGCCAAATCGGTGGGCTTCGTTGCGCAGTTGTTGTATGATACGCAGGGTTTCAGAGCGTTTGTCTAGGTAGAGTGGTATGGGATCGTTGGGGTAATAGATTTCTTCGAGTCTTTTGGCGATACCCACAATGGCAATCTTATGCCGCAATCCTAAAACATCCAGACTTTTTAGGGCGGCACTCAACTGTCCTTTGCCGCCATCAACCACAATCAATTGAGGAAGTTCATCTCCTTCATTGAGAAGTCTTTTGTAGCGGCGAAAAACCACTTCTTCCATAGAAGCAAAATCATTGGCACCTTCCACGGTTTTGATGCCGTAGTGGCGGTATTCTTTTTTCGCGGGCTTTCCATTTTTAAACACCACACAGGCAGCCACGGGGTTGCTTCCCTGAATATTGGAGTTGTCAAAACACTCGATGTGGCGTGGCGCCTCGGTCAACCTCAAATCTTTTTGCATTTGGCTCATCAGCCTTTCTATGTGCCGGTTTGGGTCGGTGATTTTGATGTGTTTGAGCTGTTCCAAACGCCCTTGCTTGGCGTTGCGCAAAGACAAATCGAGCAGTTTTTTCTTCTCGCCTTTTTGAGGGACAACTACCTTTACGGCCTCTCCCAAATCGATGGCGATGGGCATAATCACCTCTTTGGACTTGGACGAAAACCGTTGACGCAATTCCACCACCGCAATACGCAACAATTCTTCGTCGCTTTCATCCAGTTTTTTCTTGAGTTCCATATTGTGAAACCGAACTACAGAACCATAAGCCACCTGTAAAAAATTGACAAATGCCGTTTGTTCATCAGAGACCAAAGTACACACATCCACTTCATTGACAGACGCACTGACAACTGCCGACTTGGATTGATATTGCTCTAACAAATCGATTTTGTCCTTAAGTTTCTGTGCCTTTTCAAACTGTAACATTTCCGCGGCCTGTTCCATTTTTTGTTTAAATCCACGAATGGGTTCCCCAAAATTTCCCTTTAGCAAGGCTCTTATTTCATCTATTTGCATGTCATAATCAGCCGATGTTTGGGCTTGCACACAAGGCCCCAGGCAATTGCCAATGTGGTATTCCAAACACACTTTATAATCGCGCGTTTCAACGGCTTTTGGGCTGAGGTCGTAGTTGCAATTCCGTAATGGGTACAATTCATGAATCAAATTCATCAATAAACGTACCGTTTTGTAATTGGTAAAAGGCCCAAAGTACTCCGAACCATCTTTGATGATTTTTCTTGTTGTAAATACCCTAGAAAAAGCTTCTTTTTTGATGCAAATCCAAGGGTAGGTCTTGTCATCGCGCAACAATATATTGTACCGCGGTTGATGCTCTTTGATCAAAGTGTTTTCCAGTATCAAGGCATCTGACTCTGTGGGGACTACGATGTGCTTAATCTCGTGAATGTTGCGAACAAGGTTGCGGGTCTTTCTAGAGTCTAATTGTTTACGGAAATACGAGGCAACACGTTTTTTGAGATTTTTGGCTTTGCCCACATAAATAATTCGCCCATTTTCGTCATAATATTGATAGACCCCGGGCGCTTGGGGTAAGGTTTTGATATGAAGTTTTAGGGCTTCTTGCCGCATGCAACGAAATTAATTATTTTATTTGTGTTGTATTCAAAACCCACATGGACAAAGCTTCCCTTCGCAAACTTTACCGACAAATGCGAAATGATTTACCACCCTCACAAATCAGAACGCTGCAAAAGCAATTAGAGTTACAATTTTCGTCATTTAATCTAAGTAGCATTTCTGTCATCCATGTGTTTTTGCCCATTGCCAAACAAACTGAGGTAAATACTTGGCCCTTAATTGAGTCACTTTGGGCGGTCAATAAAACAGTTATAGCTTCCACGACTGATTTTGACACCAAGGTCATGCGTCACTGGCGCATCGAGGCAAACACTTCTTATCACAACAATAATTATGGCATACCTGAACCCATCACGCAAGACGAGGTTTTTTCTGATCAAATCAATATGGTGTTGGTGCCTTTATTGAGCTTTGACACATATGGGCACAGGGTGGGCTATGGTCAGGGATTCTATGATCGGTTTTTGGCGTCTTGCAGAGATGATTGCCGTTTTGTGGGGCTCTCGTATTTCGAGGTAGGGCCAAAGATAGAAGGCTTGTCTGAGCATGACATACGGCTTGATCAATGTATCACTCCCAAGGAGGTCTACAACTTTTAGTTTTTTGGAAATATTTTTTTGTTGAATACCAGCACAATGCCCACTCCGGTGCTAATGGCTGTGTCGGCGAGGTTGAAAACAGGCCGAAAGAAGGTAAATGAATCTCCTCCAATCCACGGGAGCCATTCCGGCCAAACCCAAGTAAACATCGGAAATTGAAGCATGTCCACCACATGGCCAAAAAACAGAGGTGCATAGCCTCCATCAGCGGGTAAAAATTCGGCAATCTGACCATAACTGTCTGAAAATAGCAATCCGTAGAACAAAGAATCGATGATGTTGCCAACGGCACCAGCAAAAATGAGCGAACCCGCAACCAAAAGCAGTTTGTGTTGCATTTTGTTCAGGGCGTCCCAAAGCAAATAACCAATCACACTCACAGCCCCAACCCGAAAAATTGTAAGCATAAGCTTACCGGTATCTTCTGAGATAAAAGGTAAAAAATCGCTAATCTTTGCACCCCATGCCATTCCTTTATTTTCTATGAACAGCAGGCGGAACCATCCCCAATCCACGATGGCATCGGAACCGTAAAGTGTAAGCGGATAGTTGAGTTTGATATACACTTTGCTGCATTGGTCAAGCACCAAAATGGCAAGAATAAGCCACAACGCTTTTTTGTGCGTCATTTGTTTTACTTCTGCATGTTTTTGGCCTCTATGCTCAAGGTAGCATGTGGCACAAGTTTGAGCCTTTCAGCATTGATTAGTTTACCGGTCACACGACAAACCCCGTAAGTTTTGTTTTCAATACGAATAAGCGCATTTTTAAGATCGCGGATAAACTTTTCTTGACGAATAGCCAACTGGGTGTTTGCTTCTTTAGACATGGTTTCTGACCCTTCTTCAAAAGCCTTGAAAGTGGGTGCAGTATCGTCCGTACCATTATTCCCATCATTCATGTAAGCACTTTTGATAAGCTCTAAATCATTTTGTGCTTTGGTGATTTTTTCATCAATGAGCGCCCTAAACTCTTGAAGAGCCTTGTCTGAATAGCGGTTTGCTTCGTTTGTTTTCATATCACTCAATTTTGGTTATGCGCACTTGGGTTTGAATCTTATCAAACGCCAACGTGTCTGCGTTGTTTATGTCGTTTACAATTTTAATATTATCGGCAAGGATTTCACTTTTTATATAGGCTTCATTGGCAAGAATGGCCTTTTCCAAATCGGCACTTTGCTGGATTTCAACATCAATCCTGTCGGTTACTTCAAAACCTTTGTCTTTGCGCAAGTTTTGAATGCGATTGACCAATTCTCGAGCAATGCCTTCAAGTGTTAGCAACTCTGTCAATGTAATGTCTAAAGCGACTGTCACTCCTTGCTCCGAAGCCACCATCCAACCCGCAATGTCTTTTGAGCGAATGACCACTTCTGAAGAATCTAAAATAGTGTTTTTCCCGTTAATATTAATTTTAATAGACCCTGTTTTTTCAATAATTGCAATTTGTTCTGCATCAAATGCACTGATGGATTGGGCTACGGCCTTCATGTCTTTGCCAAATCTGGGACCAAGTGTTTTAAAATTGGGTTTGATTTCTTTGACCAAAATAGACGAGGCGTCATCCAAAATTTCAACAGATTTGACATTGACTTCTGCTGCGATTAACTCAGAAACGGCTTCTACTTCCATACGCTCCTTAGCATCCATCACGGGGATCAATACTTTTTGAAGCGGTTGACGAACTTTGATTTTTTCTTTCTTACGCAACGACAAAACCAAGGAAACAATTTGTTGTGCGCGTTGCATTTTTTGCTCTAGGCTTTTATCTACTACATCAACACTTGCTTTTGGGAAGTAGGCCAAATGTACAGATGAGACATTTTCTTTCTGTGTGGTGCGGTCTAAGTCTTGGTACAGACGATCTGCGTAAAAAGGTGCAATAGGCGCCATCAGCTTGGCTACGGTATCCAAACAATTGTACAGCGTTTGGTAGGCTGCAATTTTATCTTGCTCATACACCCCTTTCCAAAAACGTCTTCGGCTCAGGCGAACATACCAATTGCTTAGATCTTCGATGACAAACTTTGAAATCAGTCGCACCGCTTTGGTAGGCTCATAGTCTTCATACAAAGCATCTACCGATTGAACGAGACTGTTGAGTTCCGACAAAATCCAA
The DNA here is from genome assembly GCA_049596815.1 of Flavobacteriaceae bacterium. Classification (GTDB taxonomy): domain Bacteria; phylum Bacteroidota; class Bacteroidia; order Flavobacteriales; family Flavobacteriaceae; genus UBA724. The sequence continues at coordinate 11,100 of JBMYLY010000016.1, read as the reverse complement.
CGGTCGATTTCAGGGCGTTGGTCTAATGGAACCTTTTCCTCGCTGTATGTAAAACCATCAATATTTGCATATAGAGCAAAGAAGGAATAGGTGTTGTATAGGGTGCCAAAAAATTTTCTTCGCACTTCGGCAATGCCTTCCAAGTCGAACTTTAGGTTGTCCCAGGGGTTGGCATTGCTAATCATGTACCAACGCGTGGCGTCGGCCCCATAGGTCTGTAAGGTTTCAAAGGGATCTACAGCATTGCCCAATCGTTTGGACATTTTTTGCCCGTTTTTGTCCAATACAAGCCCGTTGGAAACCACATTTTTATAGGCCACTTGGTCAAAGACCAATCCGCCAATTACGTGTAAGGTATAAAACCACCCTCTTGTCTGATCGACCCCTTCTGCAATAAAGTCTGCCGGAAAGGACAATCCTTGGTCAATTTTTTCTTTGTTTTCAAAGGGGTAGTGCCACTGTGCATAGGGCATGGAACCTGAATCAAACCACACATCTATCAGGTCAGATTCTCGGTACATCGGCTTGCCATGCTCGCTCACAAGCACGATGTCATCAACGATGTTTTTATGGAGGTCTACGCTCGAGTAGTTGGCATCACTCATGTCTTTTGGGTCAAAATCTGCAAACGGATTGCTTGCCATGAGTCCCTTCTGAATAGAGGTTTCTATTTCCTTCTTGAGCTCAGCGACCGAACCGATGATTTTGGTTTCATCTTTATCTTCAGTACGCCAAATGGGAAGTGGGATCCCCCAAAAACGGGATCGTGAAAGGTTCCAGTCGTTGGCGTTGGCCAACCAATTTCCAAATCTGCCCTCACCCGTGGCTTTGGGCTTCCAATGGATGGAGTTGTTGAGCTCAACCAGGCGCTCTTTTTGGTCACTTACTTTAACAAACCATGAATCCAAGGGATAATAAAGCACAGGCTTGTCGGTACGCCAACAATTGGGATAGCTGTGTACATATTTCTTGACCTTAAAGGCCTTGTTTTCTTCTTTGAGACGGATGGCAATTTCAACATCGGCCGATTTTTCCGGGGCCTTGCCGTCTTCGTAATATTCGTTTTTTACATACTTTCCACCCAAATACCCTAATTCCTTTCTAAAACGCCCTTGTAAATCGACCAAGGGGACAAGTTGCTGGTTTTCATCTTCGACAAGCATAGGGGGTACTTCCGGACTTGCTTGCTTGGCAACCAAGGCATCATCCGCACCAAAAGTGGGAGCGGTGTGTACAATTCCTGTTCCATCTTCAGTGGTCACAAAATCACCACCGATAACACGAAACGCATTTTCTGGGTGTTGATACGGAAGGGGCGCTTCAGACCAAAGTTGCTCGTAACGAACCTCAATAAAGTCTGCCCCCTTGTATTGCCCTTCTATGAAATAGGGAATTTTTTTATCACCGACAGTATAGTCAGACAGGGCGTCTGCATTTTCTACTGCCTCGTATTTGTTGCCCATTTGTTTTTCGACCAATGCTTTTGCCAAAACGACACGAATGGGAAGGTGGGTGTATTGGTTAAACGTGTGAATAACCACATAATCAATTTTGGGCCCAACAGTGAGTGCGGTGTTTGAAGGCAGGGTCCATGGGGTGGTCGTCCATGCCAAAAAGAACAGAGGAATAGACCCTTGCAAGGATTGAGGAAGACTCTCTTGGACAGCCTTAAACTGCGCGGTGACAGTGGTGTCTGTGACATCCTGATAGCAACCGGGTTGGTTCAATTCGTGTGAGGACAAACCTGTCCCGGCCTTGGGAGAATAGGGCTGTATTGTGTAGCCCTTGTAAATGAGTCCTTTATCGAAAAGTTGTTTAAGTAGCCACCAAACCGATTCCATGTATTTGGGAGTATAGGTCACATAGGGATCGTCCATGTCTACCCAATACCCCATTTCCTTGGTCAGGCGATTCCAAACATCTGTGTAGCGCATCACGGCTTTGCGACAGGCGTCGTTGTAGTCAGAAATAGAAATGGTCTTTCCGATGTCTTCCTTGGTGATGCCCAGTTCTTTTTCTACCCCCAACTCAATGGGCAAACCATGGGTATCCCAACCGGCTTTTCTTTTGACCTGAAATCCTTTTTGGGTTTTATACCGACAAAAAATATCCTTGATGGTTCGAGCCATCACATGGTGGATGCCCGGAAGCCCATTTGCAGAGGGCGGGCCTTCAAAAAAGACGTAGTGAGGGCGCCCCTCTCGAGTGTGCACACTGGCTTCGAAAGTCATCTGCTGCTCCCAAAAGTCTTGAATTTCTTGTGAAATTTTTGGAAGATCCAAGTTTGAATACGAAGGAAACTTCATCTTGTCGCAATAAGTTGCGAAAGTAACCATTTTCAACCAAAAAATATTGAACCTAAAATGCGTAGTCGATGCGCAACATCAGGCTGCGGCCGGGGGCAGAAATTCCTGAGGCAAATTCTTTGTAATGTATATCAAATATGTTGTACAAATGGGCACTGAGTGTCATTGAAGGATCAGGCTTGTAGTGGGCGCTCATGTCAAAGCGACTCCAAGCCGGGCTTCCTGCAAAGCGGTCTACAAGCTCTGTGGCTTCTGGATTGATTAATGGGGTTTCTTCCAATCCGTCTTCTCCACCCCAGCTGTAATCATGAGGGTTTTTACGGCTCGAAAAATAATGTGAAACGCTTACTTTAAGATCTTGATGGCCAAACACCAATTGATGGTTTCCAAAATATGGAAGAATGGAGGGCATAGGCATGTTGTCTCTATTGATTTGCCCATAGGTGTAGCTGACACTTCCGGAATAACGCCATTTTCTTAGGGGTTTTAATGACCAACTCATACTTGCCCCACGGAGATTGGCTTTTCCTAAATTTACATTGGCCTGTGTAATAACTTCATCATCCATAAATAAGATGGTTTCGTCGCTGTTTGTAGAGATATCTGAGGGAACAAAATAGTCGTCACGACCTATGAAATTGTGTAAAAGGGTGTAGTAGGTATTGAGTTGTATATAGGCTTTTCTATTTTCAAAAAATCGTGTGATCCCCAAATCAGCGGTATAAGCATATTCGGGTTTTAAATCGGGATTTGGCACAGATATTCTTCCATGATTTTCTCTGATTTTTCCGATGTCATCAATGTTTGGCGCCCTAAACCCGCTTGCCACAACAGCGCGCCACTCCCATTGTGAGGAAGGGCGAAACACATAACCTAAAGAAGCATTTAGGGCATTGTTTTGATTTTGGGCCATATCCAAACGCGCATCGATCAGCGCTTGGTCTTTCCAATCAGCTTTCAGGCGGGTGTGGGTAAATCGCAGTCCTGCGTCTAGAGTGCTTTTTTCTGTTAAATCAACACGATAGTCGCCATAGGCAGCAATGGTAGTATAGGTACTGCCGTCGCTTGGATATCTGGTCGGAATGGGCGTTTTAGAACCCAGCCCGCTGATGCTGTTCTCAACAACCTCCAAGGTCTGGCTATAAGCATTAGAACGCACTCGGTTGTGGGTAAATTCAAAACCATAAGCGATTTTCTTCCCAGGCTTGGCGTGCGCCGAAAAATCGGCATTTAAGCTGTACACGTCCAGGTTTTCAATCTGACTCTCACGTTCTAAATTTCCAAACTTTCTTTTGACCCTGGATTCTTCTAGATTTTGATAAGCCCATGTGATGGTGCCTTCACGCAGCCATTTTGAGGAGGTACTAAAGGCGTATCTAGGTGATACTAACAGGCGCTTTTGTGGACCATAATACCACTCAGCATAGCGCAATTTTCCATCGCGACTTTCGGAAAGTTTGTCAAAACGAGGGATGTCTGATGAGGTGGAGTATTGCATGTTTAGCATCCACTGGTTGTCATTTTCGGTCTGAAAAACAAACTTCTGTAATATGTCTAGTTGTTTGTAGGCGGTGTTGCGCTGGAGGTTAGGGTCTGCATTTTGCGATTCCGATTCGTAAAAGCGTGTTCTTGAATTCCTAGAATAAGTAGGCACAAGACCCCAATCGCTGTAACCATGATTGCGTTGTTTACCCATGTATAGGTCTCCAAATTTTGAAAAACTTATACTACTCAAACTAGCCCATCGACTGTTACTGTGGGTGATGTCAATATGATTGACCGCATGCAAATGGCGTGTGTCGTAACCGCTTGACAAACCAAAGCTCCAGGGCTTTTGCGTTCCAATTTTTGGAGATTTGGTGTAGTAGTGAACCACCCCACCCAAAGCATCGGAACCATACCCAACAGATGAAGGACCATAGATTACCTCTGCTCTTTCAAGGGTTTGCGGGTCTATGGTGATGGCATTTTGGAGATGCCCGGATCGGTAGATGGCATTGTTCATGCGCACCCCATCTACCACCAAAAGGATGCGGTTGGCTTCTAACCCGCGTATTACAGGACTACCACCCCCTCCCTGAGATTTTTGGATGCGTATTCCCGATGCCGCATTGAGCACATCGGCACTGGTATTGGGACTTAGCTCTTGAATATTTTGTTGTCCGATGATGGCTACTTGTTTAGAAACTCTTTTTCTTTCGTCCTTGCTCCTGGCAACTGAAAGGACGATTTCGTGTAGCTGTTGTGTATCCGGATAGAGGCGAATTCGATTTCTTTTCAAAAGTTCATTGATGCTCAGGGTTATGGATTCATATCCAATATGGGATATGTATGCTTTTGAATTTTTTTTCATCCCGTCTAAAGAGAAAAAACCGCTTTGATCCGTCAGCGATTGTTGGGCATCTGTATAGACACGTACATCTTCAATGGGAACCCCTGTGATAGCATCTACAACCTGAATCTGTTGTCCATTACAAAGGGAAACAAAAAAAAGGCCCCAGGCCAACACCCAATAATTAGCCGTAAACCTCATAAAGCACATTTAAAGATTTAGGCGTAGAAAAACCGTATACATGTATTTTGTAGTAATGCATAAGAATAGAAAGCAGTTGTTTTTTTTGTTGCCCCGTAACCAATACGGTTTGGATGTTATCAAACTTTGTGCCTAAAAACTGCTTCAGCAAAAGATTTATATTTTTTTCGGACACAATTTGCGCGCCCTTGTGGTTTACAAATTGCCCGTTTTCAATGTCAAAAAAATCATGTTCAAGGGTATTTATATCAGGAAAAAACCCAAGATGTTTGGTGAGCTGCAACAAAAAAAGAATGTGAAAATTAGCTGTCTTTTCATGAGTGTCAAACCAGTTTAAGCTGTTTTCAAGGAAGCTGTACAAGTTTGGATTGGCTTCCTCTTCACGAAGGGCTTTTTCGAGTACTTCACTCAAGAAAAAAGCCACAGACAGTTTGTCTATTTCGTATGGAATGCTCTGGTAGGGAATGTGAATTTTGGCTGATTGTAACTGTTCTAGCCCTCCCTTGTTTTTGTGGCGTGCGGTGATTTCAATTTGAGAAAGAGGCTGATACAATCCAAGTTGCTTTTTGCCTTTGGATTTAGCACCTCTTAAAATATACGATTTGATCCCAGAAACATGGGTATAGCATCTTACAATCAGGCTGCTATCTCCATAATTGGTTTTGGACAGTACAATGGCAGGTGTGTTGACAAGCATTAGTTGACTATCATGACTTTTTCGACAGCGCTTTCTGTGCCATCTCGGTCACTGACAAAAATAAGATACACGCCTGTACGGACACGATTTCCTCTAAAATTTTTCAAATCCCACTGAATGCTACCCCCCTCTGACTGTGTCTCAAAGACCAAATGACCGCTGATATCTGTAATTTTTACATTGCTGTCCGATTGTAGACCTCTAATGGTTAATCTTCCTGTAAAATTGGGCCTCACGGGATTGGGGTACACCTCAATATGGTCATAATTCTCACTAGCGGCAAATGCATTGCCCTGAAAAGAAACCAAGCCGCTGGGTGTGCCAAAGTAAATTTTGCCGTTTTGCTCGTCAATGGCTATAGTTCGAATGGAGTTGGTGGGCAAAGGGCTGTTTTCTTTGGTAAAATGGTGTAGGGTTTCAGTGCCGTCTTCCGAAAACAAAAACACCCCAGAACCTGCTGTACCAATCCATTTTTGATTGTTTCCGTCTACCTTAATGGCGGTGATGAATTGATTGCTGAGCAGCTCACCCAAATTGCCTCCTTCCTCTACGACAATCTCTCGAGTCTGAACTTCCTCATCTTCAAAAAAACGACTGGCGTTGTAGAGTACCCGCAGCCCTTCGGTTGTGCCTATCCACAAATGATTGTCTGCATCAAGCGCCAAGGCGCGGACATCTTCTGTAGGGAGGTTGTTGGAAACTCCTATTTTTTTTAAGTTGGAGCTTCCATTCGTTTCTTTGAAACCGATGACTCCAGCACTGATACTTCCAAAAAACATACTGTCATCTGCGGCAATCTCGATATTGGAATATCCGTTTTTGTCACTTATATCTACCAACACAGGCATCAAATCAATAGATGTCCAATTGCCACTGGAGGATCGTTTTTTAAGGCCATTTTCCACTAGGGCAGTAATGGACCACAGATTGCCTTTAGAATCAAAAGCAACATCTCCTACACGAATGCTGTAGGATCCAAACGTTAGACTCTCTAATCCGCTGTTCGTCTCGTTCCACAATACTTGGGGTACCTCATCTTCAATGACCAGTATGCCTGATTGATAGGAACAGGCATAGATGGTATTGGGAAGGTTTGGGTCCTGTACCAAACGCGCGATACTTTTTGCGCCAAACATTTCTTCATAACCAATGCTACTCCAACCTTGGGGTGTTAGCTTGCTGATTCCAATGTTTGTTGGGGATTTTGGGGTGTAAAAACGATTTAAATTGGCATGAGAGACCCAAGGAAGGCTATTAATTAAGGTAATGCTGAAGGCATTGTTGACCAAAGGGCCCTCTGGGCTGACAACAATCATTTCACTTCCAGACCATTGTATTAAGCCATTTGAAGCAGTTCCTAAATAGACTTTGCCATTCATCAAGATTGCTGATGTAAATGCTCCCACGCCTACATCTGCAGTACTGCTGAGTTGTTGGGTATTTAGTACTCTATCAACAGTGATAATCTTATCTTTAAAAGTAAGTGCTAATTGATTTCCGGAGTAATTAGGAGACACCAATACGCCGTTGATGTTTTTTATAGTGGAGGCGTCATCAATGGCTTGTAGCGTTGTATTGCTTCCAGAAGACTGTATTCCTATTAATTTGTCTTCGATGATTCCTATACCTACCCAATTCCCACTAGCTATTTGAGTCCAACTATCAGATTGAATGATAGAAGGGTTGTCTGCCGCTATCTTGTACAACCCCATTTCGCTGGCAGCATATAAAAAAGAATCATACACAGCCGATTGATTTATATTTATTTGCGTGTTACCCGGCCCTAAATAATAGGTGTCCCTAAATACTTTGTTTTCTGGGTCGTATACTGAAATTCCATAGCCGGTGGACAGGTATAACTTTTCTTTAAACAACTGAAAATGATGGATGGTTTTTTTGTCTTCTGCAATGGTTTGATTGCGCTCAATCGACGAATCTAAAAAGTAGGAACCTGTGGTGAAGTCATAAATCCCCAACAAACCGTTTTGATGTCCGATAAATAGTTGGTTGTCATGAATAAATAGCGTACTGATGTCGTCTCCTGACAAACCTTCAACGGTGGTTAACGTTTGTAATTCACCTGATAGGGGGTCGTATGAAAACACAGCATTTTCCGCATATGCATAGATTAACCCATCATATGAAGGGGTCACACCTGAAATATTGTTGTATGAAAAATAACCTTGCCATTGTTGAGCAGATAGCCCCATACCAACCAAAACCAAAATCAAGCGCAGATGTTTTTTCATGACGTACTGTAAAACGCTATAACGCATTCAAATCGTACATCAAACAACTCCTTGGGCGAGCATAGCATCGGCTACTTTTACAAAGCCTGCAATGTTGGCTCCTTTTTCGTAGTTGATATGTCCGTTCTCATGCCCATATTTGATACATGATTCGTGTATGTCTTTCATAATGTCTTGGAGTCGGGTGTCTACCTCTTCGCGCGTCCAGTTGTAGCGTAGAGAGTTCTGAGCCATTTCCAATCCGGAAACCGCTACACCACCTGCGTTGGAGGCCTTGCCGGGCGCATACAAAACCTTGTGTGCATGAAAAACCTTAATGGCTTCGGGCGTTGAGGGCATATTGGCCCCTTCACTGACACAATAACAACCGTTGGCAGTCAATGTTTTGGCATCGGCCTCATCAAGTTCGTTTTGTGTAGCACAGGGAAGTGCAATGCTACAAGGAACCCCCCATGGGCGCTCTCCTTTGTGGAAAGACGCTTTTGGATAGGCTTTTACATATTCACCGATTCTACCGCGTTTGGTGTTTTTTAGTTCCATCACAAAGGCTAGTTTTTCTGCATCAATCCCATCGGGATCATGTACATAGCCAGACGAATCCGAAAGCGTAAGCACCTTGGCGCCAAGTTGGATACATTTTTCTGCGGCGTATTGAGCTACGTTGCCAGCGCCTGAAATGACAACCTCTTTATTATCAAGGCTGTCATCACGAGTTTGTAGCATGTTTTGAGCAAAATATACGGCTCCGTATCCTGTGGCTTCAGGTCGAATTAGGGATCCACCCCAAGTGATGCCTTTTCCGGTAAGCACGCCGGTAAATTCGTTTTTCAGTCGCTTGTATTGCCCAAACATATACCCGATTTCACGGCCTCCAACACCTATGTCTCCCGCGGGAATGTCTCTATTGGGGCCAATGTGTCGGAACAATTCGGTCATAAAGCTTTGACAAAAACGCATGACCTCTCCGTCTGATTTTCCCTTTGGGTTAAAATCAGCGCCACCTTTACCGCCACCCATGGGTAGTGTAGTGAGTGCGTTTTTAAATACTTGCTCAAAAGCCAAAAACTTTAAAATACTCAAGTTGACAGACTCATGAAATCGCAAACCTCCTTTGTAGGGACCAATGGCAGAGTTCATTTCGATTCTATAACCCCGATTGACTTGAATTTCACCCGTGTCATCGATCCATGGCACGCGAAACATAACGACGCGTTCAGGCTCTGCCATCCGCATAAGTATGTTTTTTCCGTGATAGATGTCCTGAGTGACGATATAAGGAATGACATTTTCAGCCACTTCTCTCACGGCTTGCATAAATTCAGGTTCGTGGGTGTTTCGATTGCCCACTTCTGCGATAAAAGACTCAATTATTTTTTTCATAATTGGGGGATTTCTGGATTAAAAGTAGGAATAATATTGCCAATTCAACCGATGGCTTGTTGCAGATCGTCAATAAGGTCATCAATGTCTTCAATGCCTACACTGAGTCTGATCAGGCCGTCTACTACGCCCGATTTTTCACGTTCCTCTTTCGGGATAGACGCATGGGTCATGCTAGCAGGATGACCTGCCAAGCTTTCCACACCTCCCAAAGATTCGGCCAACGTAAACACTTTGAGCTTTTCCACAATCGCGGTGGCACTTTCCAGAGAGTTATCCGTAGGAACAAAAGAAAGCATACCTCCAAAATCTTTCATCTGAGCTTGGGCCACATCGTGGTTTGGATGATCAGTAAACCCTGGCCAATAGACCTTTTTTATTTTGGGGTGTTGATTTAAATACGCTGCCACCGCTTTGCCATTTTCACAGTGTCGCTGCATGCGTACATGCAGTGTTTTGATCCCCCGAAGCACCAAATAAGCATCTAGGGGGCCACAAACGGCGCCGCTTGCATTTTGGATAAAGGCCAAACGCGCTGCCAAATCTTCATCCCGAACCACCAAAGCCCCTAACACCACATCACTGTGTCCACCTAAGTATTTGGTGGCCGAATGCATCACAATATCCGCACCCAATGTGAGAGGTTGTTGAATGTAGGGTGAGGCAAAAGTGTTATCAACAGCGAGCAAAATCCCTTTATCTTCACGCAACTTGCTGATTGCCTGGATGTCAACAATATTCAACATGGGGTTGGTGGGGGTTTCCACCCAAATCAACTTTGTTTTGTCATTGATTTTTTCGGCGATACGCTCCGTATTTTGCATATCGACAAAATGAAAGTGAATGCCATAGTGGGTAAAAACTTTTGTGAAAAGCCTGTAACTACCTCCATACAAATCGTTAGTAGAGATTACCTCATCTCCTGGTTTGAGCAGTTTGAGAACGGCATCTATGGCAGCCATTCCGGACCCAAAACAAAGCCCTTGCTTACCATCTTCAATGCTAGCTAATGCCTTTTCTAAAGCCGTTCGTGTGGGGTTGTGGGTACGGCTGTATTCGTAGCCTTTATGTCCTCCGGGAGTGCTTTGCGCATAGGTTGAGGTCAAATAGACAGGCGGCATTACCGCGCCATAGGCAGCATCAGGAGTTTGCCCTCCATGAATGGTTTTGGTGTTGAATTTACTATCAGATTTTGCCATTGTTCTGGATTCTCAACGCAAATGTATTTAAGTTTGAGCAACCCCCCCTCTTTTTCGGTTAAAAAATATGATATTTGAATAGAAAATTCTTTTCATGAACACATATATCTACCTTTCTACTTGTAACACCTGCATGCGCATCCTCAAGGAGCTTGACCTCCCAGAAGAAACCCAACTTCAGGATGTTAAGCAACAGCCCATCTCCGCTTCTCAATTGCAGGAACTTTATGACATCACCCAGAGCTATGAAGCCTTAATCAACAAGCGATCTAAGGTTTATGCGGCTTTAAAAAAAGAAGGAACAGTCTTCGATGAGGCCTTGTTTAAAAAACTCTTATTGACAGCCTATAGCTGTCTAAAGCGCCCTGTCTTGTTTTGGAATGGCCAATACTATATTGGGAATGCCAAAAACACAGTCGCAATGATGCAACAAGCGGTTCATGGGGAATAAACGTGTTTGGGCTTTGCTCGCTGCCTTTGGAGCCACCACCATATACGCCCTCAATCACACCATAGCAAAAGATGTGATGCCCACATATGTGCAAGGCTTTGGATTTATCATGATTCGTTTGCTAGGAGCCACCCTATTATTTTGGTTGGCAGGGCTATTTGTTCCGAAAAATCCAATTGAAAAAAAAGATTTTTTGCGGTTGTTGGTATGTGCTTTTTTCGGCATGGGTATCAATATGTTGTCGTTTTTTAAAGGCCTGGAGTACTCCACACCTATCAATAGTGC
>JBMYLY010000015.1:0-28157 GCA_049596815.1 Flavobacteriaceae bacterium | reverse complement strand
CAAAAAAAACTTGATAACCCGGATTGAGACGGTCCAAGCTGTAGTAGTCAGATACCTTTTTGCCAAAATCGGAAAAGAAACTTTCAAACACATCGGGCATCCAATACCAAGACGGGCCCATATCGAAAGTAAAACCCTCTTTTTTGAATTGCCGGGCACGCCCACCAAGGGTGTCATTCTTTTCAAAAACTTGGACTTTGTGACCCTGCTGAGCCAAATAACAAGCGGCAGAAAGCGAGGAAAATCCGGAGCCGACAATGATGATCTTTTTCATATACAACAAAGTTACACTTTGTTTTGGTAATCAAGACCTAAAAGCAAGCTTATTGCTTTCAATAAAATCTCACTGAATCACAAAAATCTATTTACGAATAGACCTTAAAAGTGTTGCCGTCAATAGGGTCGGTAGTATAACAACTCAAAGGGCCTCCATCGGTCCCTGCTGTGTTGCAATCGTCCGGATAGGTGTTGCCATGCGCACCACATCTAAAGCGGTTGGTACTGGATTGATAGTTCCATGAGGTCTGTACGCTATCATGAGGACAAACGTTGGTGTAAGCATTGACCTCTGTACTACTGACCCGCAAAAACAACATAGGTATGCCCAAACTTTGGGCGTTCATCCAACCGCCCACTTCCGACAAATTAGAGAAGTTGGAGTGGGTCATGTCGATGGTGTAAGTGTTATTGGCAAAAGTAAACCCATTGCCCTGTGAGGAACCAACACCATTATTGCCTCCACCACCCGGAGACGGAGAAATTTCATCCGTTGAGTCGGCGCTGCAGGCTTCCAAAAAACTGACTCCAAAAAAGGCAAAGGCAACCGTGGGGCAAACTTCTTTTAAAAAAGTTCTTCTATTTTTCATTTTTTGTTTTAAAGATAAAGAAGTTTTTGCAATACCATTTTATGTTATAATTTGAATAAATTGCAAATCAATGAAAGCGCTAAATTTTTGGGGGTGGTTTTTGGTTCCGCTATTAGGATTCGGACAGATCAATCCACAAGATTTAGAAATTATTCGTGATGGCTATGGGGTTCCGCACATTTATGGAAAAACGGATGCCGATACTGCCTATGGCTTGGCTTGGGCGCATGCTGAGGATGATTTTGAAACCATCCAAAAGGCTTACCTAGCAGGCAATGGCTTATTGAGCGCCTATTCTGGGCTGAAAGGAGCACCCGCCGATTTTTTAACCCAACTTATCGAATCTCAAAAAACGGTTGAAACCCACTACGCTTCTTTAAGCGAAGGTTTTATTAAAGTACTTGAGGGCTATGCCCAAGGACTCAATGCCTATGCCAAATACCACCCAGATGAGGTCCTGGTTGAGGCGCTTTTTCCGGTGACACCCCAAAAGATATTGGCCTATTCGCAATTGCAATTGTTTGTTTCCAATCAGGCAGATGCGCTTGTCGGTGCGATTGTGGCGAACAAATTGCCTTTGTATAGCCCACCTATCGAAAATGATACACGTGGTTCCAATTTGATCGCCTTGAGTCGTGTGAAAACTAGAGAAAACGCTACTTATTTGGCCATCAATACACATCAGCCATTGGAAGGCCCTACGTCATGGTACGAGGCACATTTGGTCAGTGAGGAAGGGACCAATATTATAGGGGCTACTTTTCCCGGGGCGCCTTGTATACTCACAGGTGCGAACCCCTATTTAGGATGGACACACACTGTGAATTATCCCGATAAGGCCGATGTGTATGCCTTAGAAATGCACCCCAAAAAAAAAGATGTGTATCTGGTTGATGGTCAGGAATTAAAACTCGAAAAAAAGAGGGCCAAGTTGTACCTGAAATTTTTAGGGTTTCGCATTCCCATCTCAAAAAAATTCTACACCAGTATCTATGGACCGACACTAAAAAACAAAACAGGCGTGTTTTCCGTACGCACCCCAAGCACCACCAATATCGACGCCTTGGAACAGTGGTGGATGATGAACAAAGCAACTTCCTTCAATGCCTTTTACAATATTCTGAAAAAGAATGCCATTCCTGGATACAACATCGGATACGCTGATAGAAATGACACCATTTTTTACATTTCCAACGGGAAAATTCCCAAACGGGCAATGGGCTACAATTGGCGAGAGGTAGTGCCTGGTAATACCCAAAAAACGCGTTGGGATTCTTATTACAGCACAGAAGAACTGCCACAGGTGATTGCGCCCAATGCAGGATTTGTGTACAATGCCAACCACAGCCCTTTTCGGTCTACCGGCTTGGAAGAAAATCCAAAACCAGATGATTTTGCCCCGCCGATGGGCTATGAAACCTATGACAACAACCGAAGTACGCGTTTGTTTGACCTTTTGACCTCCAAAGACTCCATAAGTTATAAAGATTTTAAAAAAATCAAATATGATCGAACGCTACCCACACCCCTCCAATATAACTTTCTAAACATTGACGCATTGTTTGAGATGAATCCTGATGACTACCCAGATGTCAAAGAGTTATTGTTGCGCATTCAACTTTGGAATCGTGTAGCTGACGCAGACTCCTATGGCGCTGGTGCTTATGCTGTCCTGTACTATCAATTGGGGAGTTATTATAACAAATTGGGGCCTTCAAAAACCTTCAATCCTGTTTTGCTGCACACTTGTTTAAGGAAGGCAAAAGCATATATGATGAAACACTTCAAAACCACCGATGTGCGCCTTGGAGACTTTCAAAAACTGGTTCGTGGAGAAAAAGAACTGCCCATCTTTGGACTTCCCGATGTGGTTACAGCCATGCGGGGGGTCCCCTATAAGAATGGAAAAATTAAAATCACTCACGGAGAGTCTTATATTGGTTTGGTTCGTTTTACTCTAGAAAAAACCTATTTTGAATCTGTGATTTCCTACGGAAACAGCGAACGTGCCGACTCCCCACACTTTGATGACCAAATGGAAATGTATCAAAACTTTCAGACCAAGCCCATGTATTTTGACCGAAAATCTGTGTTAGAAACAGCTCAAAAAATCTACCATCCAAAGTGACACACTAACTTGATATGAAAACTTCCTCTAAACTATGTAGCATACTTTTTTTGAAATGTCCTCGATGTTACAAAGGAAATCTGTTGACTAAGCATCCCTACAAGTTGAGTGCCATGAATAAGGTAAATGATGCGTGTGGAGTTTGCGGCCAAAAATTTAAACTGGAACCAAGCTTCTTTTACGGCTCTATGTATGTGTCTTATGCCATAGGTGTAGCGGTTGCTGTAGCGGTTTTTGTATTGGGGATGCTAGTGGGAATAGAAAGTATGCTAACATATTTTTTTAGTATCTCTGTCGTGTTGGTGGTTTTGATGCCCTACATAGGGGCTTTGGCCAAGTCGGTATGGGCCCATTTTTTTATAGATTATGATCCCAAAGCTGAGCGCTGAAACATTGTAATAGCATGCTATCCTATGGCTTGACGCTAAGTCTGTTTGTATGGTAGTTTCCGCCAAAATTCTTTACTTTGTAGTCCAAAATTAGTAACCCATGATTGTTGAACAAATCTACACCGGATGTCTTGCTCAAGGCGCGTATTATATTCAAAGTCAAGGAGAAGCTGCTATCATCGACCCCTTACGAGAGGTAGGTTCCTATTTAGAAAAAGCCAAAAAAAACAATGCCAAAATCAAATATATTTTTGAAACTCATTTTCATGCAGATTTTGTGAGTGGACACCTCACTTTGGCCAAACATACTGATGCGCCTATCGTATTTGGGCCCAATGCAGATCCAAGCTTTGACGCTGTCATAGCCAAAGATGGCCAAGTTTTCAACATAGGAGATTTGTCTATAGTTGTTCTCCACACCCCCGGCCACACCATGGAAAGTACTACCTATCTGCTACGCGATGCGCAAGGGAAAGATCATTCGATTTTTACTGGAGATACGCTCTTTTTAGGAGATGTGGGACGCCCTGATTTGGCTCAAAAAGCCGCCCATATGACCCAAGAGCAATTGGCAGAAACTTTGTTTGATAGTTTGCGCTCCAAAATCATGCCTTTGTCCGATGAGATTGTTGTATATCCGGCACACGGGGCAGGTTCGGCTTGCGGTAAAAATATGATGAAAGAAACCGTTGACACCTTGGGTAATCAGAAAAAAATGAATTACGCCCTCCGTGCCGATATGACCAAAGAAGAATTTGTGCAAGAAGTTTTGGATGGTTTGGCTCCTCCGCCACAGTATTTTCCGGCCAATGTAAAAATGAACAAACACGGCTATCAAGACATTGAAGAGGTGTTGGTTAAGGGCACACAAGCCCTAAGCCCAGAAGCTTTTGAGGTGGCTGTCAATGAGATGGGCGCTGTGGTCTTAGACGTGCGAAGCCCCAAAGAATTTGCCGAAGCGCATATTCCTCGTAGTATTTTTATAGGACTTGACGGAGGATTTGCCCCTTGGGTAGGCGCGCTGATTGCCGATATCGAACACCCGATTCTGTTTGTCGCTCCTGAAGGGCGTGAAGAAGAAACCATCACGCGTTTGTCTAGGGTAGGCTTTGACAATACGTTGGGTTATCTAAAAGGTGGAATCGCTTCATGGAAAGCCTCCGGTAAAGAAATCGATACCGTTCAAAGTGTAAGTGCCGCGTATTTAAAAAAATTAATTGAAGAAGATGTGCCTGTTTTTGATGTTCGCAAGGACGGCGAGTTTTTGTCTGAACACATCCCGGGTGCAACGCATACTTCGTTAGAGGTTTTAAATAACCATTTGAGTGCGTTTCCCGAAAACGGTTCTTTCTATGCCCATTGCGCAGGCGGCTATCGCAGTATGATTGCACTGTCTATTCTCAAAAGCCGTGGCATCCACAACGGCATCAATGTCGATGGGGGGATGAAAGCTATAAAGGAAGCTGGCATTACGCTAACGGATTATGTCTGTCCCTCTACACTTTAGTTTGCAGAGAGAAATCTATTGAGTACGTTTTAGCATACCAACAAAATACCGTTTTAGTAGGCCGAAGTTGGTTTTGGGTTTATATTCCACAATCTTTAAGGAACGTTGGCGAACATCTACCGTAGCCGTTTTTAACTTTTTCATATTACGTTTAGTCTTTTGGCTTTAAAGTTAAACATTTTTTAACTCATATACCCTTTTTTTTAATTTTTTTAGTATTAGTAAATATTTTTCTCTTTATTAGATTCGGTTTTAAAAATGGCGTCATCGTGAGAAAGTTTCTTGTGTTTTCAAGCATTTGTTTTATTTTGATTTCATGTCAAAAAGATGAAATTGACCTTTCTAATGTTTCAATCACCAAAATATCTTTTAAAAGAAGTCTGAATTCAACTTTGAATAATGATTTGACGTTGGATTTTGATGGAGCCTCAACCTTTACAGCTAGTGTTCCGTTAGAAGTCAACATCCATCAACTGGTTGCAACCTATGAGTTTGAAGGAGGCTCTATTGAGGTAAATGGAGTAAGTCAAACCAATGGGGTTACCTCTAATGATTTTGGGAAAGAAGTTGTGGTCTCTGTTTTCAATGAAGACCTGAGTGGCAGTAAAGACTATAAGGTTCGGATTTCATATCACACCGGACTTCCCATCGTTTATATAGAGACCAATGGCCAAGAAGTTGTTTCCAAAGACGATTATATAATAGCTGAAACAAGTGTGTATGGAGGTCTCTTTTTGGATGATTTAGTCCCGACCAATGTTGGCATAAGAGGGAGGGGGAATTCTTCTTGGATGGGAGGAGAAGTTCCAAAAAAATCCTACCAGATCAAGTTTGAAGACAAAAAAGAAGTTTTGGGTATGCCGGGGGACAGACGCTGGGTGCTACTCGCTGAGTTTTGGGACAGATCTATGGTCAGAAATAAAATATCATATGATATGGGGCTTATGAGTCGCTTTGATTATTCTCCAACAGGTGAATTTGTTGAGGTAATTTTTAATGGGGATTCACACGGTACTTATTTGCTAGCTCAAAAAGTGGAAGAGTCAAAAAGCAGGGTAAACATTGGGGATAATGGCTACCTAATAGAGATGGATCAAAGACACAGAATTGATGGTGACGATGTGTATTTTGAGCCGCCTACTTTTAGAAATAAAATGGCTGAAAAGTTTTGGTGGACGGACACTATATTCAATATCAAAGAGCCCAGTATTGAATTTGGAAGTGAAGAATACAACTACATAATGGATCATATTAACTCCTTTGAGTCTTTACTTTTTGGTTCTGATTTTTCAGATCCAAACCTTGGTTATCGCCCTTATATAGATATTGATAGCTTTGTTGATTGGTACCTTATCAATGAGATTGGAAAAACTGTAGATGCCTATGGCTATGCAAGTGTCTTTTTTCATCATGAGCCCGGGGGGAAAATCAAGATGGGGCCTATCTGGGATTTTGATTTGTCCTACGGAAATGCTGATTATGCCAATTCATATCCAAACAATGCTTTTTCACCAGAAGGAAATACCATAAGTGGTCATCCGTGGTTTGAGCGTCTTTTGCAAGATCCCTACTTTAGAGATAAAGTAAACGAACGTTACGCTTTCTTTTATAATAATAAAGAGATGTTTTTGGAAAAAATCGACAGCTATGTTCATTTAATTGATGCTTCTCAACGACAAAACTATGAGATATGGCAAACCTTGGGAACAGGAATGTGGAATAACAGTTCCGCAGTCTTTGACAGTTATGAAGAGGAAATCAATTACCTCAAAATATGGTTGGACGCCCGAATGAATTGGCTAAGAGGGCATTATAACTAAGTTTTACTTTATTGAAAGTCCGTAACGTAAACTTAAAATATGAAAGTCAGATGGATTTGCCTGATTAACGCCCCGCTCATACAAGTATTTGATTAGCAGGCTTTGCTTGTTTTTTAAGTCGACTTTGGTGCCGATTGAGGTTCTGAACTTGTTATAGGTATTACTGGGGCTGAATTGTTCTTGCATAAAAAACTCTGCGCTCAGTCTGGGATCTAGTTTCCAATTCCGAATGTTGTATTTCACGTTGAACTTTGTTCGCCAGTAGCTATTTTCCTTGTTGCTTAGTGAGTTGTTTGCTTCTCTTTTGGTTTGGTGTTGTATACGTGTACTGAAATCAATTCGATCAAAGGAGAGCTTGCCCTCGACAAATGCATGATAGCGATAGAAGTTTTCATGGCCCTGTTTTTTACCATTATCATCCAAATCGTCAATATTTCGGTATCCAAGACCAAACTCTATAAACTTCCAAGGCGTGTATATAGACTGTAATTCAACAAATGCCTGGTGGTAAGTGTCACCATAGGTTTTCAGTCTAATTTGGGCTTCTCCTTGGAATTCAATTTTTTTGGAAGCTTTATAATCTACCTGAAATGCATTCCAACTTTCGAATAACCCAGCCTCAGCGAGGTCTTCTTGTTGGGAGTATAAATCTGTTAGGGGTAAAATGGCTACTCCCATTAAAATTCTAAAAAACACTTTTGAGATCATAGTTTTAAAAATAAACCGTTATTTCCATACTGTCATTTGGGCGATTCATTTTTTTTATTTTGTAGTCATTAATTTTTTGACCAACCACATTTTCCAAATGTTTTGTCATTTGCAGGTTGTCCCATTGAGTAGCTTCCTCAATATTTCCCAAAATCAATGTTAAGGATTGTGTTTTTTCTCGTCTGTTCTTCTGCAAAAACAATTCTAGCATCCAAACACCATAGACAACTACGATATTAGAAAAGAACAATTCTGCATAGCTCACTTTCTTATTGGCCAAGGCATTGATGACTGCCAAGCCTATGGTAACAAACAGATAGGTCATTTCCTTTATAGGAATGGTGCCTGTACGAAAACGCATTATGGCAAAAATGGCAAACAAACCTAGTGCAAAACCCAACTCTAACTTCACGCTACTAAGCAAAAAACAAAGTAAAAAAGTGATTAGGGCTATGGCATTGTATCCAAAGAAAAAAGAACTATTCCCATTTCTTTTCATATATATTTTTTTGGTCAAAACATAAACAACCAAACTATTGAGCACAAGTCTCAATAGTAACTCAAAAAAATCGCTCGTGTTTATCAATTTGATTCCTAAAAACCGTAAACTATCTTCGATTTCCATATTATTGAAGTTTAAATTTAAAATCCCTTATGTAAAACTGATAAAACAAAAGCTGCTTTTAAAAGGGGTTGGTTTTATTTTCTGCGTTCATGCTTCACCCAATCGACCTCCATCACCCATTCTCCGGTCATTGGACTATCTGTGATTTTGGCAAAGTTCAGAATCGCAAACATAGCTTCGGGATATTTGTCGCCCTCTCCTTGATTTCTGTATACCTCTTTTCCATCCAATCTATAAACCAAGTCGCTGCCCTCCCATTCGACAGAATATTCGTGATATTCGTCTAATGTAGCGGGCACATTTGTCCTTAATGTCCACCAGTCGCCTTTATCGCACTCACCTAAGTTTTTAATGGCTCCAGTAGTATAGTGATCCTTTCCGTAATCCCCGTGGTGTTCGAAAATGTCAATTTCACCAGAACCTGTTAAAGGCCAACATATGTTTTCATTGGGCTCTTGTACCGGAGGTTCATTGTTTTGGGCACCCAATATCCACCAGGCCGGAAACATACTTAAGGTACCATTGCCATAAAGTCTTAATCTGGCTGTCCATTTGCCTTTGATGAACTCTTTTCTGTTTTTTGAGGCAATTCTTCCCGCCACATATTCTGTGTCGGGGTGTTGATTGCCGTGTTTGTCCATATTGTCACAGCTAATTTTTTCGCCAATATTGACTACTTTGACTTTGAGCGTTCCGTCACTCACTTCTCTGGTGCCATATTCACCATCAGGCACATAACACTGTTTCTCGTTATTAACCCAAATTCGTTGGTCTTGCCAATTTTCCTCATTGAATGTCTCAAAATCATCAAAAAAATCTACTTCCCATTCGGATGCAGAAATCAAAGGTTCAGGAGTTTCCTCATCAGAATTCACAAAATATGAAATAGTAAAAGCGAGCAATAAAAATATGATTGCAAAAAGGAGTTTGTTTTTTTTCATTTATGTTTATATGGTTAAGTTATTTTTTGTTTTTTTATTAAAAAAGGAAATCAAATTTAAATAAAAATAAAATGGCAATGTCTTTAATAATCAGTTGCCATAATCATTTGTGTAATAATTGTCCTTACACTCTTTTTTGGGCTTGACGAAAGTTATCAATGGCAACAAAATAGTTGGGATCTTCTAATACATTGACCTCACAAATTTTTTCTGCTTTTTTAATCAGTTTGGTGCAGTCCGAGGATAGGTGTCTAAGGTGGATGTTTTTGCCAATCTTCAAATATCTTTCCGCCAGCTTGTTGATACATTCTATGGCAGACTGA
Source organism: Flavobacteriaceae bacterium (assembly GCA_049596815.1). GTDB lineage: Bacteria > Bacteroidota > Bacteroidia > Flavobacteriales > Flavobacteriaceae > UBA724. Next base: position 18,850 of record JBMYLY010000015.1, on the reverse strand, counting down.
TCCATAATTCTAGATTCTTTAAAGTCAATGATCACTTCATCGGGATCGTTCTTGACATCAAACTTGCTGTTAAAAAGTTCAACACAGCCAAAAAACAAGGGCCCATAGATCTCATAATGCTTGACCCCATATTGGTCAATTTTTTTTCTCGCTCGGATGCGTTTGGCGTTTTCCCAAGCAAAAACCAAGGAGGAAACCACCACGCCAGCCAAGACAGCAATTGCCAAATCAAAAACAACGGTAAGTGCGGTTACCAAAACAATTACAAATAAATCGGAAAAAGGAACCTTATTCCATATGGTAAATGTGCTCCAAGCAAAGGTGCCAAAGACGACCATAAACATCACCCCCACCAGGGCTGCTATGGGAATCTGCTCTATGTAAGTCGAGCCAAATAATATAAAAGCCAACAAAGCCAAGGCAGCAGTGATACCAGACAGTCGACCCCTACCACCAGATTTGATGTTAATAATACTCTGACCAATCATGGCGCAACCACCCATACCGCCAAAAAACCCATTGACAACATTGGCAGCACCTTGAGCTACACATTCTCTGTTCCCACTCCCGTGTGAGTCTGTTAACTCGTCTATAAGATTCAGGGTCATTAAGGACTCTATCAGCCCAATGGCGGCCAAAATAATGGCATAAGGAGCTATAAACAGTAAAGTGCCCAGGGATAAGTCAATTATTGGCACTTGAAAAGTGGGCAATCCAGCTTGGATGCCATCTCCTCCATTGGCTTGAATAAATGACCGAACGGTTTCCGTTTCTAAATTGCCAAAAATTACCAAAAGAGACACCGCTAAAATGGCTGTAAGTGCTGCTGGAATTTTCTTGGTAATCATTGGTAAGACCACCATGATTGTCATGGTCAAAGCCACTAGCCCAATCATGGTATAAAGCTCAAACCCTGAAATCCATGAGTCACTTTTTTTGAACATGCCAAGCTGTGATAAAAAGATTACTATGGCAAGACCGTTTACAAAGCCCATCATCACGGAGCGCGGAATCATACGCACAAATTTCCCAAGACGAAAAAAGCCTGCACTCATTTGTAAAAATCCCGTTAGCAAGAGAGTCGCAAAGAGGTATTGGAGACCCGCCATATCACTTCCACCCAATTCATTTCCTTCGCGGACAAGATGCACCATGACAACGGCCATTGCGCCAGTGGCTCCAGAAATCATTCCGGGACGACCACCAAAAATAGAAGTAATAAGCCCCATCATAAAGGCGCCATACAAACCCACTATGGGAGAAATACCTGCTACAAAAGCAAAGGCTACTGCCTCGGGAACCAAGGCTAAGGCTACTGTAATGCCTGATAAAATATCGTTTCTAAAATTTGCGCGTCTTGTTTTGTCAATAAATTGAAATGCTGTCAAACCCCTTTTTTTAAACAAGTGGCAAAAGTAACCCAATTCTAGGGACTTAGAAGTGCCTTTTGTCACAAATCAGTTAAAAAGGAGGAGTAACTAGACTTAATCTAATTGTTGAGGTTTCATGTTCTGAGGCACCAAAGGGTTCATGACCCAAAACCATAGGGGGGGCAATAAGCTCAATAAGATAGAGGCCGGATAGCCCAATGGCAGATGCGGACTGTCCTGATAGCTGTTAAGTATTTGATATTTTTTCGCTGATTTGAAATGATGATCGCTGTGGCGTGTGAGCTCATAAAGAACGATTCTGCCTATGTTGTGGTTGGAGTTCCATGAGTGATGGGTTTGCACTCTTTCGTATCTGCCCGAAGGGGTTTTAAGTCTTCTCAATCCGTAGTGTTCTATGTAATTGATGCACTCTAAAAACAAAAAAGATATGATCCCCACTAACAAAGCAAACAACATTACGTGTGTAGAAAACCACAAAAAAACTACTCCCAAATACAGGGGTTGAATCAAGTGATAATAGAGCATGTCGTTCTTCCAAGAAAAAAAGTTTTGTTCTTGGTTTATAAGAAGCTCTAATTGTTTTTTCCATGCATCAACATATTGTTTGCTCACGGACCTAATCCAAAAAGCATAGACGGACTGATTGTATCTGGCTGTCGCCCCATCATCGGGAGTGACTACCTTAAAATGATGTCCAAAATTGTGTTCTATGTAGAAATGCATATACAAACAGGGCATAAAAAGAGCCTTACTCATCAGGCGTTCGATCAATGATTTTCGATGACCCAATTCGTGTGCCACATTTATACCGTTAGTGGCCAACAAAATCCCCGTTGAAAGGGCAAGACCAACATATTCTGAAGTAGTGTAATCAGTGGTCATGATTTTAGAAAAAACTACATAGAGCAATCCAAACACTATAGGGAGATTGACGTAAAGCATCCAGTCGAAGATTTTGTTGGCTTTTTTGTGTTGGGTTTGCTCAGCGCTTAGATTGGTGGCGGTTTTTCCTGTCAATACATCTAGTAAGGGCAATATCACAAAGGCATACAACACAGCCGTATAGGTTCCCAATCCGAAGGATTCAAAAGAAATATAGGCGGACAATGGTACTGTATATGCAAAAAGGTATTTAAGGTCTCGCATGTTGTAAAGGTATAAAAATCAACACAATAGGTTATAAAAGTAAATAAAAAACGGCTCCTTTGGAGCCGTTTGACGGTTGAAGAAAATTATTTTTTTTCTTCGGCAACTAGGGCATTGGCATGACCCTGGTTGAGTGCTAATGCTAACATAACTTCATTGCTCATAATTGAAACATTAACGGCATTAAACTTATGTAACGATTTTTCCGGATGCGTTCTCTCCACCCGCGACTCTATTGTTAGACCCAGTCCACACGGGTCTGCATTGCGAAATAAGTAGTTTCGCTTAGTTATTTTACGAAGATAGTAAATTTTAAATTTAATATTAAGGATAAGTAAATATTTTATCCTTTTTACAGCCGTAAAGTGAGAAAAATGTAATTAAATTAATTCCCTGCCAGGGGACTTCCAAAAACACCTACAGCAAGTTCGACCCAAACAAGAATAAAAGCAAACACCAAAAAAACTATGAAAATGCGTTTTTTTTGAGTGCTAAAGCTACGATGCCATATCCACTGAATGCCAAAACCCAAAACCAACAATAACAGCCCCATTATAATAAAATCAAACAGGGACCATTGAATATCATCAGTAATTTGCATACCAATCAGAGGTGCCAATAAGATAGAAAGAAAAACAAAAGGTAGGGTAAATTTATCTTTGGGCATACAATCGATTTGATACCAATTTAAAAAAACAAAGTGAAATCTACAGCGCTTTTAGTGTAAAAATATATTGTGCCCAAATTGTCAGTGGGGGAGTTTGGAAGGCCAAATGAGTTTAAAAAACTATTGGGTTGTAAATGTATGAATCTGTGAAAAGCTACTATTAGATCCGTCAGAAGTCAGTACCCTCCAATAATATTTTGTACCTCCTTCTATTGCTAGGCTAACAGACTCGGTGTTTAAATCGGTCAAAGTGTTGATAGGTGTTTGCTTGCCATCGGTTGTATCAACATATAGCGTGTATGTCAATTCATCGCTAGGGTCAGGGTCGGCACCTTCCCATAAAAAATCGATTTCCCCATCGTCGTTTCTTACAACTGTAGCACCTGGTTGCGGACTTAGAAGTACGGCGGGAAAAGGTGCATGGTTTGATGTTCCTGGCCCTGCCAAATAAAACTTCCATGTGGCACTAGTGGCACTTTTAGAAGTCTGGGGGTTTTTTGACTCAATCACCCATGAATAGGCTGCTCCCTTTTTTAGCTTGACAACTGCATTGGTCGCTGTTAAACCAAGTGAGTTCTGTGTGACATTGGTCTCTAGGTTCTGTATTGTCAAGTCATAGGTTACTGTATTGTCTGAAGGCTCCCAAGTGAAAGCGACATCACTATGGGTTTGAGAAACACTTGTTCCTGTCTCACAAAGCGCATTGTTGGTCGGTAAAATTAGCAAGGCTGATGCAGGCTCGAATGGAGAATCTTCGGAAGTGTCATTGCCACATCCTGCTAAAAAAATAAGGCTAATGAAGACTAACTTTTTCATTCTTTTACAATTTTAACGGTTCTATCGGAGGTTTCACCCTGTATCTTTAGCAGATATGCTCCTGGGGAAACATTACTGATGTCTATGTAGAACTTTCCTGATTGCTTATCGACATTATGCTGCTGTTTATAAGCTAGTGAGCCGTTGCTTGCATATACAGCAACCGTCACAAATCGGTCTTGCCCACCAACATAAATTTCCAATTTACCTTTGGTGGGGTTGGGGGCATATTGGATTGTTTGAGGCACAAAAACCTCATGCAATACAAAGCCTTGACATTCTAAATCTGTGTATACCTTAATGGTGTTCATACCCGGCTGAAGCTGAGTGGTAAATAGGTTGGCGTTTGTTGTACGAGTTTCGCCATTGATTTCTATAAAATATTGTGTGTTGCCACCAAGGGTCATGTCGATGGTGCCATCACTATGGGCCATACCAATCATAGAGGTCAAAGGCAAAGGTTCCCCTACAGTAATTTCAAAACATTGCTCATAATTGTTATTGCCCACAATGGTAAAACAAACTGAATAAATACCACTAGACAAGCCTGAAATGTTTGCAGATGCATCGCCACTTTCAATAAGTATTTCTTCTTGGCCAGTCATCTGAACCTTATAGCTGTTTGAGGTATCACTAATCTCGATGTTCAACATGCCATCTTCACTTCCAATACAGCTAGTATCAATAACTTCTAGCGTATAATTATCGTTCGGAGAAATACAATTGTCTCCCACCGTATATTGGATGTACTCTGTGACGGCCAACCCACCTTCAAAGGCAAACTTACACGCATAGCTGATGCTTTCACCATTGGAAAGATTTTCGACGACACCTCTAAATCGTTTTCCTCCAATATTTTCCATTGGTGTTTCTGTAAAAGGGGATTCTTTCCACAGATAAGCAATCGCACCGTTCTTTGTGTCTAAGAGCTCAAATTCAATAACTACCGATGAGCCTTGCGTTACAAAACTGTAGGCATACCCAACATCAAAAGTACCTTGTGTTGCCTCAACAGATTCGCCTAGACAAGAGGTGTTTTGGCTAGGCAGTGTTGTGACGGATATGGTTTCTGTTTCAGCAGATTCATTTCCAGCGTTATCACGTACGCTGATGGTGAATTGGTAGGTGGTTTCAGGAACCAATCCTGTGTAGGTAGCAGTTGTTACCTCGTCTGAAGTGCCAGAAAATAGCTGTTCAGTACCGCCTTGCTCTACACTGTAAAGCACAAAACCAGAATCGTCTAATGCGCTAAGATCAAATGTAGCTGAGTTTGATGAGGTAGATGCCAAAGATGCGTCTAAATTAGTGGGAGCGGTGTTGTCGTCTCCTCCTGCAGCCTCACCATAAACTTCAAACTCAAAGAGGCTATAACCATATTCTGTATTGCGACTTGTACCATACATCCTTATAAACCTACCCTGACCTGACATATCAAGAGTTTCTGTATTCCCGTCTCCTGTTGTAGTACTGTAAATGGTGTTCCAACTCGTCCCATCATCCGATAACTGAATGTCATAGGCTCTTGCTGAAGCTGCTTCCCAGAAAAGAACTACTTGATCAATGGTGTACTGCATTCCCAAATCTACAGAAATCGATTGCGGATCCTCGAACAAACTAGACCACCTTGTTTCATAGTCTCCATCAACAGCCAAGTTTCCACTGTATTGCTCTTCAACACTACTCACAGTGACAGGCTTTTCAAGGGCCAAATTGACTTTTTTGATTACAGTAACAATCAAATTATCATAATCTTTAGCCCCTTCGTTGTCGGTGACTTCTAGTTGCAATTCGTGAGTGCCTACAGTAAAACTCACTTCGGGGTTGCTCCCTGTTGCGAGCTCCGTTTGACCATCTAGCCATCTGTAACTATATATATATCCGTCGGAATCGCTACTTGCTGTTCCGTCGAGTTGTATACTAAGTTCACTTGCACCGACATCCGCATACAAGCTAATGTCTGCACCTGCGTCAGCAATGGGGGCATCATTGTCTGTTGAAGAAATAAAAATCGTTACATCGTCGGAGGCTACAGAACCATAATTGTCTGTAATTGTAAGTATTACATCGTGGACGCCCACGTCAAATGTATAAGAAATAGATGCTTCTGTACCTATCACTGTGTCATTATAAGCCCAACTAAAAGCTGTTATGGAACCATCTTGATCTGAGCTTCCTGACGCATCCAAAACTACCTGCTCACTTCCATTGCCATCCGTGTCCACCACGGTCTGATCGTCACCTGCGGCTGCTACAGGCAGTTGATTGACGGTGACAATCACTTGATCTGTAGACATGACTCCGTCATCATCAACAACTTCGAGCATAATGTTGTGTTCACCTAAGGAAAAGCTGTCTTGGAGTTGCGCTTCTGTCCCCAAAACGACCCCATCTTCAGTCCATGTATAAGAAACAATATTTCCATCTTGGTCACTACTTGCGGAGGCATCGAGTGATATTTCTTCAACCCCATCAAAGTCAGAATCAATAACAAAGACATCAGCACCTGCCTCAGCGACGGGTGCGTAGTTATCTGGGTCTACAATGGTTAGGCTGAGACTGTCCACGCCTGTTGTCCCATCATCATCGGTAACGATAAGCTCAATGACATAGTTTCCGGTAGATAGTGATGTGTTAAATGAAACTTGGGTTCCAATCTCTTCTCCGTTGGCTTTCCACAAATACTGCACAATAGTGCCATCCGTGTCAGTACTGCCCGATCCGTCAAAAGAAACTTCTACCAGATCATCTCCATCTTCATCGTTAATGGTTTGGTCTTCTCCTGCTTGTGCGATTGGCGCTATGTTATCAGGGTCAATAACAGTTATGATAACCTCATCTGTTGCTGTTAGTTCATCTTGATCGGTTACTTCCAAAATGATTGTATGTATTCCTGTTGATAGTTCGATTGTAGGATTGATTCCTGAAGCCAATGCTGTGTCGTTCAAAAACCACTTATATCCTACAATAGGAGCCGCAACAGCTTCGGACAACGATCCGTCTAAAGTGACAGTGGCCAAATCATCTTCGTTGTCATCCTCTACGCTTTGGTCCGGGCCGGCGTTTGCAATGGGTGCCAAACCTCCGCTGCTAATAGTGATAAGTACTTCGTCTGTTGCTTGATTACCCTCTGTGTCTGTAATAGTGAGAACAGCAGTGTAGTTTCCCCTTGGCAATGTCAGTGAGGTTAAAGCCTCGTCGCCCACTACTTCACCATCTATGGTCCAGGAGAAAGAGGCAATCTCTCCAGAATGGTGTGAACTAGAAGATCCGTCTAAATAGATGAGCTCCAAACCATCACCATCTTCGTCCCACTGAATGATGTCTGGACCGGCATTGGCAATAAGACCTGAACCACTCCCAACTTCTCCGTAGCCATTCCATTTGAATACCCTAACATAATCAACCAGCATTTCACCAGGGAGGTTGACTGTGACTTGACTGTCTTGAGCTGCGTCTGTGAAATTACCACCAACCGCAAGGTTAATCACAAAGAAAAATGGGTCGTGAAATTCCTCAGCATCTGGCCCTAAGGGGAACGGCCCAGTGTAAAAATCATACTCAACGCCATTATCAACTATCGTCAGTCGGATTTCATTGGGATCCCAATACATTCTGTATGTCAAAAAACGGTTGGTCAGAGGAGTCGATGACCTGTAGGGCTTGGTGTAATATTTATCACTTGCAATGCTAGCAGCACAGTTAGGGTTATCACCTGAGCAGGCTGCATCAGAGTAGAAAATGATATTCCCACCAACAACATCATTTTCTGAAGCACCTTCAAAGCCTTCATCATATAGTGCCTGTGCTTTATAGCCCATTTCCATCATATCAATTTCACCCGACTTGGGCCAACCAACTTCGGAAATGTTATTTCCAAGTAACCAAAAAGCGGGCCATAGACCTGTAGACAAATCATCAGGGACTTTGATTCTGGTTTCTACAAGTCCGTACTTTAAAGTCAGCTTGTTTTCAGTATTCAGTCGCGCTGAGGTGAATGATTTCCCGCCTTTGTTTTCTTTTTTAGCAGTTATAACAAGTGCGTTGTTATCCTCATCACCCGATATAGGTGCTATTGAAATGTTTTCAGAAGTGTAGTACTGCAATTCTTGATTTCCCCATCCACATAAATCCGGACATCCATCACCCAACTCTGGCTCCCAAACGCTCGTGTCGAAAGTGTCAAAATTGTCTTCCCACAATAATTCTCTGATGTCTACTTTTACGTAGTCACTCGAGGTGTTCCCCTGACTGTCCGTTACTTTTAACTGCAAGTTGTGAACGCCAGTGGAAAGGCTTAGTTCGGCTACCGCTTCTTGCGACAATACAATGCCATTTTCACTCCACTCATAAGAAACAATGGAGCCATAACTCGAAGAACCGTCTAGCATGACAGTTTCTACACCGTCTTTGTCTAAATCTTCTTTTACGATATCGGCACCGGCATTGGCGAGAATAGAGCCGCTTGAAAAAGATACCTCTCCTTGCCCATTCCATTGTCTAACTCGAACGTAATCGATATATAATTTTCCAGGCAAAGGCGCCGTGATATCATCAGCCCCATAAAACCCCGTAAAACTTCCTCCAACAGCCAAATTCAATAAAAAGTAATAAGGTTTTTTGAAGGCTTCTTCATTAGGCCCAATGGGAAAAGGATTGGTGTATAAGTCGTACTCGTTTGTACCATCTACTACCGTAAGTCGGATTTGACTTTCGTTCCAGTACATCCGATAGGTTACATATCTGTTGTTGAGTCCTGAAGACGGTGTGTAGGGTGTGGTATAATATTTGTCATACGCTATACTTGCTGCACAGCTTGGATTATCGGTACCACAAGCACCACTGGCATACCAAATAAGATTGGCGCGGACAAAGTTGTTGGGAGAGCCTGAAAAACCTTCTGCCTGTCGTTCACTAGCTGCATGCCCCATCTCCATCATGTCTATCTCGCCACAGTAGGGCCATCCAACTTCTCGGTGGTTAATCCCTAGTAGCCATGCTGCTGGCCAAAGCCCGTTTTCAATGTCTGGTGTCTTCATTCTGACTTCGACAACACCATACTTTATGGCCACTTTGTTTTCAGTAGTCACCTTACCAGAAGTAAACGCATTGGTTCCTACTGTTTCATCTTTGGCTTCCAAAACCAAGGCATAGTTGCCGGGTTCCTCATCGATTTCTTCTACATAAACATTGTCTTGCTGATAGGTTTGTAATTCTTGATTACCCCAGCCACATAAATCTTCCTCACAACCATTTCCGGTGGAGATATTCCAATATTCCTCATTAATTGAGTCAAAGTTGTCTTCCCAAATGACGTCTCCAATTTCAGCCCCTCCCACTGTTACTTTTAATTGGTCTGTGTCTTCATTGCCTTGCGAATCACTAACTGTTAGTGAAAAGACATACGTGCCAGGATCCAAGGAAATTTCATGGGTTTTGGTTGTGGCAACTTGCGTTCCATCTAATTCCCAAACATAGTTCGATATAGGACCATAACTGCCAGAAGCGTCCAATAAAAGGGTTTCACCTTGTTCAATTTTTTTGTTAGCCCCTGCATTGGCCATCACCTCTTCTGAAGTGAAAACTTCCCCTCTCCCGTTCCATTGCTTTATCCGTACATAGTCGATATACATTTTTCCTGGCAGGTCAGCGGTTACTTGCGAAGGCGTCCCAGCGTCAGTAAAATTGCCTCCAACAGCCAGGTTCAGCAACAAATAAAATGGTTTGGTAAACGCCGCGGTACTCTCGCCAATAGGAAAAGGTCCCGTATATAGGTTTTGAACCAAGCCGTTGTCGTCAACAGTCAGTCTGATTTGTTCTTCGTCCCAATACATTCTATAAATCATAAACCTGTCAGTTAGTGTCGACGATGTATGATAGGGTTGGTTGTAGTATTTGTCATAAGAGATGCTGGCCGCACAAGTAAGATTTTGATCCGAACAGGCATCCTGGTCATAAAAAATAAGATTGGCGGCTACCAAGTTGTTTTCATTGGCCGATGGAAATTCTTGCTCATTTCTAAATGTAGTGCTATGCCCCATTTCCATCATGTCAATCTCCCCACAAAAAGGCCAACCATCCGATGATTGATTGGTTCCCAAAAGCCAAGCAGCAGGCCAAAGCCCTTTTGACAAATCATCGGGTACTTTGATTCGGAATTCTATCATCCCGTATTTGACAGCGAGCTTATTTTGGGTGGTAACTTTTCCAGAGGTAAAAGACTGATTTCCGGCAGACTCATTGCGAGCTTCCAGAACAAGGGCATAATTGCCGGGCTCTCCCGGTATTTCTTCTATGTAAACGTTTTCGTCTTGATAGTACTGAAGTTCTTGATTGCCCCAGCCACACAATTCAGGACAGCCGTCTCCCTGGTCCTTAGTCCAAATATTGGTATCAAAATTATCGAAATCATCCTCCCATAGAATTTGACCTACTTGCGCAGATGCAAACATTGGCGATAATAGAAAAAATATTAATGAGAGCTTTTGAAAATGATTTTTAAAGAAGTTGGTTTCCAAATGAATGTTTTTATTATTCTTTAAAGAATTATTTTTTTGTTTAAATTTTTCTCAAAAATGACACATTAATATTACTTTAATGTGAAATTGAGCCCTACAATTACTATACAAATGCTTTTTTTGTGTCTGAATCGTTACACCTGTATTGGGATATTTATGTAGATATATTATTCTACTGTTCAACTTGTTATATTTTTCTTTTTTTAGTTTTGGTGTTTAAGCGTATCTTAGTTTTGTAGTTTGACCTATGGAATTACTTTTTTTATACGCCCTGTTGACCATCACAGTTTCTTTTTTGTGCTCCATTTTGGAGGCGGTGCTTTTGAGTGTCAACTCTACCTATATCAGTCTGAAATTGGGAGAGGGTGAAACCTTTGCGAAAACACTAGATAACCTCAAAAAAAATATCGATGAGCCCCTGATCATCATTCTCACTTTGAACACCATAGCCCATACGGTAGGCGCTATTTTGGTTGGGGTACAGGCCAAGGTGGTTTACTCTTCTGTGGGCAATGGGCAGGTCTATAATTTGTTGGGTATTCCGTTCTCCGAAGAAGGAATGGTGGGTGTAGTGTCGGCCATCATGACCGTACTGATTTTGTTGCTTTCGGAAATCATCCCCAAAACCCTCGGGGCTACGTACTGGAAAAAACTTGCCAAGATTACTGCGCTTTTTTTAAGTTCGATTATCCCTGTTTTTAGATATTCAGGAATTCTTTGGTTTCTTCAACTTTTTACCAAGATTTTGGGAAAAAGAGGCGAAGCCGATGTGATGAGTCGTGAGGATTTTTCGGCAATGGCCGAGATTGCCGAGCAAGAGGGGGTTATTGAAGAAAAAGAGTCTACAGTAATCAAAAATATGGTTCGACTCAATGAGGTTAGGGTAAGAAATATTATGACGCCTAGATCCGTGATGAAAATCGCTCCCGAACAAATGAGCATACAAGAATTTTTTGATCAAAACCCCAAGTTGCGATTCTCTAGAATTCCTATACACGGCGAAAATCCTGAAATCATCACTGGTTATGTGCTTAAAGACAATGTGCTAGAGGAAATCATCAACAAAAAAGGGGATATGGCCCTTTCAGAAATTAAAAGAGAGTTGATTGTGGTCAATCGGGACACTCGAATACCGCAAATCTTTGAAACGCTTATGACAAAACGCGAGCATATAGCACTTGTTGTTGATGAATACGGAACGGTTACCGGATTGGTGACAATGGAGGACGTAATCGAAACCCTTTTGGGGATAGAAATCGTGGATGAGAGCGACCATGTAGAAGACCTTCAGGCAGTCGCTAGAAAAAAATGGGAAGAGCGCGCTAAGAAAATAGGCATTATTGATTGATGGTCCTCAAAATTATTACCCTTTTACAGAAATGTATTTTAGTCTCTGAGGCGGTGTCCCCATACAGCATAGAAAAAGATAATCATATAACAGGGAATAAGTATGTAATAACTCTCTTTGGCGGCCGTGGCTAAGGCAGGCGCAGCGTCTATACCTGCTGAAACCAATGCCTCTTTGCCTTGATCTACCAACCTGCCGTACAAAGGCGGGATGATAGCGCCCCCCGAAATGGCCATAATCAGCAGTGCAGAAGCTGTTTTGGTGTGTTTTCCCAAACCGTCAAGAGTGAGCGGCCACACAGCTGGCCATACCAACGCGTTGGCCACACCCAAAGCTGCTACAAATAAAACCGAAGTATATCCATCCGTTGCTAGAATACATCCGCTAAGCATTATACCCAGTGCGGCACTTATTTGCAAAGCCTTTTTTTGACTGAGGTATTTTGGTATGAGAATCACCCCCAGTGCATAGGTAGCCACCATAGCCATAAGGGTGTAGGAGGTAAAAAATTTGGCTTTGGTAGCTGAGATTCCCAAAGCAATGCCATAAGCAATGATGGTGTCTCCAGCAATCACTTCAGCACCCACATACACAAAGAGAGTGAGCATCCCAAGCCATAGGTGTGGATATTGAAAAATGGTTTTTTTGTGGTTGTGTTCCTGAGTTTTTTTGTCTTCTTCGACTGCCTCCACATGAGGAAGTGGGGCCATACGCATCAATAACCCCAACACAAACAATACCAGAGCCATGACCACATAGGGTACAAATACACTGTCGGCCATCTGATCAAGTAATGCGGCCTTTTCTATATCAGAGACCTGTCCAATCTTGTCTTTGACTTCGTCAATTCCTTTTAGCAAAAGGGCGCCAAAAATCAGTGAGCCCAATGCCCCAGCTATTTTGTTGGCAATACCCATGATGGCAATGCGTTTGGCACCACTCTCAATAGGACCTAGTATGGTAATATAAGGGTTGGCTGCAGTCTGCAAGATGGTCATACCGGCACCTTGTACAAAAATCCCAATCAAAAACATCCAATAAGTACGTGCCTCGGCGGCAGGGACAAACACCAAAGCACCCAATGCCATGATGAAAAGACCAATAGACATGCCCTTTCTATAGCCTGTTTTTTGTAATAAGAAAGAAGCGGGCAAAGCCATCACCACAAAAGAAATATAGGAAGCGGATGCCACCAAATAGGACTGAGCCTCGGTCAGCTCATTGATGGTTTTCATAAAAGGAATCAAAGCACCATTGACCCAAGTGATGAAGCCAAATACAAAGAAAAGCCCTGCAATGATCGCGATGGCAGCTTGGTTGGAACGAGTGGTCATCATCTTGGTTTCATGTATTGGTCGATGATAAAAATACGCACAAATTTTAATGCTCTGATTTTAAACTAGATTGATTCGGCTCAATTTTTATTTTTAAAACGCTTTCCTTTTACAATCATGTAAGGCAATGGAAGGATTTGTGCGGCTATCCAAGCCCATATAGCGAATTGATAATCTATAGTATAAAAAAGTATGAAATACAGAAAAGTTGAGTAAATCCCCAAGTTGTAGAAAAAGGGTTTGAAGAAAGCCAAATAACCAACAATATCAAATTTTTCTTGCTCGGGTTTGGACATGGTGTTGTAGCCGGAGAGTAGGTATTTGGCATTTTCTTTATTGATGTATTTAGAAATGGCTACATACAAAAGGCCTGTTGCAATAACTGTGATATGAAGTGCGATCATTGGGTTATTGTTCTTTTGTTAAAAATAGTATAAGTACAAAAATATTCTTCAAATGATGCCATTTAGTTTTTAATGATTACCATTCGTTTGGTCGATTGGTTCACATGTAACATATAGATTCCTGGATTGGCTGACTGTACATAAATCATCGTTGTGTTGGTTTCCGAGTCATACGTTTGTTGTTTGATGTTCACTTTTCTACCAAGTAAATCAAACAATGCTATCGTATCAGAATGGTTAGTGTTTGCGATGTAAATGCGTTTGTTTGTGGTTGGGTTAGGATACACAATAATTTCCTTTTCATCTTTCGGAACATTGTAAAAGCCTTCAAAAAATCGTTTTGCAAACGCAAATGTGTCGGAAGCAACTAGCTGTCCTATAAAACGCCCGGGGATGTCATCAGCAGGTGGATGAATGCCACCCCATATACGGCTTAAGCTAGTTTGATCGGACGCATCCCTGTAGGTGGCCCACTGGAGAACAACATCAACCGAAGGGCCATCTTCAAAAACTAAAAACTCATTGGCTTTTGCCACAAATTCGCCAATGCCTCCTGGGAAATATTCGTCTCCAGTAAGAGTTGTCAAGAGCTCTGCAGCGGCACGAGAGTAAGTTGAATGTCCAGAAACATAACCTGCAAAAGGTGGTGTTACGAAAGTGGGTCTTTGATAAGGGTACCATTGTGAGGCTCTAATCCAGCCTACCCCTGCCTGATCTACATCAGGGTCATCTATGGTGTTGTGTCCTTTCCAAGTATATAGTTTGATTGTGTTTACATACTGATTATTGCCACCAGCCAATGGATCTCCTTCTTGAATCACTTCGATATATTCTGGAATTAAGGGGATTCCCGCCACATGGTAATTGGAAAGCGTTGGGTCTGAACTTTGCCCACGAGCTGCCATAGACCTGATGGCTGAAATGGGGCGTATGTAATCATACCATCCTTTCACGCTCCAGGCGGCGATAGAAGCGTCATGCATGCCACCTCCCAATATAAAGTAGGATTTAACATCCCATTCTAATGGGTCTAATTCGGGGCCTTCTCCTTGAAAACGTTTTTCAAACAGTGGATGGTCATTGACGTAGTTCAAAATTGAGAACCAATGCCCGGGAGGAGTTTCAGAATCTGGGCCATCCGCCCAAAACTCAGCCAATACTCGTGTGTAGTCACCTCTTGGGACAATATTTGGGTCGTATTTTTTGTTTGTTCTTGGGTTTATGTCACGACCATTGCTCAGGCTACCGCCTTTATAAAAATGATAAAAGTCTGGATAACCTTCGTAGGTTTTTGGGAAAGTTTCAATAGGCGTATTTCCAATATTGGCTGGAGAGATGTCCCAAAGAACACCGTCGTTTGGGTCGAGGTGAGATTGCCATACCGATACCATGGAAAAACCCCATTTGTAAGCATCACTACTGGTGGTATTATCATTTAGGCTGAGATAGGGAGGATCAGAAGGGTCATGGAAAACATGAAATAAATCCCCATTACGTTCTAATGTGGTTTTATCCTCTTCCTTAAGGGCAAACGGGTGTACATTGCCCCATTCTGGACTTAAAAAAGGGGGGGCGTCACCATCAACCAAATTGCCCCCTTGATCTATAAAGATATCCAATGCCAATGGTTGCCATCGGTTTGGATCTGCCAGAGTTGGGTTCTCTTCTGCTTCCAATGCAAAAGGTTGATTGGTGGGTTCATAGTAGGCATTGTCGTAGCCTGTTGCTTCGCGAGCTCCGTCTTGTAGGCCGTAATCGATCATTGTCTCAGCCACAAAGTTTCCAAATGCTGCCGCATTTCCGTCTAGGTATTCAGTGGTGGTAATTGTGGTGTCATATCCTAGCTTTTCCATCAAATTGTCTAACCGTTCTTGGGTGGAAACTCTGCTAGGTGAGTTTTTGAATCTATGTGACAACAAGCGGTACATGGCAAAGCTGATGGCGCGATCTAATGACGCTGCTTTGGGCTGGTTTGGGGTGAAATCTTGAAGTTTGCTAATAAAACCATTGCGTTGGTTTCCTATCAAATAAGGCATAGCTACCTGATCATAAATTGCCCATATATCATACATGACTACACTTGAATGAAAGAGGTTTCTGGCATGAATCGTAGGTCTTGCAAAGTCTCCTCTGATTGCCTCCAATAACACCTCATTCCAAAGTCTTGCTATGGAAATACCATCAGAAAGGTTTTCAGTTCCCAACTCTACTTGTATAGATGTTTGTAGGCTTGAGCAAATGGCGTTCGACTCCACCACAGACACATGTCCTACCGAATCAACCCCCCAACGCACTGTGATAGAATTCGTTCCTTGGCCATCAACAATATGACCTCCTTCAACGGTCCACTGGCTAGCGGATGTATTTCCTAGATTGTAACTATATATATCTGTGTTTAAAAACGAAGATTGGACGGGTCCCTGTATTGCATTCGAGTCTAAATAAGTACATGAGCCATCATCATAGGTGGCATTGGGATTATAACTACACGAATTGGGGTCTGTACACCCATAAATTTTTTGACTTGGTATAATGTTAAGCACCTCTATCCCTTCGCCTTCTGTCGCTTTGAGGGTTTGGTTTACGTCTAAATCTGTGTACTGTTCTACGATTCCTGAAGGCCATTCGATTTGGAGTGCCAATATTTTTGCCTCATTATTCAACCCAAAATGTACAGCTTGTAAACTTTGTCCCAAAAACCCAACCCCAGTGTAATAACGTTTTTTTACGCCATTTGAAGTTGTTAGTTGAAGGGTTGTACCAATTGCGTCTCGATTGGAAACAGTCCCTTGGAGTTGAACTTTGAGCCAAGAAAGACTCGGTTGAGCGTCATCAAAATTTAGAATTTTATTATCGTAAAACATGACCGGGAGATCACTGCTAGTGACCATGAGGTCCAGATCACCGTCGTTGTCATAATCAAAGTCAATGGCCTCTACACTCTCCGAAATTTCGTTGAACCCTAACTCGACAGAAGCATCTTCAAAACGATTTTCGCCTTGCTCAAACAAACTTCTGAAATAGACATTTTGTTCGGGGCCTCTCGCTTCAAACTCATAACCGTTTACAATGAATAAATCTTCATCGCCGTCTAAATCAAAGTCCGCAAATCGCACGCCCCAACCCCAACCAGTTGGATTCAATCCATAGTTGTTTGAAGCTTCTTCAAAAGAACCAGATCCATTGTTAACCATCAGGGCATTTTCATCGATCCCGGTGAATAAAAAATCAAAGTCAAGGTCTTGGTCAAAGTCACTTACTGCAATCCCCATATCATCCATGGCGCTGTCCAAGCCATAGGATGCTGCATCTTCTGTAAAAGAGATTCCTCCATTATTGATGTATGCGTAGTTTGCATCCTCTAAGTCATTACTTACGATAAGATCCATCCATCCATCGCGATTCAAGTCGAAAGGCATGGCAGCATAGCTGTAACTTGCCTCAGTTTCTGTCAGATTTAAGGTGACGGTCACGTTCGTAAATGTGCCATCTCCATTGTTCTTATACAAAGTATTGGATGCACATGTGTTCCAGTCGTTTAGGTAGATGTCTAAGTAGCCATCATTGTTATAATCAAACCATGTTGCCCCTGTGTTGATACAAGCATTTGAAGGCGCAATTCCAGAGGAGGATGTTACATTTTCAAAGGTACCATCACCAAGGTTTCGCCACAATTGGACTTTCAATGAATAGGTTAAGAATAAGTCGGGATAACCATCGTTGTCGTAGTCTCCCCATGAAGCACCAAACTTGTATCCTTGTTGTGCGAGCGTTCCTCTGAGTTCATCGTTGGTTGTAAAAAGGTTTCTAAACCCCGCCTGCTCAGTAACATCTGAGAAAGAGCCATCGTTGTTGTTTCTAAAAAGTCGGCTAAAAGTAGAAGGGGCGTTGGGAGCTTCAACTTCAAAGGCTACCACAAAAACGTCAAGATCATTGTCTTGGTCATAGTCTGCTACGGCAAAGCCATTGTTTTCACGCAAGACACCGAGTCCAACAGCATTTTCAACTCTGTCAAAAACTTGGCTAGTAACAATTTGAGAGATAGAAAATAAAATTAGACTCTGTAAAATATATAATTGAGAAGTGCGCTTTCTTATCACAATTATTTTTTTGTAAAAATATGTGATGTAATCAAATTATTTACCTGGGTTTATTGTTTCTTAGCTTTAAGAGGAAAATCCCATTTTTTCACTCTGTAAATTTTGTCTATTGTGTAGGCTTATGTATTTTTAAAAAGCGTAAATATAAAAAAGAGGTTAAAAATGACCTCCAGTCTATGGTGGCTCCAACCCTGTAATTCAAAGTTGCAGCATGAATTAGGCAAAATGTAGATTTCTTTCGTTAGACTGTAACGATAAATAAGAAAAGTTTTCTATAAATTAAAAAGATATGAGGAAATTACTTTTTGTATTTACAATCCTTCTAAATCTTAATTCTTGTTCGACCTTTAAATATTCCAGCCAATCAAACATTCTTATTGGGGGAATTCAATGACAAAAACTATAATGCGGAGTTGGTCAACAAATCAAATTTGACAGTTATAGTTAAGGCTGTGGATAAAAAGTCAGGCGAAGTAACT
This sequence comes from Flavobacteriaceae bacterium, assembly GCA_049596815.1. GTDB lineage: Bacteria > Bacteroidota > Bacteroidia > Flavobacteriales > Flavobacteriaceae > UBA724. The sequence goes on along the minus strand of JBMYLY010000015.1, from coordinate 650 downwards.
CAAAGTTTCGGTTTAGGGGCTAAGGGTAGAACTAAAGTTTATATCAGAAAAAATGAAACCGTTTATTTTGAAAATGAAAATGGAACAGATGTAAAGGTAGATGTGATCCTTAGCAAGGGTGTTGAAGGGATGAGATATATCGATAATCAATAGAAAAACGGCTACACTATAAAAGTATAACGGTTATATCATTTTGCCAGCGCGCAATCTCGCTCCTTCGCTAAAAATGTCCACTGGACATTTTCCTAACGCTCGGCCGTCCCTATGATTCAAAGTTGCAGCTTCCATGATAATAATCTAAACTTTTTTTGATAATTAGGGTCTAAAAAATTAAACAACTAAAATGAAAACTGTTTTAAGGTTATCCATCATAATTATCTTGTTGTCGTGTAACAAAAATGAATCTCCTCAAGAACAGGTTAAAAATGATTGTATAGGAGAATATACTACAGAAGAAATACAAGATACTCTTGTGTCGGCTTTTTTTGGACTTGATAATGCACTACCAAGTCTATTATTGTGTAATCAACAAGGAGGTCTGATAGATGGTATGCCTGTTAATTTTAAATTCCCATTAGATGTATCCAGTTTATCTGAAACTGATTTTGAAGTTTTAGATAGCCTTGGAAATTTACATACCCCTATGTGTG